>JALGVR010000021.1 GCA_025774605.1 bacterium | reverse complement strand
GATCATGGCGGCAACCCGCCGCGGCAAGCCGGGCGCCAGGTCATCGCCGGCTGTTTCCTTCGCCCACACAGGCGCCTTCATTCTGATTCTCGCACCGGTGATTGTCGGCAACTTCCTGGCGTCAGGGAGCCTCGCTCCCGTCTCGACCCAGGGCGGCGTCAACTTTTACATCGGCAACGTCCGCGGCGCCAACGGCTGGTCTTCGGAGCTGCCCGGCGTCGGCGCGTCATGGACGGATTCCGATGCCCGGCGGATCGCCGAACTGGACGCGGGCGGAGAGCTTGCTTCAGCCGGCGTCTCGCGGCGGTTCTGGAGGATGGGCATGCGGGAGATAAGCCGCGATCCGGTAGGCTGGCTGCATTTGATGCTGAAGAAATCGGCGCTCATAATCAACGCCCGCGAGATCGGCAACAACCGACCGTTGAGTCTGGCGGCTCAAGCCTCGCTGCTTCTACGCATCCTGCTGCTGGTTTCGCTCGGAACGATGCTTCCCTTCGCGCTTGCCGGACTGGCGCGCGACCATCGAAACAGCGCGCTCAGGATCGTCGTCGGTTTCATCCTGATCTTCGGCGGATCGCTGCTCTTTTTCTTCGTCAATTCGCGCTACAGGATGCCGCTGCTGCCGGCGGTTGCCGTTCTTGCGGGCGCGGGGATATGCGCCGTTCTGGAAGCGCTGAAGTCGAGGAAGCGTCTGGCGGTTAATCTGACTCTGCTCGCCGCCGGTTGGGCGATGGTTCTGCCGCCGTGGGGCGGTGAGAATTTCAACAACCCGGCTCAGGCGCATTTTGTCGCCGGCAACGCCCTGCTGCGGGTTGGAAAGGCGACGGCGGCGCTGGAACAATACAAAGCCGCCGCACGGGTAAACCAGGACTATCCGGAGCTTCATCTCAACGCGGGCGTCGCCTGGCTCGCCTCAGGGGATACGCTGCGCGCCGAAGCGCAATTCAGGCGGGAGTTGGAGTTAAATCCGGCAAGCGCCAGGGCCGAGAACAACCTCGGTGTGATTCTGGAGAGCCGGGGCGATCTTGGCCGGGCGCGTGCGCACTACCTGCGCGCCTGTCAAGCCAACCCCGATCTTGCCGACGCGAGGATAAACGCCGGTCGTGTCCTGTTGAAAAGCGGCGACCGGCTTTTTCAATCAGGTGATCTTTCTGAGGCGGAAAGAGAATATCGGAAAGCCGCGGAACTGCTGGAATCCGACCCGCGACCGCTTCACAGGCTGGCTCTGGCGGCGGCGTCCCGCGGTGATTGGAGAACGGCTATAGGGTATTTGAATGAAGCGCTCGAACTGGATGCCGGCTATCGACCGGCGAGGGAGATGTTGAACAGAATATCTAACGGAGGATTTTAAACCACCTGCGCCGCGTTCTGCCGTCGCCGTCCAGGAAATAATCCTCCCCGATCGGTTCAGTCCCGATGCTCAACCAGAAATCGTCCGTTATATAAGGCTCGCGTTCGTAGAAATTGAACTTTTTCACCCCGCGGTCGCGCAGCGCGTCGACCACAAAGTTGATTCTGCCCTTGGTGTCGGTGAGGTACCACGGGTAGCGGTCGGACAGCAGCGACACATCCCCGGACAGCCACCACATCGACGTCAGCGCCGGCTCGAGACTGGTGTTTTCCGCCCACTCGTTGAGCTCGAGATTGGCGCGCCTGGTCTTATAGAGGATGTCGTACGAATATATCTGGTTCATTACCGATATAAGCACCAACAGAATAATCAGGGGCTTGGTTATCGAATAATGATTCCACCATCGCTGCCCTCGCACGCTGGCAGTCAGCAGCATGAACGGGACGGCCTGAATCACAAAGCGCGGTCCCCAGTGTACGCCTCGCAACGTCGGTGCAAAGGCGCTTACAATCACAAAATATATCAGAGGACTCAACCAGAACAAGCCCCAGTAACGCTCTATCTTCCTGCTCTTGATCGGCATCAGCGCCAGCACGGAGAAAGGTATCACCCAGAATATTCCACCGGTATGAATGGTATACGAGGCGTAATTACTCACGCCCTTCATGGTGAAGAAGTAGATGGACCAGACAACCAGCACTCCCGCTGCCAGATAATAGCCCCAATCCTTTTCCAATCGCCATCCCCGCCAGAATACTGTCAACACCAGCGGTATAAGCAGCAAAACAGAGAGATAGACGTCCTTGAAGCCCTGTGCTGAAATAATATACAAGTTAAACAGGCGGGAGGTGAACAGGTCCTTGTAGTTCAGTACCTGGTTGACCTTGAAATTGCTCATGATATGCAGCGGGAGCAGTGAATCGGTCGCCCAGTTGTTCAGCACTATCAAGCCGCCCATCCCGGCGAGAAACCCGATCAGATAGCGCCCGATATCCAGCAGGCTTCGGTCGGTGGCACGCCAGAAGAAGATCGGAATACCAACCCAGACGATCGACTCGGTTCTGAAGGCTGTCGCCAGTGCGATGAGGAATCCGGCAAGGGTCACCTCCCATGTTCTCGGATCTTCGTCATCCGACAGTTCCCGTGTCTGGATGAGGAATACAAACGATAGAATCACGAACACCATGGACAGGGAATGTTCCCACAGGGTAAGGCTGTAAAACAGGAGGGGGGAGCCCAGACCGAGCATGATGAGGAACATCCTGCCATCGAGACCGGGTCGGAGCCGGACCCACATGAACCATCCCGCCAACAAGCATCCCCAGCCACCGATAAGCGGCAACAGATATGGTCCGACCGCCCCCATCAGGTTGATCAGAAAGCCGCCCAAAACCATGAATAAAACTGAGAAAACAGGGATCTGGGCATTCCCGCTCATCACACCGTAGGGGAACACCATCGGTCTGTAACCGCCCTGGGGATCGAAATCGGCTCCGGTATAAGCGACTCTGATCTGTCCGGTTTCAGCGAAGGCGCGCGCACCCTGATATTTAAATCCGTTGTCCAGCCCCCAGAATGACGGCTTGGGCAAAAACCACCAGAGAACCAGATAGAGGACGCAGATCACGATCAGAACCAATGCTTCCTTGCGGCGCATCGGTTTAATTTCGGATTGAGATAAAGATTGGACCTTCCGTAGTAATTGGATTATTTAATGAGCTTCCATCTGGTAAAACCAGTCCAACATGTTATGGAACATGGTTGTAACCCTTCCTTCGCCGTCGGCGGTCACGCTGTTGTCCAGGTAGTAAAGAGGAAAGGTGAATATTGCCACGCGGTACCTCAGCTCAAGACCCTGCCCTTCGGCGGGTGAGGACAACTTTTCGTACCGGATCGCGCAGGGACGAAGATGCATCTCCGAAGTCGGCTGATAGCGATAATCCACTCTGATGGTGTCCTCAACCGACCACGGTTCCCCGTAGGGATAGCTTACCCGCACGATGGCGGCGAAATCAGTGCCGGCATGCCAGGAGTTGTTTGCCCAGCTCTGCACCTCACCGATCACGCCCCGGGTCGTGTTTTCAACCCTGTATATGCTGAGTATTCTTCTGTTTATCGGCATTCTCACGATGCAATCCACCGGCGTCGGGGGATAATAGACCGTGTCGGCGAACACCTTCACTTCGGCGAGGTCATCCGTGACATCGCCGCTCAGCGTATCCGTGTATGATGTGAAGTAATACACGGTTTCCGCGCCCTCGCCGGTGGCCATGATGTCGACGCCGGGCAGGAAGGGATAATCCCAGAATCGCGGATAGAGCGCTCCGTTGACGGCGGCTATCTTGCTTGTATCGATGTCCAGGCTGGGCATCCCTTCAACCCCGGGAGTCGCTCTCATGAAATCCGGCTGTCGCCTGATGGATGGCGCGGGCGGATCAGTGAAGGAAGATTTCGCCAGGTTAAGGGTGCCGTGACCGATAAACTCGTTTCTGCGGAGGAAACAGCCGATCACCCACAGTCGCCCGCCGATCCGCACATAGTCGCCGATCTGAGCTTCCAGATCCACGTTGGGCCTGTCGTAGTTCTCCGAGAAGAGGAGAATCAGGCGAAATCTGCCCAGGAACGACTTCCACGGTTCGATCCCTTCGTCGGGCATGTGAACGTATTCGACATTCCCGATATACCGGCTGAGTTGCTGGTAGAGCTCGCCGATCTGCGTTCCGGGTATAACGTTGCCGAACCCGGTCAGGTCATCACCCTCCCTGGTGATGTTCAGCAGCAGCAGTGGTTGTTCAAAGCTCGGCTTGTAGACGTCAAACGTCGCCGTTGCGGGTCGTTCGGACAACTCCAGACCATCATCCCGCGCCCAGACGGTGAAGACATAGTGCCCGGTTTCAAGGTCGGCGAACTGGATCTCCTGGGTGTTGGACCATCCCTGAGAGACCCATTGCCAGATGGTGTCATGCGGCACCTTCTCCAGGTAGTACCTGAACTGCAACGGGATGGTGTACAGGTCGCGGTCATCGGGGTCTGAAGACTTCCAACTGAAGCCCAGTCCGGGCCAGGTGTCCGTGATCTCGTCGAGGCAGTACAGCGTGTCGGGGACTGATATATCGTGATGGTAGCTGGTGTCGGCATCTTCCCACCACTTGATCAAGGGTACGTAAGGCGGTTGATTTGAGCGGTAAAACGACCGGAAAATGACCTCCGACTCAGCCTCTTTATCGTCGAAACACTTAAGATAAAAGACATGCTCCGTTACTTCACCGGTTTCGGTCAACAGGTATACCGTGTCGGAAGTGGCTTCCGTCTCCACCCAGGTCTCCTCGGGAATGAAATCGATGTAATAGACGGGATCGAGCAGCGCCGCTGAATCGATTACATCCGCATAGGCGTATTTTTCGACGAAACCGTCGATATCGCGTCCCTTCCAGTAGATCACCGGTGCGTATGAAAACGTATCTCGCTCTGCGGGAACGTTGGCGAATTCCACTATCGGCAACTGGTTGGCGGACATGTCACCCTCCATGTTGCCGAAGAAGCTGTCGCAACCGCCGATGAGGGTGGCGATGACGATCAGAAATGCGAGGATAGCGGTTTTCAATTCGGCGCTTCCCCGTCTGTTCGCAGCCTGTTCAGCCATAGACTCTGCCCAATCTTTCGATTTCATCCAGTATTTCCCGCCGTCCCGCCGGAGTCGACGGATCGGCGTCGAATGAATTGTTCAAGTGTTCAATGATGATTTCAAGCGCCCGGTCGTAATTCCCGAGATGACAATATGCTGATGCCTCAACCAGCCAGATGTCGTGAAAGTCAATGGAAGGCTGGCGGAGGAACTGCCATACCGGTCGACGATGCAGGAGCGAATCGGCTTTACCGATGGCTGCATCCCATTGACCGGACTGATAGACGACAAACGTCCATCCGCCCAGCGCGTCGTATCGTGTTGTATCCAGGCCGAAGCTCCGTGCAAAATGATTGGAAGCCTCGCTCAACAGACCGGGAATTTTGCCTGAACACCAGCCGGCGCCGTTGTAAGCATCGCTGTAGTTGTGATTCTTCTCTGTGGCGTCGAGGAAGAGGTCGAGCGCGGCTTCGTACTCCTCCGCCGCGAAAAGCTCCCATCCATCCTCGACCAGGCTCTCGGCGGTGACTTCGGGCCCCGATGGTCCCCCGTCTTCGCCGCAACCGATGGCGATCACCATCAGTCCGAGAACCATTAGGAAAATCGTAATTCTGTCAAACGACATGGTTTATCCGTCAGGTTTCTGTTATCATTTACTCAGCGCAGGAGCAGCAACTTAACCAGATGAGTACCGCGCTCGTCCCCCAGCCTGGCGCAGTAAATACCGCTCGGCAGAAGAGCCCCGTCGTTACTGTGGCCATCCCAGACCGCCATGTGCACACCGGCATCAAGTGAACCATTGATAAGGTTGGCGACCCGCCTGCCGGCAAGATCATAGACGGCAAGATGCACCCTGGTTCTCTCCGTCAGACTGAACTTAATTGTCACCTTCTGGTTGAAGGGATTCGGATATGCATTGATCAGCTCAGCGCTGCCGGGGAGAGGCTTAACCTCAGTTGGTGAAGAGATGTCACTCCAGGCCACAGCGAACCACCCGCCCCGATCGATAAGTCCCGTGATCTGCCCGCTTTCATAACCTCCCGGCAACCGCGTCCAATCCCCGTCGGTGAAGCGGTAAATGCCGAGCCCGCTTCGTTCCTGATCCGACCAGCCGTCCGTGTTGAAGTCGAGTTTCAGGTAAACCGGATTTTTCAACGGTTGATCCAGTCCGCTGATGAACAGCAGCGGCGAGAGGAAGATCCTGCCGTCGGAAGGCTTAAGCGGGAAGGTTTCGAAGCCGGTCAGCAGCGTCATGGTCCTGTCGCAACATCCCGGCGGTATAACAACGGCGCCCTGAATTCCCGCGATTCGGATGGTTCCCCCGTCCACGCCGATCACATTCAATTCATACGACCGGCTGACTCTCTGGTGACCGCCGCCCGTCAGCGTGGCGTCGACCGTGATAAACAGGGTGCCGCCGTACCGGGCTTCGTAGCTTCCCATGTACGTGAAAGCATCGCCCGGGTTGGGGCTCAGCAACACCGCTTCGCCCGGGTTTTCTCCCAGCTCCAGTGAGCATAACGGCGCGTCCTGGAAGCCGTCCAGACTGGTGACGAATATGTCGATCCAGTGCGGGAAGGCCGGGTTCTGGAACAGGGTGATCGAGACGTCCGAGATCGTCCAGCTTCCGCCCAGGGGACCGCCGTATGCGCCGATATCACAGCGGTCGCTTCCCAGTGAGGGCGGGATAAAGTGGTCGCGGTATGACGCTTCAGGGTTGCCCATATCGATGAGCGGCGAATCCTGCGAGAGCCGGTAACTGCCCGCTGCATGGTCGAAAAGGGGATCCGTGTCCAGGTTGTTCGTACCCTCGAAACCGTCCTCAACGTCGCAGTAGGAAACCAGGGCGTTCGATGACGGGTCGAGACGGAGCTCCTCCGCGCCGTTGTTCCACAGGATTGTGTTGATCAGCACGGGGATACTCCTGATCGCCGCGCCGACCCCACCGCCCTCGTTGTCGGCGATGGTGGTATTGATCAGTCTCGGCGACGAATGTTCCCGTACGCTGATCGCCGCGCCTCCGACATTATCGTGGAACAGGCAACTCTGCAGCAGTGCGCCGGCTTGAAAGCGCAGCGCCGCCGCGCTGCCGTCGATCTCGGCCCGGTTGTTGCGGATGATACAGTTGGTGATGGTCGGCTTGGAGTTGAGGATATACATGCCGCCGCCGTTACGAGCCGCATTTTGCTCTATCACGCAACCGGCGATCCGGGCGCCGGAGTTCTCGAAGTAGATACCGCCGCCGTCGGTGGTATCCTGATTGTCGGCGATGGTGCAGAACTGAATCAGCGGTGAAGCCTCGCGGATGCGGATGCCGCCGCGGCTGCCTCGAACCCGGCAGTAGGACATCCGTGTGGCGTCTTCGAAAGTCAGAAAGAGACCGCCCCAACGCGCTTCATCGGTGCCGGACAGATCCCTCGGGAGGAAACTGATCGAATCGTCGGGAAGCCCGACCGCTCTGAGCTCGCCATCGACCTGCATGAACGCGTTCGGTTCGAAGAGTATGCGGGCTCCCTTCATAATCCTAAGCCGTTCGTGAGGCGGCACATAGACCGAATCGAGCACGATATAATCAGGGTGGTCATCCGACCATTCCCAGGTTCTGCCGCCGACATCTCCGAACACGTATTCTCCGGGCTCCGTCATGCCGCGCCCGCTCAACTCGACGGTGTCGGGCAGCGGGTAGTTTTCGCCGGAGATAATCAGCAGGTCAGTGAAATCTTCATCGGGCCGGGGCGGATGGAAGTTGACCGCCAGTTGAGCGGTGCTGTCGGCCGGAACCTCCAGCACACCGTTCGGTATGGTCACCGAAAACGCCGGATCGGTCAGGCGGGCGTTGTCAACCCGCAGTACATCCGCGCCCCGGTTACTGATGCCAACGGTATAGGTGGCGGTGTCGCCGCCCGCGTAAACGTAGCCCATAAACAGCGTGTCGGATTCGACGGCCATCTTCGGTCCGGAGCCCTTGCCTCTGAGCGGAAGATTCAGTGCGATATCGTTGTTGTTGACGGTCAGGAGAGCCTCGTAGTTCTCCGGAGAAATCGGCGTAAACGTTACATCGATCCTGCCGGAATCGCCGGGGCTGATGGAGAGATTATCCTCGGTCGTCGCACTGAAGCCTTCACCCTGTATGCGCAGGGAGGTTATCAGCAGGTCGCTGCTGCCCTCGTTGCGTACGTAGAGAAGACTGTCGTGTGAGCTGTCGATCTGCCGGTCACCGAAGTCGAGAACGGAACCGTTGATCACCGCCACCGGATCGATGCCGGCTCCGGTCAGGACGATGAAGGGAACATCCTGGAGGGTATCATTGGATATCACCCGCAGCGTATCCTGGAAATCGATGAGCTCGGTCGGCTTGAAGTTTACGTTGTACTTAGCGCTCTCCCCCGGTTCGATGGGCGCGACGGCATACTCCGGAACAAGCTGCTGGTCGACTTCCAGTGAATCCGGGAAATACGCGGCTGTGTTGAACGCGAAATCATAGATAAACAGCCGGTAGTGACCGTGATTCTCGATGGTCATTTCCTTGGTCGACTGCGAATTGATTCTGATGCTGCCGTATTCAAGCGGGAGGCTGATGTCATAGTTGAGGATGTAGATCACCGGCACCGACAGCGCCGCTTCCTCCGTTCCGCCGTAAGCGCCCATATTGATTCGATTGATCAGCACGTCCGGTTCATCACCGGGATTCATCATCGGGTCTCCGGCGTCGATGCACGGCGAGGAGAGCTGGAGGTGGAAGTCATACCCGGAATCCGGGTTCAGGCTTATGAATTCCGGCTCCTGGAAGATGTTGCCCTGCCCCGGGTAGGGATCCGTCGGATGAGGCGCGCAGGTGAACGTTACGACGGGCGATGATGACCGGGCGGTGGCTATGTTCGAGAAATAGGTGCCACCGGCGTCATGCCCCGCCCAGGCTTCCAGATCGTCTTCGTTATAGGCGACGATGCAGTTGTTGATCCGCGGCGAACCCTCGCTGCCGACAAAGAGACCGCCTCCCCAGTGAAGTGCGGTGTCCAGCGCCACTGTGCAATTAAGTATATTCGGTTCAGCGTAGGAGATGAAGAAACCGCCGCCGAAATTTCCCGCGTAGTTGCCCACAATCAGATTATTATGGATGAGTGAGGTTGAGAACATTGCGTAGATGCCTCCGCCGTCGTGGTCGGCGCGGTTGTCGGAGATTGTACACCGCCTGATTTCGGGTGAACATCCTTCGATGTAAATGCCGCCTCCGCAGTTCTCCGGCCAGTCGCCGCGCGCCCAGCCGTGTTGAACGTCGCAGAAGCGAAGAACGCTGCCGCGCCGGGCGTTGACAAAGCGCAGTCCCCGCCAGCGCAGGCTGTCCACGTCGGGTTGTCCGGCGCTGAACGCGATCCGGTTCAGGCTGTCTCCCAGCGCTCTCAGCCTGCCCTCAATCAGGAAGCTGTAAGGTCCGTTGAATTCGACCCTCACCCCGGGTTCGATGGTCAGCTCCGCATCCTGTGGCAGTTGGATGTTGTCCTCAACGATGACCGGACTGTCTTCAATCGTCCATGTCCCGCCGGACAAGAGACCGCTGACTTCGATCGCCTGCGTCTGCAGGACGCAGAAGAATACGCTGATGAGCGTAACATATAACCGGAGCGATTTCTGATTCTTAGGTTTCTTCACCCTCTAACCTCATAATGAAAGAACTCTGCAGCAGGAGCAGCTATTATCCTGACTGCCAGTGAGTCTCCATCCCGACACCGCAGGGATGAAATTCTAATGGAACAATCCACTCAACATGTAACCGATGGTGAACCTGTGTACGCCTCCCAGCGTTCCCAGTCCCGCCCAGGCATAGTCGATGTTCACACCGGCTTCGGGAATCCTGAACCCGGCCCCGAACGAGATGCCGTCCAGCACCAGCGAGAGATTGCCGTCGTAATCCCTCTCCAGAAGAGGATATTCGAGGAAAGGATTCTTCTGAGTGTCCTCCTGATAATCCAGCCAGGAATCGCGCACCAGGCCGTTTATCCGCTTGCCGAAACGGACACTGAACATCCTCATATATTCGAACTCGGCGCCGAGGTTGTATATCTCAACATTGTCGTTCGGATGTACGAATTCGCCTGCCAGGAGCAGCATCCAGGAGGCTCTCTCAACGGCGACGATTGAAGCCCCGAACTTGAAGTTGATCGGCAACGGAAAGGGCGAGTTTTTGAAGTTCATATCCGCGCCGAAGTGCTGGATCACCATGCCGATATTGATCCGCTTCCAGCCGGTACTGTAAAACGTGCCCACGTCGGCGCTCCAGCCCGCGGCGGAAGCGTCAGCCAGCCGCTCGTTGAGATATTTGGCGGAGATCCCCACCGAGAATTTATCCGTTAGCCGCTGGCAGTATACCAATCCTGCCGCGAGGTCGCTGGCGGTGAAGGTTCTCCCCGTTCCGTAAGGCATCTCCGGCGTGGTTTCGATCATGTCATCGCTGAAGAGCGAAGTCAGATGCACACCGATCACGCCGTTTGTGCGCGGCGAGGGCATCACGCCGCCGATGTAGATGAACTTGAGGTCGGCGGGGTAGTCGATCAGCGTGAAGGTCGCCTGTGGTTTGGTGAGCTGAATCAACCCGCCCGGATTGTAGTACATGGCGGAGGCGTCATTGGCGACCGCGGTGAAAGCCTCGCCCATTCCAACCGCGCGCGCGCTGATACCGACCTTCAGAAACTGCATCCCGGCGGTACCGACCTTTGCCTGACCGAAACCGGAAAGGGGAAGAAGAAAGACAATGGCGAAAGCAAGCCACTTAAGACGATCCATCGGTCCTCTCCGAGTATAAAAAAGCGTTGATGTCTCTATAAAGTGTTTTGAGAGTGTTAACTAAGTAGCGATTATAGTTTTACAGCGTTGTAAACATGTTGTCATTGCGAGCGAAGCGAAGCAATCTCAATAGCTTACTATGAGGAGATTGCTTCGTCACTACGTTCCTCGCAATGACGGATTGGCTTTACCACTACGTTCCTCGCAATGACGGATTGGCTTTACCACTACGTTCCTCGCAATGACGGATTGGCTTTATCGTTACTAAGTTAATACCCCCTCAGTGTTTTTACCAACTTGTGCGTAGTCGCGTTAATAGACTGACATGAAGCTGTAACCGCGTTTGGGTCGATCCCCGCTCCCGCGGGGACATGCCTGTCGAACCTTCAAACAGGTCAGGGCTCGGCAAGCTGTTCCTGCACATAAACTTACATGCCTGATTGTATATCAGCTATACTATCTGATTACAACAAATTTACCGACCTCGATATCATCCTTGCCCTTGCCGTTCTCGTCACACGCCTCCACTGTGAACAGGTACATTCCCGACACTACCTGCTGATGATTGCGCGAATTAAGATCCCACGGTTCGGCGAAATCGTCGTCCCAGCCGGTGATGACATCCCCCTCTATATTGTGGGGAACGATGTCGACAAGGTCGCCTGAAACGGTGTATATCCTGATCAGGCAGTGGGTCGGCAGGTTGTAGAAATAGAGCCGCCTGTCTGTCTGCGGGAAGAACTCGTCCGTGCCGTCGTCCCGGTTTTCCCACGATACGCCGCCGTGCGCAGCCGTATAGTCGGCATTTGCCCGGTAGGGATTGGGGCAGACGGCGACCGGTTTGCGCTGGTTTCCCGACGGCGCCACGTAGATCGAGTTGGCGATCTTGGCTGATTCCAGCGATTCGGTGCCGGTCTTGTAATCGCCGTAGTCGAACGAGGTCACCGAATAGTACTTCGGAATGAGCGGATGAGCGTCCCTGACGATGTAATAATAGTCGCCGTCCTCCTCGTCGGGATTGGACAGTGTGTCCAGTATCAGGTCGGAATGTCCGAAGAAGCCGACATTATTGCCGACCTCCCGGCGGTAGACGCGCACGCCTTCATAATTATCCGTTGGGGGAAGGTCGGAAGGATCCGAGACCGGTCGGGAAGCGAGTGAATCCTTCCCGCTGTACATCGCCCAGTCGAGGCGGTCGAATTCGTCCAGAAGGGCGAAATCGCGTTCAAGATTGTTGTTGGAAACGTAGATCCTGTATCCCTCGAAGTCCCATTCACGGGAAAAGGGATCCTTGTATTCAGGATTTTCCGACGGCTTCCGGTGCCAGCTCAGAACGATGTTTCTCTCAAGGAAATCCTCGTCGATGTAGATAGACGAATCCGGATTGATCCGTATCCTGGTCGGCGCCGTGATCTGTTCGAGATTGGGCGCCGGCGGCGGCGGCGGTCCCTTGAAATCGGGAACCCCGTCACCCCAGTCGAGCATCCCGTTCAGCATCGTATATTCGAGGAATTCCGGGCGCGGTTGAGAATCTTCAAACTGGCTCAAGTGGCTGTCGTTCTCCGAGCCGTCGGGATCGGGTCCCGGGTATATCCGTTCGACGCGTTCACCGCCCACCCAGACATAGCATACATCCCCGACGTCAAGCCCGTAGAGTCCGTCGTTCCCCGTGTCCTCACCGTACCAGCCGTCGCCGGTGTCCAGTACGCCGTCACCCTCTCCCGGATCGCCGGTGCCGGGGAGGTGATCTTCGCCCCAGTCATAGACGGGGGTGTCTATCATCGGGTTGTCGTAAACCCTTGCCGCCCAGTCGGAGTTGTAGCGCAGGCTGGTGAAGTTGAACAGCTCCGGGTCTATCACCTCGTCGGTCGGCTGAACGTTGTTGGGATCGTGAAAGTTGTCACCGGCGACCAGGCCGATGGTCATGGAGAACTTCTCGCCCGGGTTCAGGCGATAGATGCGATTCCCCTGGTTGTCGATGTGATCGAATATGCCCAGCGGTCCCCAGGAGAGCAGGTAGCGGGTGTCGAAGCCGTTGGCGAGGTTGTCAACCAGGTCCTGCGGCGTCGCATCATCTTCGCCCGGGATCTTCCATTCATGAGTCTCCTGGACTTCGTGGGTCCAGCGGTGGCGGAACTCCTGTGGATGAGAGCGGATGTATTCCGGATCCCTGACGTAAACCTGGTCGTAGTCGAATTCGCGGTTGGAGAGTATGAAGTATTTTTTTACGTCACCCATCGGCGTGCCGTAGATATCCGTCCAGGCGGCGGGCGCTCCGTCATCCTTCCAGGCGGGGCCGAAATCGAGGTCCGGGTTGCCGTTGGATATCCACCAGTTGTACGATGTCCTCAGTTTCGGATTCGGCGCCCGCACCACGCGCACTCCCGCCACCGCGGGCGCTTCGAAATTTGTTCCCGAGGACACGTCCTGTCGTCTTCCGTCGTTGTCCGCAATCCAGGCCGTGTTGATCACCGAAGAATCGATGCCTGTCTCGGTCTCGTAATAATACCACTTCTGGAAGCCGGTTATATCGTCGGTGTGCCGCTCGGTGTTGCCCTTTTTGCCGACGTCGGCGTCTATGTACAGCCCGACGTACAGGTTCTTCAGGTAGTTGCCGGCGATATTCTCGATCTCCCAGTCGATGATGATGAAGTTCGACGCATAGTTATAGGTCCAGGCGTACGATTTCTGGGTGATCTTTATCCCCAGCGGATTGTGCGGGCCGTCGATCGCGTCATCGTCGACGAAGAGGTCCTCGGTCAGCGTATCCGCGTAGGAGCAGACGAAATCCTGCTCGGAAACGGCCGAATCGTGGAATGCGCCGATGTAATTGCCCAGGCAGTCGTAATCGAGCGGCAGCGTCGTCCTTTCGACGATACCGTTATCCAGGCTGTGCAGGTCACCCTCGCCGGGCCAGAACTCGTGGGTGGACAGCCAGCCGTCCATCCCCACCGAGACGCGCGGATATTCATACCCTTCGGCTCGGATCAGGGCGCCCAGCCAGAGCGATCCCATGAAAAGGTACTGAATCAGGGAACCGCCCGGGTACTCCATCTGCGGCGCCCATTCTCCGGGTCTGCAGGGGTCGTCCATGGCATCCCGGCGGGATTCGCCGTCGTTGCCGAAATAACCCCAGTTGGTGATGTTCAGGTAGATGCTGGAACGTCGGTGGATCCGGTTGTACGAATTGATCTGGGAAACCGATGTCCGCACCGGTCCGCGGTCCTTGCCCTCAATGACAGCCGGTTCGTCCAGCGCAGCCTGAGAACGTCCCGGCATCAGGCACAGCGACACCATCAGCCCGAGGCTGATCGCCGCTGAAATGTATGTCCGAAGCTTCACGGTTATGCTTTTCTTCACGTTACACCTGAGTTCATATTGATGCAAGTTGTCCTCGCCTGACAGGAAACTATCGCTTTAACCACGATTCAGATTGAGATTCTTCACTTCGTTCAGAATGACCCTTTTTGAATTCAGAATGACCCTTTTTGAATTCAGAATGACCCTTCTGGGATTCATAATGACCACACTTGGATCTATTCCCCCGCCTGCGGTCCGCCGTATGCCCCCATATGCCGGTCGATGCCGGGATCGCCTGACGTCAGGCAGGGTGAGCCTTCCATCAGGTGGAAATCACCGGCTTCGTAATCGACAAACCGAGGATCCTCCTGGATGTTTGTCGCGGTGAATGTCGTGTCGTCGGACACGTTCACCGCGCTGATGGGATGTCCCCAGAAACAGTTGTATTCTATGGTCGGGAGTGAAGTCTGTTCAGCCAGAATGCCGGTGCCGCCGCGCAACTCCGTGCCGTTTCGGAAGAAGATGTTGTTCCTGATGTCGGGCGAGGAGTTGTTCTTGCAGAAGATGCCGAAATAGCCGTTCAGGGCGATTGTATTGTTGATGATACTGGCGTTCGACAGGTTCTCAAGGCGGATGCCCGTCGTGGCGACCCCGCTGATGATGTTGTTGGTGACCGTGGGTCTCGACCGTTCGAGGGCGTGGATGCCGTAGCCGGCGCCGCCGCTTATCGTGCAGCGACTGATTGTCGGCGCACTGTTGTATTTGCAGAGGATGCCGACGAAGTAGTTGTTTCGCAGCGTGCAGTCGGTGATCGTCGGCGCGGAGAAATCGTCGCAGTAGATCCCGTATGAATCACTGTCCTCGATAATACAGTGGTCAATTATCGCATCCCGCTGGTTGAGATAGATCGCCGTGTTGGCGTTGGCGATGGTTGTATACCTGAGTACCGTTCCTTCGTCGCCGCCGGCCTCAAAAGTCAGACCTATCCAGTCGCCCAGACCGGGTTGGTCGGCGTTGGATCGGAACGTCACCGGCTGGTCGGAGGTGCCGTTCGACATGAGCCTGCCGAGCGCTCGGAACAGGAACCTGCCTTCAACGAGGATCTCCACGCCCGGCTCTATGGTCAGCGAATTACCGGCGGGCAACAGCACGTCACAACTCATGTAATACGGGCTGCGTGCACTCTCGAGAGCGCTGACCGTCAGGAGCCGTCTGATTTCTCCCGGCCGGTACTGGTAGGGATAGATCCCGAGCTCGATCCGCGTTCCGTCGGGGTCGCGGACCGCCGGATCCTCCGGGCCGGCATCGATCGCCGCGGAACAGGGGTTGAGATCAAAGTCCCAGTCCGCCGGGTCCTTGAAAGACGGATTCAGGCGCAGGTTGTAGCGGTAGTCGCAACTGTCGAGGTTGCCGTTTTGCTGCACCACCCGTCCAAGCAGGGTGGGTGCGAGCTGGTTGAACTCGCCGGAGAAGTTTGACCAGACGATGTTATAGTCCAACTGGATATCGGGGCGCGGGTTGTTGTCCTCCTGGTTGCAGAACAGACCGTAATCATCGTTTTCGACGATGATATTGTAACGGATCTGCGGATCGGCAGTCGGGGAGACGTAGATGCCGTGCCCGGCGTTGTCGTAGAAGATGCTGTTCTCGAGCAACGGGTTGGCGCTGGTGTCGCAGTACAGCCCGTGGAAGCCGCCCGAAAGAAACCAGCAGCGGCTGATGCCGGGGCTGCTGCGGATGCAGGTCACCGATCCGTATTCCCAGAGCGTGCTGTCGATTTGATCCTCGTTGATCCGGTAATGGTAGCGACGCCCGTACTTGGCGCCGAACAGGAAATAGCAGTATTCAAACCGGCTCGCCGGATCGGCGTCGATCAGCCAGATGCCGTCCCAGTCGCCGCGATCCGGATATACAAGCCCGGATGTGAACGTGATCGGCGCTGCTTCAGTCCCCTCCGCGGTGATCGTGCCGTAGACCTCGAAGGGGATGCCCGGTTCGAAGCGCAGTTCCACTCCCGGCTGTATGACAAGCTGTGAACCGGCGGGAACCGTCAACGTGTCAACAGCCAGGTAGGGGCTGCCGTCGAGCCCAAGCACGCCTGTCAGCTCGCCCTCGATGGGATTGCCGCGAAAGACTGCTTCCGTCGGCGACTTGGAGCTTTCGCAGCCGACAAGGGCAAGCAGAACCGCCAGGAAAAGGAGAAGTGCCGCCGGTTTAACGGCTCCTCCTGATTGGTGTCGATTTGTCATGTTGCTGGCGTTTATAATGCTGATGATTAACTCCACCTATTCATTGTCCAGTGATTTCCCGCCCTGTAACCTGAAGGGCCCGGCGGTATTAAAATGTTATCCCGATACGGAAGAGCACATTTCTGCCCGCCCCGATATTGCGCGGATTGGCGTCGTAATCCGCGCTGTTCTCAAACGGGTTGTATTCGGGATTGAGCGGATTGACAGCCTTGTCAGGGGTGCCGGTCTGTGTGTATACCGCGTTTATATTGCGCTTGTTGAACAGGTTGGAGACGGTGAATCCGAAGAACAGACGGTTCTCGGACATCTTACCGACAGTATAGTACTTCTCGAACTTGAGCGTGGTGTTTTCGTGCCACGGCAGCCTCTTCGAATTCGGCAGCACCAGGTTCTGGTTGTCGATGCCGACCAGGTATTTGGACGGCGTGTAAGGCAGCCCCGAGCCGAACTCCCACTGCAGTGTCAGCATCCAGTCGTCAGGCATGACCATGCCGAGGATTCTCGGATGCTCGCCCTGGGCGTAGAGAATCGTCATGTAAGCGTTGATTTTGTGTGTTTCGTCCCAGTTGAGCGGGTGTTCGTCCCAGTTGTAGGGAACGTTGTTCAGCCTTGCATCGCGGTTGGCGTGTTGATCCGAGGCCTTGCCGTAGGCGTAACTGTAATCGTAGTTGAAGGTCAACGCGTAGTGATGAGCGGGCCGCTTTTCGATCGAGAACTCAAAGCCTCTCATCCGTCCGTAGTCCAGGTTCACGTAGCGGTCGAGGGTCAGGTTTTTCCAGCGCTCGTCGGATGTGGAGATCAGGTCGTACTGATCCTTGTAGTAACCTGAGACATCGATCACCACGAACTGGGATATCTGGGTGTTGACGCCCAGCTCGTACTGAACGGTTTTCTCATACTCGAGGTTGGGATTGCCGATGGTCGAGTTGGCGTCGAAGTTGGCGGTCGCGGAGCGGTAGAAGTACTGGAACTGCGGTGCCTGGTAAAAGTGTCCGTAGTTGAAATACAGCTTCGACTGCTCCGTGATGGGGTGCGATATCCCCAGCCGCGGACTGACCCGCCAAGTACCGCGGTTGGCGACGATTGCCCCCGGCTCATCGCGCGCAAGACGCTCGGTGAATTCGTCCACCACCTTCTGATCATGGATGATGAAGTCGCCGCGCAGACCGGCGTTGACGATCAGCCCTTCGAACTCCATCTTGTCCTGCGCGTAAACCGCGCCCTCCAACGGCTTGTAATGGTAGAAGTCACGCACGCCGCCCCGGTCGGGATAGGGACTTCCCGCCGGCAGCGCCGCTTCGCCGGTGTAGGGCTGATCCGGGTTCTGAATCGATTCCATCTGCAGGTCGCGGAACTTGATCTCCGCCCCCGACTTCATCTCATGGTAATTTGAAACCTGACTCTGTATGTCGAATTTAAATGTATATTCGGTTGAGATTCGATCCTGCCAGAAGGCGGTCGGATCCCACTCGCCGGGGTTGAGGAAATCATCGGCCGTGTTCCACTTCCCGTCGTTGTTGTAATCCTGCCACCATTCCTGGTCGATGTCCGCCTGACCGTTGGGAAAGTTGAACACCGGTGCGTCGGTGTCGTGGAATGTGCGGTTGATCCAGGTGGATTTGCCCGGTATGAACGTGTAGATGTCTTCGGGCCAGTCCGTGCCGCGCGCCTCTTCATCGAAGGTGTAGATTATCGGTCTGGAGGGATCGGAATTGAAGCTCCAGTTCGCCGGTCTGGTGAACAGCTCATACTCGTCGAAACCGCCGTTGGGTCCGTCATACTTGCCGTTCAGGATCATCTGAGTGCCGAGGAACAGGTAACCGGCGCCGGTCTGTGGATTCAGCGATGAGGGCAGATCGAAGAAAACCTCCCCCTCGTCCCATCTGCCGTTGTATTCTCCGCTGATCGGGTCCGGTTCGTCGATGAACGGTTCGCCCGTATCCCAGAAGGCGTCGCCATCGATGAACGGCTCCCACGTGTCGGTGGAATTGGTTGTGTTGGGGATCAGGTCGCGGCGGTCGATATGGCCGTTCCCGTTCTTGTCGTCATAGCCCTCCGAGTAGTCGAACCGGCCGTTGCCGTTGGTGTCGGTATAGGGTTCGCCCTCGTCCCATAAATAATTGCCGTTCAGGTCTTCCCACGGCTCCCAGGCGTCGTATTGACCGTCACCGTCGGCATCGACGAACCGTTCGCCGTCCCAGGTGCCGTTACCGTTCCAGTCGTGTTCCGGCAGCTGCGGCTCGGCGGGATCCCAGCGACCGTTGCCGTTCAGGTCGTTGTACGTATCCCAGGGGTCGTAGACGCCAAGGTTGTTCTCGCCGGTCAGGGGGTTGACCACGTCTATCCAGGGCTCGGCGGCGTCGTAGATGCCGTTGCCGTTCAGGTCGACCCAGTCCTCGCCGCGGTCCCAACGCCCGTTGTAGTTCAGGTCCTCATACCCCTCGCCGCCGCCGTCGAAGAGGAAGTTCCGGTTGGCATCCATGTAACCGTCCATGAATCCGTTGCCGTCGGTGTCAAGGTATTCACCGGCTTCGAGCTTCCGGTTCAGATTCAGGTCGAAGGCGTTCGCCATGTCGTCTTCGATATCCTCCTGAAGGGTGAATTCGCCGATATCCTTGCCGCGCGGCGTAACGAAGGAGTGCGTGCGGAACGTGATGAATTTGATCTCATAGAAGGTCTTCTGGCTGAGCTGGTCGGTGAAGGTGAACGATACGGACGAACGCTTGTTCTGTGCCCAGGGCCTGTTGTCGAGGTTGTACTTATAGTTGTAGCCGTAATTTCCGGATACGCCTCCTTCGCCCCGCGGGTAAATATCCCACTGGCTGAACGATTCAGTCAGGTAGAGCGTAAATTTTTTGGTGTCGGTCAGTTTGTAGGCGAGCTTCAGCGATGACTGAAAGGAGTTCTGCTGCCGTTCCGGCAACCTTATACCCAGCCCCAGGTAGTCATTGGCTGGACGGTTTATGTCGAACGGTGTGTAAGTGTTGGTGAGTTTGCCGATCGTGGTCAGGTAGAACGTAACCGGCTTGCCCAAC
Organism: bacterium; assembly: GCA_025774605.1. Lineage (GTDB taxonomy): Bacteria > Electryoneota > AABM5-125-24 > Hatepunaeales > Hatepunaeaceae > JALGVR01. The sequence continues at coordinate 7,925 of JALGVR010000021.1, read as the reverse complement.
AGCCTCCTGGTGTATGGAACCGGTCCGCCCAAAGAGATTTCGCCGCGGTCGGTATCGAACGAATAGGGATCGATGATGCGGTCGGTTTGATACTCGAAACGACCGGAGTAGTCGCTTGGCGAGCCTTCGGCGGTCGTAACCTGGACGATGGCGCCCATGGCGCGACCGTATTCGGCGTTGAAGCCTCCGGTCAGGATGTTCACCTCCTCGACGCTCTCAGCGCCAAGCGAAATCGTTGAACCGGTGGAGGTCGAGACCAGCGGATCGCGCAGATCGACGCCGTTGACGATAAAGGCAACTTCACCCTCGCGGCTGCCCCTGACGTGGAACTTGCCCTCTTCATCCTGTTTGAAACCGGTCGTTGAATGGAGGATCGTCCCCACCTGTTCCGGGCGCAGTTTCGACACCGCTTCGCCGCTGAAGCGCGTCTCCTTGTTGACGACATCCAGCTTCACCGGCTTACGCTTGTGAACGATCACCACCTCCTTGAGCTCGATTGCCGTTGGAGTCAGTTGGATGTTCTGTTCAGTGGTAAGATCGGCGTGGATCTCGATGTCGGTGACGGTGATGGTGTGATACTTCAAGTGGGTTATTTCGACGGAATAAACTCCCGGTCGGATGTTGAGGATAAAGAATTCGCCTTCCAGATCGGTCGAACCGCCGAAAGCCTGGTCCTTCGCTTCGACGATATTGGCATTGGCAATAGGTTCACCGGTCTTGATGTCAGTGATTTTACCCTTCAGCTTGCCGGTTGTGCCGGCTGTTGCCGTTCCCGCCGCGAGACAAAGAAATAACGCCGCCGACAATGCAACGGGCGTGGAAAATGATCGAGTCGCTTTAGACAACATACTGACCTCGTTGTTCCTCGAGTTGAGAGGGTTCTTTCGGGAGCGAAACATTCGATATACCTCTACCTCTGTTCCCGGCCATCTGTTGGAGATGCCGTTAATTCAACCGTCAAATATCAGAATATATATATTAACAACATTTCAGCGTTGTGTCAAGCCGATTCGGTTGTGAGAACGGCTGCTGCGTATATGGAAGCGTATTGTCGATTTTACCGGGATGTGATTGATGACATGTTACGGCTGTCCGGCATAAATTTAACCCCCAACGGTACTGAGGTTAGGGATTGCAGTCGAACCCGAAGTCGTGGAAAGGCTGTGCAGGCTGAACGGGTAATATCCCCCCCCCTGCCAGTATGCAGGGGGGGGAAAAGAAGATGCAACCGTCGACAATAATGAGTTCTTTGATTTATTCAAAAACTATGGTCGATGGTCGATAGTCGATAGTCGATAGTCGATAGTCGATAGTCGATAGTCGATAGTCGTTAGTCGATAGTCGATAGTCGATAGTCGATAGTCGATAGTCCGGCTCTTGTTCCCCGTGCTCGTTGGTGACCACCCTGTCATTCCTGCGAAGGCGGGAATCCACCCTTGTCCCCCGCGTGCGCGGGGATGACGCTGGCTGGAAGCACGGATGATCACATCCCCGGCCCTTGTTCCCCGTGCTCGTTGGTGACCACCCTGTCATTCCTGCGAAGGCAGGAATCCACGCTTGTCCCCCGCGTGCGCGGGGATGACGGAGCCTCAACCATTTCGATGACATGTAAGGGCATTTAGAGAATATCTCAAAGGGCTCAATTATATTCGACGGTCAGCCTCAGGCCATGTTCTTGACGATCTCCTCGGCGTATCCCGAACATGAGACCTTGGTTGCTCCCTCCATCTGGCGATGCAGGTCATAGGTGACGGTTTTCGCTTCTATGGTGCGCTCGATCGCCTTCTCGATCATCCTGCCGGCTTCGCGCCATTCGATATAGTTGAGCATCATCACCCCGGAGAGCATCAGCGAGCCCGGGTTGACCTTGTCCTGTCCGGCGTATTTGGGAGCCGTGCCGTGGGTGGCCTCGAAGAGTCCGATGAAGTCGCCGATGTTGGCGCCGGGAGCCATGCCCAGTCCACCGACCTGCGCCGCCGCTGCGTCCGAGATATAATCACCGTTCAGGTTGGGCGTGCAGACCACGTCATATTCGTTGGCGCGCGTCTGAATCTGCTGGAACATGGAATCCGCAATGCGGTCCTTGACGATGATCCGGTCACCGGGATCCCCTGCCGGTCTACCGCCGCGCAGGTGCGCGAACGCACCGGGTTTGGTAATGGGTGTAACACCGTCTTCCGCCCGGGTTTCATCCCACAACTCGGCTTCGGTGATGATCTGATCGCGGAACTCATCTACGGCTAACTGATAGCCCCAGTCCTTGAACGCCCCCTCGGTGTACTTCATGATGTTACCCTTGTGCATGAAGGTTACCGATCCGCGTCCCTCAGCGATGGCGTATTTTATCGCCTTGCGCGCAAGCTGTTTGGTTCCGGTTATGGAAATCGGTTTAATACCGATACCCGAATCAAGCCGGATGTTCTTTCCCAGTTCCTTGTTTATGAATTCTATCATCCTGTTGGCTTCCTCAGAACCCTGCTGCCATTCGATGCCGGCGTAGACATCCTCGGTGTTCTCCCGGAAGATTATTATATCCATCCGCTCGGGATGGACGGCCGGAGAGGGAACACCTTTGAACCACCTGACCGGACGCACGCAGGCGTAAAGGTTGAGCACCTGCCGCAACGTTACGTTCAGGCTGCGGTGACCGCCGCCGACCGGCGTGGTCAGCGGTCCCTTTATGGCGACGATGAATTCCTTTATCGCGTTCAGTGTGTCTTCGGGGAGATATTGTCCTTCACCGTACTTCTCAACTGCTTCATCGCCCGCGTAGATCTTCATCCAGGAGATTCTCCGACGCCCCTGGTAGGCTTTCTCGACCGCCGCGTCCAACACCCGTTTGGTGGCGGGCCAGATGTCAATGCCGATTCCGTCGCCGCGGATGAATGGAATAATCGGATCATCAGGAACCTTGAGTCTATCGTTCTCGATCGTAATTGGCGTCCCGTTCTCAGGGGGACTGACGCGTTCAAATTTGGTCATACCATTACCTCCGGATGGATGGTTGTCGATTGATACTTTTAAATGTAAATCAAGATATGCAATGAGGTTAAGGGCAGAGTTTTCGGATTGCCCAAGCGGTGATGCGCCTCAAGCAGCAAATCAATCTAATATAGCTACTGATGTAACCGGTGTCAACAATGTCGCAGGGCGAGTGGGGGGGAAGGGCATAAAAGAATAACGGCACAGTATAAATCTGTGCCGTCAACCAATCAGACTGAAGAAATCGGTCAAGAATTCGGTTTAGTCTGAATGTGTTAATCCATATATATAAAGGCAATCCGTCGATAATTATAGCCTGACGGACGCATAATTTACAGTGATGCTGACAGGGCGCCGGAAAGTCGTGATTCATCAGCGGGTTGTGTCCTGCCAATTTTCTGCGCTCGTGGTACCCGGTCACGACGCAGGTGAGCCAGGATAACAAGACGCCTCAGTCAGCATCAACTTTAAAGTGTAGAAGTCCAAGAAAACGGAGCTGAAACCGTGCTTGAATCAATGCCTGGTCCGGAATTTTCCTCAACCCTACAGAAGTTTCGCCGTCATTTGGAGCCGTTCAGAGAACCGTGCTGTAAGCTGTGCCTGTAAGCCGTTCGGTAAGCAACGCTCGTAAACCGTGTTGTCAGCAGTACTCGTTAACCGTGCCGCGGGTGGTGCCTGTTGACCGTGCCGGAGCAACTCCATGCCGCGTCGAGCAGTTCGTGATGCGGATTCCATGCGGCATAAACGGATGACCAAAGAGCCGGTGAAACTGAAAGAAGCAGTACGTGATGCAGTTCTGTCTCAGATATAGCAATTTTTATGCCAGTAACGAATCAGTTGTAAGATAAGGACAGAAGGGAAGTTAAAATGTGGCGCACGAGACCGTTAATGCATATTTTGCACGCCACAGGGCGGCAGATGTGCAACTTACGGCTCCGGGTGCTGTTCCTCGATTTCGGGACTTTTCCAGAGGGCGTCGAAAAAAGCGAACGCGTAGACTGCGACGGCGATGCCGCCGGAGATATAGGCGACGTGCTGGATGTCCCGGTAGTCTCGCCAGCGGTCGACGGCTTCTTCACTGCTGACCGAACTCCGGTAGTCCTCGCGTGCGGCGGGAAGGGCGAATTGTGAATAGACGAAGGTTGCCGTCGCCCCCCAGAACAGGGTTGAGACGATGTAACCTTTGGCTTTGTGTTTCTTATATAATTGCCCGGCGCCCGGGAAGTATAATGATCGCCAGGAAGCGCTGCGGCAGATGTCGGCTTCGCGCGACCGGCGGTTCAGTTTCTCCCGGGTCAACCCTTGCTTGTATTCCTTGACGGCCTGTTGGAAGATGCGGCGGATTTTGGGCGACCAGGTGATGGGATCGGGCTTCATGAACGGATTGAGTTGCAGCGCGGCGACAAACTGGCTTACGCCGCGCTGCTCGTCATCATTGGCGATGGCGCAGAACGCCAGGATTCTGTGGAGTTCGAACCTGTCGAACCCCGTTAATTTGCTCGGATTATCCAGGGCGCGGAACGCCAGATTCTCAGCCCGTGAGATGTCGCCCTTTTCGTATAATTCAGTCACCCTCCTGACCACGGAAATGCTGTCGCCGCCATTAACCGGGGTACCTTCCCGTTCGGTGGTCCGGCCGTTTGCCGGAATAAGGAAACATGGCGCGACCGCAACCAGAAGGAGCAACGCCCTGCGCTTACTGATAAACGGTATAAAGGTCATGTGTGACGGAGTGAGATTGTAAACTGTTTAAACAGCTTCAATCATGGCCGGCAGAACTTCCATTGCATCACCGACAATGCCATAATCGGCTGACTTGAATATCGGCGCTTCGGGATCCTTGTTGACGGCTACGATAACCTTTGAAGAGTTCATTCCCGCCAGATGCTGAATGGCGCCGGATATCCCGACGGCTATATACAGCGAGGGGCTTACGACTTTACCGGTCTGCCCCACCTGCTCGGAATGCGGCCGCCAGTCGGCGTCGACGACGGCACGGGATGCGCCGACCGCTCCTCGCAGTCTGGACGCGAGATCCTCGATCAGCTTGAAGTTTTCCGCCGATTTCATGCCGCGTCCTCCGGCGACCACGATATCCGCTTCCGTGACATCCAGCTTATCGCCGGCTTCGGCGCGCGTCTCGAGTAGTTGAGCGCGGATTTTTCCTTCGAGATCCACTTCGAGCCGGCTGACTTCAGCGGTGACGCCTTCACGTTCCGTGGCCAGGAAAGCCTTGGGGCGCAGGCTGAGCACCACCGGCCAGCTTGTAGCCGCGAGGTTCATGATCAATTTGCCGGCATAGACCGGTCTGACGACCGACAGCCGTCCCTCCTTGTATTCGAGTGAAGTGCAGTCCGGGAGCAGGGCTGCGTCCAGTTTGGCGGTGACGACAGGTGCGATGTCCCTCCCCATCGTGGTCGCGGTCATGACGATGATCTTGGCGCCGCTCTCCTCAACCGCCGCGACCAGCGCTTCCCGGTAACCCTCCGGCGTGTATCCTTCCAGCAGAGGGTGTTCCGCCAGGAGAATCCGGTCCGCGCCGTACTTCTCGATTTCACCGGTCAAGCCGTCCAGTGATTTTCCGATCAGCAGGGCGGTCAGTTTTCCACCGGCGACGTCGGCGAGCTTCCTGGCGCCGCTGATTGCTTCGAATCCCGCCGGTCGAACCTTCCCCCCGCGCATCTCTACAAATACGAGAATATCCATATATTTAACCTTCATAAACGTTGGCGTCCGAATGCTTCGAACGGTTTTCCCACAGAAATCCCGACCCGGAAAACTTACTGCGCCGAGACATCAAGATCGACGCCCGCCGGTCGGTTACAAAACCTTGGCTTCCTCTTTCAGCAGCCTGATCAGTTCCGGTACGGCTTCCCTGCCCTCACCGACGATCTTTCCCGGCGGTCTCAGCGGTGGATAGGTCAGTCGCAGGACCTCGGTTTTGGCGGGTACGGGCTCAGCCTCCACAACCTCAATCTGCTTCTTCTTCGCCATCATGATCCCTTTCAGGGAAGCGTAGCGCGGCTCGTTGAGACCCTTATGAGCGGTTATCAACGCCGGCAACGTTAATTCGAACCTTTCCACCCCGCCTTCGAACTCACGTTCCGCGGTCAGTTTGTCCGCTTCGGTTTCCAGCTTGATGACGCTTGAAACGTGCGGAATATCGAGTAATGTGGCGATCATCGGGCCGACGGCGCCGCTGTCGTCATCCACGGCTTGTTTGCCGGCGAAGATGAGATCATATCGCCCTTCCTTCAAGACCGCCGCCAGTGTTTTCGCCACGCCGAGCAGATCGATGCCGCCCGGGTTCTTGACGTGAACGGCGTTGTCGGCGCCCATCGCCAGGCTGTTCCTCAGCGCCTTGACGGCTTCATCACCGCCGAAGGAGATGACGGTAACCGTACCGCCATGTTTCGCCTTCTGGAGCAGAGCCTCCTCGACGGCGTATTCATCATAGGGATTAAGCACAAAGTTCAGGTCGGCCGTGGAGATATACCTGTGATCGTCTCCGATCTTCAAACTCGCTTCGGTGTCCGGCACAAGTTTGACAAGGACAGCAATGTTCAATCCATCCTCCTTAATATATATATGGCTCTTTATGATTGATGAGAGAAGTTTAATCCGCAAATATAATTCCGATGCAGGCTTTGTGCAAGTGAAGTTCGATTGAGATGGTGCGAATTTTTGAAAGATCGATTGATTGAATGGAGAACTGACGAGCTGCTTTGGCGATTCCGCCGGTCGTTTATCCCGCCTTGATTTCAAACCCCTTCTGCAACTGAATCCAAGTACAATCTGTTGAAAAGCGCATATATTATACATTTTGTCTGATATTATGGGCATTATCCTTGACTTCGTTGAAATTATTCCGTATATTTACCACATATTATTTTAACCAGGGCAGCTATTATGAATTTAATGAACATTTCCGTTGATCCGTCCGCTGTTGAGGTCATCGATGTTGATGAAATCGTGGATGAACTGCAGCAACGGGTCGAGGAGAGAAGACGGATCACCATCCGGACGGATGGCTTGCCGATTCCGTCGAACTACGAACCGCATGCGGTACACAAACCCTCCTGGGGCGGTTTACTGGAGCGTGCAGCGACAGACAGGTCCGATCCCGCGCTCGCGAGATACCATTGTGGCAGACAACCTCACGAGGTCACCAAATCGGACAAGATGTTTGATATAGTATAATCGAAAGGAACAACAATGTCAAGCAAGTTTAATATCGACAACAGCGGTATCGGGGGAACGCCCTTTCTGACGTTCTCGGTCGATGCAACCGCTGACAGGGATTTCACCCAGGCGGACCTCGACGACAACCTGACCGCCTGTGTTATCTCGGGTAACAACGAGGTCGGCATGGGCTCGGACGGCGACAAGCTGTTCGGCAAGGTCGTCTGGGTATCGCAGGAGCTGCAGCCGGGTACGACCATTCCGGCGCTCTGCGCCGTGCAGGCAAGGGGTGTGGCTCGCTTCAAGTACGTCGCCGCCGCGCCGGTAATAAACCAGATGGTCGAGGTGAACGGCGCCGGCAAGGTCAAGCAGGCTTCGGCGGACGCTGATATCGCCGCCGGCGGTCATCTGATGCGCGGGCAGGTTATCGCGGTTGATGCCGCGGCCGGCACATGCGACGTGTGGCTGGGGTAGGAGGAATAAGGTGACCCCCCCTTTTATCCCTCCCTACTACCTACTTGAGTAAAAAAGCGTATGAAAGATGCTGTCATTCCCGCGAAGGCGGGAATCCAGGCAACATACGTAATATCAAATGCTTATCTGGATTCCCGCCTTCGCGGGAATGACAAAATTGTGACTTTTTTAATAACGGTTATATATGCAAGTAGGTACTACTGTCGTAAGGGGGGAGAACCCAAGGAGGAATAAGGTGACCCCCCCTTTTGTCCCCCCCTGCTGTCGTAAGGGGGGAGAACCCAAGG
>JALGVR010000118.1 GCA_025774605.1 bacterium | reverse complement strand
GCTCCACCGCCTTTTGCAGCTATTATCGACGCCGGCGCGTCCCCGGGATCAGCAGGCCTTATCCAGCATTCAATCGTGATCGAATTGTCATCGATATCCAGGGATTCCGAATTCGGAATAAACACCTCAAGGTTTTGATCCCTGTTAAACTGCAGGGCGAAACCCGAGTAGGAAGCATGTGGAAAGGAGAGGCAGATAAACGTGGCTACAGCCAGTATTTCCTTGATCTTCATAATAACCCCAGGAACTAATAAACTTATATAAACTTATTCTATCCGGTTTACCTTTCGGCAGAGCGCGGTGGGCAACAACATTGCTTTCGTAAATCCGGGTTACAGTCATCAACAGAAGGTCAAAAGGGTTGGATTAGATCCAAAATAAGGTAAAACCATCTGTAATACAATACTGCACATTGGTTCAAACAACACTGTCCGCCACGCATCATGAGGTATGACAAAAGAGGGAATTTCAAACTTGACAAATGTTTCTATATTTTGTAATATGTAAAGATTAGACAGGCTGTTTTACCTGATATCTTATATACATGAAAATAGATCAAAATACGATTTCACAACAAACAATCAGCAAAGAGTTCAGGCTCTCAGAAAGAGAGCGGCTGATCCTGCGTTCGATCGTCCACAATTACATCCTGAGCGCCGAACCGGTCGGATCCAGAACGCTTTCCAGACGTTACAGGATCGGTCTTTCCCCAGCCACGGTCAGGAACACCATGGCTGACCTGGAGGATATGGGATTGCTCACGCACCCCCATACATCGGCGGGAAGAATCCCGACGGATCTGGGCTATCGAATCTACGTGAACGACCTGATGCAGGTCGAGGATGTCTCAGATGAAGTCCGCCGCACACTGGAGGAGAACCTGGTTTCCTTCTCCCCTGAAACAAACGAGATCTTCGAACGGGTGAGCGAGCTTCTCTCCGAGGTCTCCCGCATGTTGGCGGTTATTATCGCGCCCGACCTCTCCAGCGGTGAACTGGACAGGGTGGAGATAATACGCGTCGCCTCAGGCCGGGTCATGGTGATCGTTGTAGTCAGGTCGGGATTGGTGAGGACGATACTGCTGGAAATGAACGCTGAAATCACCGATCCCGAAATCGCCGACGCAGTCCAGCTCATCAATCAACGCCTTTCAGGACTCCGGCTTTCGGAAATCCACCACGAAATCAGCAAGAGGCTTTCGGACAGTCGATCGAGCCGGAACGCGATCGTCAGGCTCCTGCTCGATTTTCCCGAGAAGATATTCGGAACCCTTTCCAATAAAGAGATGCACATCGGAAGCACACGACCACTGCTCGAACAGCCTGAATACCGCAGCAGTGATAAGATGAAGGGAATTATCGAGCTTATCGAAGACAGGGATATCATTGTCCACCTGTTGAAAGACCGCACTCAAGGCGTCACTGTTACCATCGGACAGGAACATCACGGGGAACGATTGAAGGACCTCAGCGTTATAACATCAACCTACCGAATGGGTGATGAACTGGGCACCCTCGGCATCATCGGCCCCAAGAGGATGAACTATTCCCGGCTGATGGCACTGGTGGACTATACGGCCCGGATCGTCAGCTCGAGGGTTGCGAACGCGAAGTACAATCCATCCAACAGTTAAATATTCAAGGAACAAATGAAAGACAATCTATCCAAACAAGTAGCCAGAGAAAACAGCAAAGTCCATACAGCAAAGAGATCTGATAAGGAAAAGCCGAAAGATGCTGATCAGGACAAACCCGGACAAATTACCGATGAGATTGTCAATAGAGAAGCGGAAGTTCTCAAACTTGAAAGCAGGTTGCGGCAGCTTGAGAACGAGCTCAACCTGGAGAAGGAGAAACGGTTGCGGACTATGGCTGATTACGACAACTTCCGTAAACGTACCAGAGTTGAGTTTGAGCAAATAATAAAGGGCGCCGGTGAAAACCTGATCTCACGGATGCTGCCGGTTCTCGACGACTTCGAACGTCTGTTCAATCACGATCCCGCCCAGCTCGACCGCGACTCGCTGTTAAAAGGCGTTGCGATGATCCACAAGAAGCTCTATGCAATCCTGGAAGCTGAAGGATTACAACCGGTTGAAGCGCTGGGTAAGCCTTTTGACACCGAGCAACATGAGGCGTTGGCTCAGATTCAGGATCCATCCAAACCGGATGGGATCATCGTGGAAGAGACCGAGAAGGGGTATCGTCTGGGAGATAAGATAATCAGATTCTCCAAGGTGATAGTCAACTCCAAACCCACCGCCGCGGAGAATGAGAACGATGAGTAAGCGCGACTATTACGAAGTCCTCGGTGTATCCAGGAACGCCAGCGAGGAGGAGATCAAGAAAGCCTACCGGGGTCTGGCGATGAAATATCATCCCGACCGTAATCCCAACGATCACGATGCCGAGGAGAAATTCAAGGAGGTCGGCGAAGCCTACGCGGTACTGGCCGACCCGAACAAGCGCGCGCGATACGATCGTTTCGGACATCAACCGATGGGCACTCAGGACTTCGGAGGCGGATTCGGATTCGGCACGGAGGGCTTTGATCCATTCGAACTCTTCCGGTCGGTGTTCAGTGGATTCGGCGGAGACATATTCGGACGTCCCACCGGTGGCAGGGGACACCGGAGAGTGCGCCGTGGAACCGATCTGCAACTGGAACTGAAGCTTACGCTTGAAGAGATCGCCGAAGGCTGTACCAAGAAGATAAAGGTCCACGTCCTGAAACCCTGCGATGATTGTTCAGGCAGCGGCTCGCGCAGCGGTAAAACCGAGACCTGCCCGCAGTGTCACGGCTCCGGTGAAGTTCAACATATAACCGATTCCTTTTTCGGTCGCGTGGTCAACCTCACCACCTGCAATGTCTGCCATGGTGAGGGCAGGATCGTCAGGGATCGGTGCGGAACCTGCGATGGTGAGGGCGTCGTGCGCAGGGAAAAGACCTTTGACGTCAAAGTCCCCGCCGGCGTCAGCAGCGGGAATTATACAAGACTGAAGGGCGAGGGGAACGCGGTGCGAAACGGCCAGCCCGGCGATATCATCGTCGTCTTCAAGGAGCTGCCCCACAAACTGTTCACCCGTCACGACGACGATGTCCTGTGCGAAGTGGAGATCGGTTACCCCAAAGCAGTACTGGGCTCTTCAATAGAAGTGCCAACGCTCAACGGAATGGTGAGGCTGACCATCCCACCCGGAACACCTCCCGGAAAGTTCTTTCGACTGCGGGATAAAGGCATCAGGCACCTTGAAAGCCGCGGTCGCGGGGATCAACTCGTCCGCGTTACAATCCATGTACCTGAAAAGATAACAACCCGGGAAAAGAGACTGCTTGAAGAACTGGAAAACATGTCTCACGGCGGTTCCGGAGACTCCTCAAAGCCGTTTTTCAAGAAAGTGAAAGACATCTTCAGTTGATCATTTTCCGTGATCCTCATTTGAAAGACAGACAACCGAAAACCAGCCGGTTCAGTTTCAGCGCCTTCGAACGACGAGCGGTATGGTTTCTTATAATCCTGCTGCTCGCCGCGGCTTGCTACAGGATCTATCACCGTCAGGTTCGCCGGTACAGGATGGATCTTCAGATCGAATCATCGTCTCCTTACAACACTGTTGAAGAACATGAAAGTAAGGCTATCCCCACACTCCCCACAGAAGATAATCCACTCGACCTGAACCAGGCGGGGAGGGCTGAACTCGAACTCCTGCCGGGCATCGGTCCGGTAAAGGCAGGGAACATCATAAGCTATCGCGATAAACATGGACCGTTCAGGTCGATCGACGAACTGGACGATGTGCCGGGAATAGGTGAAAAGACTATTCAGAAGATCGGGCCGTTGATCGACATCCGCAGCGATGAACCACTACAAAATCGAAACCGTGTGAGACGCCTGAGCGAACGATAATTCGATTAAAGACTGTTTATGGTTGGAATTTCAAGTTTGAATGTGTGGACATCCGGCATTTTTTTCTTATATTGATCATGGAAAATGAGACGCTTGAGCAGATCGCTTTTCGATGGTTGGTACGTTCCGTTAACATCAATCGGGATAGTTATGACAGTCAACAAGGCGTTTTTGGCATCCATACTGATCGCTTCCTGGGTTGGACTTGGCGGCTGTGGATCCAATAATGAGCTCGATCTGACGAGCCCCTCCTTCGAGGAAGGCGATGCAATTCCGGAGGTGCACACCGCCGACGGAGATGATATGTCACCGGCACTCGAATGGAATGATCCACCCGCGGACACGAAATCATTTGCCCTTATCTGTGAAGACCCTGATGCACCTTTCGGTACTTTTATCCACTGGGTTATGTACGATATACCCGCTTCGACAAGGGAACTACCCCTTGGGATTCCGGACTCACTCCAGTTTGCGGACGGCACAAAGCAGGGGCATAACAGTTTCACGGTAACCGGCTATCGGGGTCCATCCCCCCCACCCGGCAAGCCGCACCGTTATTTCTTCAGACTCTACGCCCTCGACACCATGCTCGGACTGCCTCCAGGCGTCACGAACGACGATCTGTCGGTGGCGATGAAGGGTCGTGTGCTGGCGGAAGGAAGGTTGATGGGCATCTATGGAAGGTAGATCGGCTCCTGTCGAAGCGAGACATCCTCATGTCTTTCAAAGGTTCGATTATTCACTTCCCTCAGAACGGCGGAAAGCACGAATTATCCCGAACTACAGTGACCATCTTGTTTACGTTGTTACCGGAGTATTGAATGGCTAAGAAAGTCATATCGCGATCACCTGGTTCCCTGGTTGCGGAAATCGTAATCGCAATCCTGATCATCGTTTTATTCCTGGCAATCCTTGTTCCCAAAAAACAATGGCGGGAACAAGCCCGTGAGGAGACCCTGTGTCGGCAGAGGATGGAGAATATATACTTTGCATCCAGATTCTTCAACAAGATGACACACCGTTACAGCACCGATCTGTCGGAGCTCCTCTCCTTCGCTGAAAGCGAAAGCATTGAGGTTCATCCTCCCGGTTTCAAGCTGGATCGACTGACCCGCGAGGACAGCGGCATCGATTCATTCCAGATCGACTATTACGATCCCTACCAGCTCTTCAGCCATTACGAAAGAGCCATCCGGATAGATTCCACGCGCGTTGACAGCGTCGTATTGACCATAAAGCCGAAGGCCGAGTATCCGTTCGCTCCGGTTACACAATACATCTTCACGTCTGATGTTCCCATAAGCGCGGTAAATGACGACAGAGGCGACCAGGGCGTTTTCACGATGATCGGTGCACAGGGCAGGCTGCAGGGGAGGCAGATCCTCGGTGAGAAAACCAAGGTGCCTGCGGCGCGATATATCTTCAACATCGAACGCGATGACATGGACAAGTGCCCGACCACAAACACCAACTATAATATCCATATTAATGTCAAGCTGACGATCGAAGCCGAAATGCGCGCTGTTCTGGAGAAGGAAGCGCCGGAAAAACCGTTGACCTCCTCACATCGATTGTCCAGCATTGTCGTTTTCAGGATGTTGAAGGAAGCGGACGCGAAATCCCAGCGAATCCTGCTCGCGGACAAAACTCTGGAAACCGTCGAAGATTCTCTGATACAGGAGAGTAATCGTGCATTTCTCGATTCGTGTGCCGATATTCTGCGATCCGAGGGACTTGAACAGCTTGCGTCGGCTATCTACGATTCCACGCTGGAGAACTTCGTCCTCGATGATGGGACCCAGGAAGCCCGCTGGGAGGAAATTCGCGATGCCAGCTACCAGCACATGAATGCGCTGAAGGATGATTCGACCTTCCAGACGGTCAGAGACGGAATCGTCGACAGCCGCAAAAAACTGCTCGTCACGGCAAATCTCCAGAATCAGATCGAAAAGATACACGCGGAAGGAAAGATCAACGTTCTTGAAGCGGGATTCATCAATACGACCTCGGACTCGGCAGAGTTTTATTCCGACACAGAGCTTATCAGGAACAGGCTGTTCAAACCGCATGACGACCCTGTAACCAGCGCCAAGCTGACCGAGCCGGACATAAGCGGTCTGCTTGGTCAGTTCAGCTACGAGGAGACCTACAGGATCACCAAGATCGATTCAACCGGCGTTACTATTGCATGTCCCATCGAAGGCGAATACAACAAACCACATCCGCCGTTGCTGTACAGGATTTTCAAGGTAAGAGGAGCCAGGAATCACGGTCATGTGGAAAAGGGCGACCTTTCCTGGAGCGAAAAGCGTTAACGTTTCCCCAAGGGAATTAAGCCATGAATGAAGTCATCGCTGTGACCTGGTCCGCGGACCAGGTGGAAATCAGGCAGCTTCCAAGTGAAGGCGTCTGGCAACCGCATGTGCCGCCGATCCGCACGATTGAACTCAACCGACCCACCCGCATCGACCGGCTCACGCAACTCGATTCCGGTGGTGGTTTTCATCAGGCGCTGCTGCACCTGTTCGCGGACATAGAAATTTCCCTGCCTGTCTGGCTCCTGCTGCCAAACGAATGGGTTCAGTCATTCCGAGTCGACAACCCCAACCTTCAGACCGATGAGATGCAACGAGCCCACCTCCTGTGGGAAGCGCAGCAACGCCTTTCCGAAGACATCAGCAGATTCATGGTCTACCTGCCCGACGACTTGACGCAGCCCAAGAGTGTCATCCACATGATTCGATCCGATATATTGAACCTGTACATCAACGAATCAAAAAAAGCGGGTGTTGAGGTAGCCGGCATCTGGGTTGAGCCTGAATGGGGCAAGGATTACAATTTCGAGATCCCCTCCGACTTCCGCGATGCAATCCCCGCTGATCTTATAGATATCGCCCCCGCCAGACCTCCTGTTACCGTCCCGAACTGGGTATCGATCGCGGTCGGCGTTGTCGCGCTTGCCCTTGCCGGTTATATCTGGATGATCCCCACGGGAGAAAGACCACGCCATAAAGCGGCATCGGTTCAGAAGCAGCACGAAGCAACCGCCACGAAAGAATCGAAGGAAGCCGGCGCAGTTGGTCAAAGTGAAACCGCACGGCAGCACGGCTCTCCATCATCACCGCTCAACCAGTTAATCGAATCACTTCCTGCCGGCGCAAAGATTGAGTTCGCGGTAATCTCACCGGTTGACTGCAAGGCGGAAATATCCGGACTCGGAAATGTACAAGACTGGTTGAAGAAGCTGAAGCGGCAGACAGTTTTCAAGTCAGCCCGCATCATCAAAAGCTATAATGTCAAAGGCAGATCCGTGTCGGCATTTCGATTAACCCGACCGGGCTGGAATTCCAAGGCGATAGACAGGAATGTCGATAATTGGAAAAGCATGGCGTCCGCACAGGGCATGAAGGCGCGCGGGCGCAGCGCGGCCGGAGGATATAAATCGGCTCTCAAGCTGGTGAATGCCGTCTGGTTGAAACCGAGCGGCTTCGAAAAGATCTACCTCGCCCCGAATAAGGGGCAATGGGTTGTTACGGTTCAATAGGCAGGAGACATGGGGTTCAACAATCGAACCCCCTTTTACTACAAGACGACATGATGAGAATTGTGGGCGGCAGCGCCGCCGGCAGAGCGATCAAATCACCACCGGGCCATGTCAGACCCGCAACAGCCAGGGTGCGCAAGGCACTGTTCGACTATCTCTCCGGGTTTATCACCGGTGCAAGGGTGCTGGACCTCTACTGCGGTTCGGGGGGCTTGGGATTGGAGGCTGTATCCAGGGGAGCCTCCGAAGCCTGGTTTGTGGATATATCGGAGCGATCGATAGACGTGGCCAGGGAAAACGCCGCCTCACTGGGAATGATACGTCAGACTCATTTTATCCACAAGGATGTCTTCCGTTTTCTTAACCAGTTCGAGGCGATATCGGACAGAAAATTCGATCTGATCTTCGCCGCGCCGCCGTATCGCACCGCAGACCCGCAACGAATATTGAACAGCATTGCTGAAGCCGGTGTGCTCGAAGCCGGCAGCGCTGTTTGCCTCGAGTATTCCCACCATACCGAAGCACCGACCTCAAACCGGTTCAGGCTCGATCGAAAGAAGGTTTACGGGGAAACCGTCATTGATGTGTGGGATTTTATCATTGAAAGATAAAAAACTGCACGGTCGATCAGGATCATCACCGCTTACGGTTAATATCCATAATCAACACGGCTCGTAATACGGGTGGCTCGGACAGCTTGCTGACTTGTGGCCCGGACAGCTTGCCGGACGGGTTTATTATAAACGGCGTTTGAGGTTATTCCTCCAGGGCAGGAAGGACGCCCCCCCCTAATGCCCCCCCCTACTGACGCAGGGGGGGAAGGAAACAATCGCGTGGACCGGACAGCTTGCCGGACGGGTTTATTATAAACGGCGTTTGAGGTTATTCATCCAAGACGGAAAGGACGACACCCCCCCCCTTATATCCCCCCCCTG
>JALGVR010000117.1 GCA_025774605.1 bacterium | reverse complement strand
CAGGAATATCCAGCGCTTGTCGAGGCGCTCGAGGGATTTGAGGGTGTTTATGGTTGTTAATTTCATTTGATATAAGAAAGTCCTTCTCATTAGTTATAAAGTAGCCGACTGAAGCATGCCCCGGCGAAAGCCGGGGTCGGCTCTCCACATTTTCTCTTCCTCACCCTCCGCCCTCAAACCTTTCCTTAAATAGGTTCACTCAAAGCCAGAGCTTCGGATGAAACCCGGAAAAGGTCTTCCGGTCGATAGCGCTGAAGGGCATTTAAAATCTCTATGCCGACAAGTTTGCCCTCGGCATCGAAATCCAAGTTTACACCCTCCTCAATCTCTTCGGTCCGCGCTACTTTTACCTCCTGGATACGGATGTAAAGCGCGTCTACTTGTTTATCATATTCCAATATCATTTTCTCTCCCTTCTTATTACCGTTACAACGATAATATTGTCACCTTCTTTAGCGATTGTGATCTTCAATAGTCCTTTCGCAGTTTCGCCCCATATATTAACTCGACCTTTGACAGATGGAGTTTCTTTGAAAGGTTTATTCACAACCAACTCGATATCCTGTAGGGAAATACCCCTCCACTTCATTTGACGTCTGGCATGGCGACTAATTATTATCAATTTGTGCTTCCTCTAAAGGAATCATTATTTAAGTATTAAGCGGCGGATAGGAATACCCATCTTTCCCCATCCTTCATCCCTCACTTCCCCCTCCCTAGATAACTCCTCTCAATCCCGAACACCATCTTCAGTCCTGTAGCCACCGCGCCCAGCGCCGCGCCGATCAGGATGCCCCGCTGCGCCACCATGTTGGGCACCTCCATCACCCAGTCGACCAGCTTGGGCATGTCGTTCCAGACCAGCCGTCCGACCGGCACCCGCCCCAGCATCACGATAATCGCCGTGACCGCCAGCAAAGCGGCTTGCCAGGTGCGGATCCTGAACGCCCGGTACGCCGCCGAGGCGATGAAAAACGCCAGCGTCGCATACATCGTCGACGACATCGGGACGTACATCTGCAGGTAGAGACGGTCGTTGAAGAACGTCCCGGGCGTGATGCCGCCGATCAGCCCGACCAGAAATGTGCCGAGCAGCGCGGCGACAGTGATCAGCTTGTACCCCCAGTCACGACCCTTCTTCGACACGACGTCAAGGTTGATGCGGACGACGTTCGCCACGCCCAGCACGTAGGCGAAGGCGAGCACGATCACCGCCCACTGCTGGAAACGCCCGGCGAGCTCGTTGACAGCCCAGTGCGGCACGAAGTACTGGACGATCATGAACAGACCGAAGAACAGTGTTATCTTAAGCGGGATTTCGGTGCGCAAATATACTCCGGTTGGATGATCTTATGTTTCGGATTTATAAAACCTGCTGAACACGATGGGAATAACAGTCCTACTTCATGATGAGAGGGAAGGTCTTTACTTCCCCTCCAACGCCAGACAGAACGCCGTGGTCAGCTTGAGAATATCGCGGTTGGCGCGACGCAGGTCGGTGGCGATCTTGTGCCCGATGTTGCGGAAGAGATGAAATCCCAGCGCCGGGTCGCGTTCGGTCAGGGTCTGAACGTCATCCTGGGTCAACACACCCAGCTTGACATCCGTCAAGGCTCGAACTGTGGCTGACCGCTGCTCCTCGCCGCACATCGTCATCTCTCCGAAGAAGATGTTGTTCGTGTCGTGAAGACGAACGAGTGACTTGTCGCGGGGATCAGCTGAAATATCATCGTAAAGGGTCATCCGCTTGGATATCTCGATAGAACCGGACAGGAGAATGAACATTTCGCCGCCCGTCTCGCCCTCGCGAATGATCACTTCACCCTTCTCCACCGCCAGGATGCACATTGTCTCCGCGACCTCGTCGAGCTGCGCCGAACTCATGCCTTGAAACAGCCCATATCGACCGAGCGGGCCCTGCGAGTGCGGTTGGCGCCGATCACCCCGACGCTTTTCAGGCTCAAAATTGTCCACCACCTTGCGACGCCGCTCACCCGTTCGCCTTTCGATCAGGCGGAAATCAAACGGGCTGTACTCGCGCCGTTCACCTTTGCGTCTATCCTGGAAGCCCTGCCCGCCTGGATCAATCATTGGCTGACGAACCTCCGCCGATGACCACCGCCTGGTCCTTCCTGCCGATTATGGTATCCCGATCGGGATTCAGCCGCGCCCGCAGGCGGGAGCGTTCGGCGGCGTCCATTCCCGCCTCCTCGAACTTGCGCCTGATGAACGCGTCGAGCGCTGACGTGTCCGCTGTCAGGATATCCGCCGCCTCCAGCGGATCCTCCTCGCGCGCCAGTCCGATCAGAATCAGCCCTTTCTTGAAGAAATTTTCGGACAGCTCAGCGAACGTTTTGTCGACAAACTCGGATGGAATCGGCAGGTTGCGCAGACGGTTGTCCGCTTCAGCCGACAGCATCTCCCTGACAACCTGGGGAACCCCCGCCGCCACCGAATGCACCGCCAGCAGATAACCGGCAAGCTCATCGGAGATGAAGATCTCGTCAGCGTTGGCGCGCTGCAGAAACACCTTGTTGTCCCGGTGCATGATGTGAACCAGCAGTCGCACCTTGGGATTGAGTGCCTTGATGGTCAGGGTGGCGAGTATGGTTTTTTCATCCATTTTGGTCGGGTCGCTCTGGGTCTCGTCGGGAAGGATGACCACCGTGCGGGCGGATTTGACGCCGGCTCGTTTAAGAATGGCTTCCTGCGTCCAGTCGCCGCGCACGTATTTGAGCTCCAACGATGCAAATTCGGGGATCAGGTCCTCGGTCACCGATCCGGGAATGTCCGCCACCAGTACAACCTGCGGGGATTTCCTGCGCAGTACGCCGGCCAGCGACTCAAGATATTGCCTGGTGATATGACACCACCCGCACAGGATTATGTGATTGCGATACTTGACTTGCTGCAAGCCTTTACCTTCCCTGATTTTCGCTGCTACAAAAATGGAGGATATCGCCGCGGTGAACATCGAAACGAGGATGACCCCGACGATGATGATTATCGAAGCAATAATCCTGCCCGTCGTGGTGACGGGAACCATGTCGCCGTAGCCGACGGTGGTCATGGTGACCAGCGCCCACCAGACGCTGGCGAAAAAGCTGCCGAATGTCCCCCGACCACCCTCGGCGAGAACCATGGCCACTCCGCCGGCGAGTAAAGCGACAAGAAGGAAAACCACCACCCGCGGCAGATTCCCTCCCGTTACCGTGCGGAAGTATGCCTTGAAATTTTTCAAGTGAGATTCAAACCGCTAACATACCCCGCTTCGGCGGAGAGATAAAGGGGTCTTTCCCGACTTCATCAGAGCCGCTTCAGTTACTTGTCCCGCCATTTGGGTTCACGACCTTCGATGGCTGCACTGAGCCCCTCGTGTGGATCGATGTTGTTCAGCAGCTCGATCATGTAGGTTGATTCTGAAGTGCGCATCGCCTCCATCGCCGGCGTGTACAGGCTTCGATCGATCGCGCGCTTCGCCCAGATCACGGCTGGAGCACTATAGGACGCGATCTTGTCTGCATAGCGATCCACTTCCGTCATGAGTTCACCGTCCCTGACCATGCGGTTGATCATTCCTGCCCGGTAAGCCTCGCGCGATGAGATTTTATCACCGGATATGATCCAGTCAAGCGCCCGGTTTCTTCCCACAAGTCTCGGCAGAATGGCCGCGGCTATCGGAGGATACAAGCCAAAGGATATCTCCGGGTGCCAGAAGATTGTTCCCTCGGTCGCAATACATACGTCACAAAATGCAGCAAGCTCAAAGCCACCGTCTGACACTTCACCCTCAACCGCAGCGATGGTCAGACCACAGATCTCGTTCAGGTAATCAAACATTCGGGTGAAAAGAGGCATTATAAGTCCCACCCGCTCGGAAGTCCTCTCATGCAGCTCTATGCCGCCGGAGAAGTTCCCGCCGGCGCCGCTGATCACCAACACCTTCAACGATTCATCTTCACGCGCCTTGCCCAATGCATCGACGGTCTCCTCGAGCAGCTCGATGTTCAGCAGATTGCGGGGTGGTCGGTTAAGTATCAAATCAGCGCGATCCTTGGTGCGTGCGAATTTGATAAAACGATAGTCGCCCATGAGTGTCTCTCCTTGTATATTTATGAGTTACATCTTTATTTGACAATCCCTTGGCTCATTCACTCCTGTCAGAATGAGATCGCATCCTGTTTCAGACCGGATTGGGAACATCGATGAATTCGGTCTCGACGTCAAACTCCTGCTTCAGATGCTCGCCCAGGGCTCTGATTCCCCACTTCTCGCTGTTGTAGTGCCCCGCGGCGTAAATGCTCAGCCCCAGTTCTTCAGCGGCGCGTACGTTCTCTTCACGCAGTTCGCCGGTGATCATCAGGTCCGCACCGGCTTCGACGGCGTCGTTGAAATAACCTCCGCCGCCGCCCGCCAGAATGAATACCCGCCTGATCGGGCCCGGGCTGAAATCCAGCCCCAAGCCGTCACTTCCCATCAGCTCATCGGCTTTTTGCTTCAATTCGGCGAAGGGAAGCGGTTGTGGCAGCTCGCCCAGCGCGGCGATCGGACGCTCCAGACCCTCGATCGCCACGAAGCTGACATTGACAACTCCCAGTTCGCGGCTTATCACCGCATTGTTCCCGAGCGTGGGGTGAGCGTCAAGCGGCAGATGGTATCCCAGCAGGCTGACATCCGCATCCAGCAGCAATTTGACGCGCTCCCTGAGGATCCCGGTCAACACCATCGGATGCGGACTGTTCTTCCAGAAGAGCCCGTGGTGTAATATAACCGCGTCCGCGTCGCGCTCCAAGGCAGCCTGAAAGATACGCGCGCTTGCGGATACGCCGGTTACTATCTTTCGGATATCCCGTCGGCCTTCAATCTGGATGCCGTTTACGCAATAGTCGTCGAAGGCGGAGACGTCCAGCTTGTCGGCTATGTAGGCTTCCAGTCGGTGTAATTCTATCATATGGCGGTTCTGTGCGAGATGATCCGGCTGCAGGCAAGCTCCCCGAAACCGTCCGGGATAAGGTCAACATACCATGGTCCACCGTCCGGATAAAATGAACCAGATCACATCTCGCGGTTTTTATTTCCCGGTAAACTTGGCTTCCCGCTTCTCAAGGAATGCGTTCAGGCCTTCCCGAACGTCTTCAGTGCTGAAGAGCACGCCGAACAGATCGGCTTCGGTCTTCAACCCTTCGGGCAGATCGGTTTCCATCCCCCGGTTGACGGCTTCAATAACATAACCCAGCGCAACAGGTCCCTTGGAAAGGATTCCCTTCAGCATGTTCGTCACGTCCGCCAGGAATGCGTCGCGATCGAAAACCCTGCGTCCTTTCCCGTCGGTGATCTCTGCGCCGCTCTCGTCCTTTTTATATGCCTCGACGACCGCGTTAACCAGGCCGATGCGGAAAGCCTCGGCGGCGTCGATTATTCCGCCGCCCAGCAGGAGCTCGAAGGCGCGACCCTTCCCGATCAGGCGCGGCAGCCGCTGGGTGCCTCCGTAGCCGGGGATTATTCCGAGCCCCACTTCAGGTTGTCCGAACTTCGCGTGAGATGCGGCGACGCGAAGGTGGCAAGCCATTGCCAGTTCGCAGCCTCCGCCCAGTGCAAAGCCGTTTACAGCGGCGATGACCGGCTTGTGCAGATTTTCGATCTTGTTGAAGACCGACTGGCCCATGAGCGAAAAATCCCTGCCGGTAATCGGATTCTTGGTCGATAATTCCCCGATATCCGCGCCCGCCACGAATGCTTTGTCGCCGGCGCCGGTGATGATAACGCCGGACACTCTATCTTCGGCGCCGATGAGGTCGGTCGCCCTTTCGAGCTCGGCAATCGTCTCGCTGTTCAGCGAATTCAAGGATCTGGGGCGGTTGATGGTCACAGTTGCGATATTGTCCTCAACTGTGTATGTGATGTTCTCGAATTCCATTGAAACTCCTCTAAGTGCTTAATCTGGCATTAATTTTTATCGTCGGAATGTCTGTAATAGACTATGTCGTCTCCATCGTAGACAGGATGGTAAACGGCGAAGAAGTCAAACGGACGGTCATTCAGGCTTTCGGCGGAATATACGGCGCCGCGCGGGACGTAGATGACGTCGCCGATCGCCGCGATGAAGTCGCGTTCAGCCACGTGAAACCGGACATTGCCGTTCTGGACGTAGATCAACAGGTCATGGCTCTCGTGGTAGCGGGACGACAACCTCTTGTGAGCCCTGACCACGCCGAAGCTGTAACCGGGCGCCTCGGTGAACTGGACATAGAAATCATCAACGTCATCGGGCAGGGGATATTTTATCAGAAAGTCACCGATGTCCCAGTGCTGAGCCGGTCCGGGACTGATCCTCGGCGGTCGGGGCGGAGGTTTTTTCGCGGATTGTCCACATCCGATCGTCAGAGACAGTAACAGGAGGGAGATTAATAATCTGTACATTCTGTTTCCTTTTCAGCACACCGGAATCTACTCAAATTTCCACCTGTTGAGCTTTTCGATCCTGTCGGCGGTTCCGCGTTCGAGCCTGAGAGGTCTGCCTCTGGCATCGATAACCAGCCCGACCACGCCGCCGTGCAGCAGTCGTTCAACACTTTTGCCGTTCCCCTCGCCCATGTCAAAACCCCTGGCGGGCTGGATGTGCGCTCGGATTGAGTCGTCCAGGTCAAGCGGTATCAGTGTCATATCACCGTGGTTGACCCTGACATCGATTTCCCTGCCTCCTTGGCTTGTACCCGTGACATGAACGGCTTCACGCCCGGCTTTGCCGCTGCCGACGGGCGCCAAGCACGTTCCGAGGTGAATGAGGCAATCCTTGTCGAATACGTCCGTTGCCGCCTTCTCGTTGACCGTGGACAGCACGCCGAGCTGGGGCATCATGAATATGGAATCGACAGCCAGCCGCGTCACTCCCTCCGGCTCGAAGCCGTCGATCAACATGTGCATCGCCTGAGCCCGCAGCGGCGCGTGCGACAGCGCCCCCCCCGAACCGACCAGCAGGTTCAGTGACATCATGTCGACCAGTGTCGCACCGCTCATCTTCTGTTCGAAGGCGTCGGATATCGACCGCTCCTGTTGCACGCCCTTCAGACCGACGGCAAAGGATTTGTGCTGAATGAAGGCCAGCCGGAGCGCTTCGCGGGCGATCGCCTGCTCGATTATCAGCTCCTCAAGCGTCTGGGGAATGGTCGTCGGACGGATCATCTTATTGCCGATCCGGTCGCGCAGGTCGTCCTCCGATATATCGAACGGCACCCAGCGCATGATGTTGTCAAAGCCGGCTTCGGCGAGAACGTTGGACACCGAATAGCTCATGCCGAGGTTGGCGGACACGGTGCGGTTGAACACGCCGCCGAACACCGAAAACACGTCGGTCGTCGCGCCGCCGATGTCCACGCCGACCAGGTCTATGTTGTTCTTCCTGGCGATGGTTTCCATGATCGCGCCGACCGCGCCGGGGGTGGGCATGATCGGGGCGTCGGTCCACTCCATCAGTTTCGAATATCCGGGAGCCTGCGCCATGACATGCTCCATGAACAGGTCGTGGATCTTGTCGCGCGCCGGTCCGAGGTTCTCGGTCTCGAGTACCGGTCTCAGGTTTTCAACCAGGGTCAGGTCGACGAGTTCACCAAGTGTACCGGTGATCTCTTCGCGCGCCCTGTTGTTGCCGGCATAGATGACGGGCAGGTTGTAGCCGCTGCCGAGGCGCGGTTTGGGGCGTGCCGCGGCGATCAGCTCGGCGAGTTCGACGACGTGCTTGGTCGTGCCGCCGTCGATGCCGCCCGACAGCAGGATCATATCGGGACGCAGGCGGCGGATGCGTTCGATCTTCTCGTGCGCCAGTCTGCCGTCGTTGGACGCCAGCACGTCCATGACTATCGAACCGGCGCCGAGGGCGGCGCGTTCGGCGGATTCGGCGGTCATCGACTTGACGACGCCGGAAACCATCATCTGCAGCCCGCCTCCCGCCGAGGAGGTTGAGATGTAAATGTCGGTGCCGCGCCCGTTCTCTTCGGGGCGGATGATGGTTTCATCCTCGTCGACGAACACTCTGCCGGACAGCTCTTCGACCTCGTGAACGGCGTTCAGCACGCCCTTGGTGACGTCCTCGAACGGCGCTTCGACGGTGGTCGGCGCCTCGCCTCTGACGACCAGCCGGTACTCGCCGGATTCCTGCTGTTCGATCAGGATCGCCTTGGTCGTCGTCGACCCGCAGTCGGTGGCGAGGATGATTTTGGGTGTGGATGTAGACATTTATGATTCTAAGTTTACCAGATCTTCAACACCTGCCATATTCGCAAGCATTCTGGTATAGTTTCTTTGTTTCTCTTGTAATGCCTCAAGATCTGACCTCACCTGTTTCTCACAATAATTTCTATCAGTCTTTCGCTTGCCGTAATCACTTCCTTCATCTTCTGTAATGAATAATCCAGAGGTTTGCCGGGCGGATACCGCTCCTCTGAATAGAGCGCTGATACTTCGCGAGCAAGGTTGAAAAATTGCTGAAATTGTTTATCATATTGGGTAGCTTCTGCTAATAGTAGTACCTACTTGCATATATAACCGTTATTAAAA
>JALGVR010000116.1 GCA_025774605.1 bacterium | reverse complement strand
AACAGTTACCAGAGGATTTCTTTAAAGATATTGAACCTAAGTTGAATGATTTTATTAATATAAAATGACCACCTACATCATAAAACGCATCCTGTTGATGATCCCGACGATCTTCGGGATCACGATCGTGTCGTTCCTGATCATCCACCTGGCGCCCGGCGACCCGGCGGCGATGAAAGCCCGCGCCGCCGAAGGACGGCTGATGGAAGGGCTGACCGAAGAAGCCATCCAGAAGACGCGCGAGCTGTACGGGCTCGACAAACCGCTCTACGTCCAGTACGGGCTGTGGCTGAGCCGGATCGCCAGGCTCGACTTCGGCGAATCGATCAAGTTCAACCGCCCGGTCTGGGATGTGCTGCTCGAACGGATCCCCGTGTCGATCAAGCTGGCGCTGACGGCGGTCATCCTCGCCTACCTGATCTCCATTCCGCTCGGCATCTATTCCGCCAGCCATCAGTATTCGAACCTCGACCGCGGTATGACCCTGCTGTTGTTTATTCTGTATTCGCTGCCCTCGTTCTGGGTGGCGACCATGCTGATCGTCTTCCTCGGCGGCGGGGACTTCCTCGACCTGTTTCCCGTGTTCGGGCTGACGTCAATCAGCGCGGCGAAGATGAGCTTCTGGGGACGCTTCTGGGACGCCGCCTGGCACCTGGTGCTGCCTGTCTTCTGCATGACCTACGCCTCGCTCGCCGTCCTGTCCCGTTACATGCGGACGGCGATGCTCGAAGTCATCCGCCAGGACTACATCACCACCGCGCGCGCCAAGGGATTGTCCGAACGCAAGGTTATCTTCAAACACGCCCTGCGCAACTCGCTGATCCCCATCGTCACGCTTCTGTCGGGGATCCTGCCCGCGGTCGTGGGCGGATCGATCATCATAGAAACCATCTTCACCATCCCCGGCATGGGCAGGCTGGCGTGGGAAGCCATCCTCGCCAGGGATTATCCGCTGATTATGGCTGAACTGACCATTGTTTCATTTTTAACCCTGTTCGGCATCCTCATTTCGGATATACTGTATTCGGTTGTCGATCCCCGCATCGCGTTTGAGAGGAAAACCGGATAGGACCGATATTGTTCCCCGGAGATTTCAGAATGAAAAGATCGTCAAGATTGCCGCAGGATTTCAAATTATCAGTCCCGTTGTTACTCTTCTGCCTCGTCATTTCACTGACAGGCTGTGATTTCTCCGCCCGCTGGGATCTGAAGCGCGCCGAGAAGGCACTCAAGGCGGCGGATAAAGCCAACGCTGAGTTCTGGGCCGAGCCGGAATACAGGAAAGCCCAGAAATACATGGTTATAGCCATGGATGAAGCGCGGGAAAGGAACATCAACGCCGCCCGTGACGCCGCACTTGAGGCGAGGGAGTGGGCGGAAGAGGCGACCGCGCTGTCCATTCGACGTCGGGAGGAGATGGAAGAGGAACATGACGGGCTTAACAGGAAAAAGTACTAAACTTCAGGTTCTTTCATGGGAGTATTAAGGCTGAAAACGACGCTGAAGTCGAACCGCCTGATCCTGATGATGGTTATATTTTCCGGCGCGCTGCTGATCAGCAGCTGCGACTTTTCAGCTCTCTGGGATCTGCGCCGCGCCGAGAAGGCGCTCAAGCGGGCGGATAAAGCCAACGCTGAATTCTGGTGCAACAGGGAATACATGAAGGCGCAGAAGGCTTTCGAGGAGGCTATGGAGCTGGCGAGGGTCAGGAGGATAAACGAGGCTCGCGATAAAGCCCTGGAAGCTAAGGACTGGGCGGAAGAAGCCGAACACTGGGCGCGCATAAAAGCCGAGGAAATGGAAAAGGAGAAGGAAAGCCTCAACAGTAAGAAGTATTGAAATTGAGATACATTACTCATATCATCGCCCCGCCGTTGTTATTGACGGCGCTGACTGTGTTGATTTCACCGTCCGGCGGCATGACGACGCCGTTGAACGAACAGGCGAGAGAGATTCTTATCCGGAGAGAACCGTCTGAATCCTGCTCGCTCGCGGTCATCGGGGATGTTCGAAAGAACGACTACGGAGGCGGCGTCAATCAAAATTTCGCGGATATGCTCTCCGATATAGCGGCCATAAATCCTGATTTGATTATCATCCCCGGCGATATGGTTATGAGCGGCCTGCGATATCAATATATCGATTATCACCGATACATCTGCGGATTCCTGGACAGCACCGGTATCCCGGTCTTTCATCTTCCGGGAAACCATGATCTGGCTTCAGGAGGATCCCACGAAAATTACGCAGCCTATATCGACACGCTTTTCGATTACTTCTTTGACTTCGGAAACAACCGCTTCATCATGGTTGATAACGTGGAACGCACCATCGATTCAACCTACCTGATCGGAGAATCTCGGCTGGACAGTGTTGAAGCCTGGCTCAGAGACGCCCCGGGCAACTGTTACGTATTCACCCACGTACCGGTTGCGAGGAATGAAGAATCGGGCGGATATCGCAATCCCGGGTTTCGCGGCTTTCACGATCTGCTTGCCAGGTATGGCGTATCCGCCTGCTTTGAAGCACATGCTCACCATTACTACCGCGATTGTATTGACGGGGTTTATCACATCACAACCGGCGGCGGCGGTGCGAGCCTGATTCAATATCAGGTCGAATACGAGCCTCCAATTTCACACTGCGAGTACTTTCACTGGCTGCTGGTCATAATCGATAACGTAAATAATCGTACAACAGTTGAAATGCATTTCATGGATACCGGGCGCGATTCAACTTCCCGGCAGTTCGATTTCACCATGGGTGACGAGGAGGGGATCAAACGCGAGGATGTTCATTCACCGTTCAGGTTCAATCTTTATGAGGCGTATCCCAACCCCTTTAATCCGGGCGTTGTTATCGTCGTGCCCTTTTATATCGGTGATCGCACGAAAATCAACCTGGGTATCTATGACACCAGAGGTGCGCTGATAAAGACGCTCTACAACGGAGTTTGCCGAGCGGGCCATCATCGTCTCAAATGGTTCGGTGGTGATTGCGGCAGCGGAATATATTTCTACAGACTGACCGCGGACAGACAATCCAGAACGCGCAAGCTCCTGTTGTTGCGCTGAACCGTTCCCCGGTATCAATTCAATAGTATAAATCGTTAATTATGGGGTTCTTAAATGAATAGAAGTGAAAAGATCGAAGAGATTTTAGATACGATTCGACCGGCTCTCCGGAGCGACGGCGGCGACGTGGAACTGGTCGACGTCAGGGAGAACAAGGTACTCGTGAGACTGAAGGGCGCCTGCCAGGGTTGTCCTTCGTCGGGTGTTACGCTGAAGCGTGCCGT
Organism: bacterium; assembly: GCA_025774605.1. Taxonomy (GTDB): domain Bacteria; phylum Electryoneota; class AABM5-125-24; order Hatepunaeales; family Hatepunaeaceae; genus JALGVR01. The sequence continues at coordinate 5,411 of JALGVR010000116.1, read as the reverse complement.
CACCGTTGCCATCCGCCGTGAGATGCCGGAGATCGAGGAGGTGCTCGAGGTAATGCCCGACGGTACAGTCAGGCAGCCGCCCGATCCTGACAAGGATCCCTGGGCGCACCAGCAACATCTCGAGGGCATCAAGCTGACGCTGGCGGTTGCATCAGGCAAGGGCGGGGTCGGTAAATCGACGGTTGCGGTCAATATCGCCCTGGCGTTGCAACATAAGGGCTTGAAGGTCGGGATGCTGGACGCCGACATCTATGGTCCCAGCATGCCCACCATGCTCAACGTTCACAAGATCGACCAGCGACCGACCGACACGAAGTTCAAGCCTGCCAGGGTATACGGATTGACGGTCATGTCCATGGGGTTCCTCGCCAGGGAGGACGACGCGATGATATGGCGCGGACCGATGATCACCAAGGCGCTCGATCACTTCATCCACAACGTTCTGTGGGGAGAACTGGACTGCCTGGTGATCGACCTGCCGCCGGGCACCGGCGACGCCCAGCTTACCATCGCCCAGCGCATCAAGCTCGACGGCGCGATTATTATAACCACGCCGTCCGACGTCGCGCTGATCGACGCCCGGCGAGGCCTGAAGATGTTCAGCAAGGTCAACGTACCGGTGATCGGCATCGCGGAAAACATGAGCTATTTTATCTGCCCGCACTGCAACGAGCGCACCGATATATTCTCCGCCGGTGGTGGCAAAGCGGTCGCAGATAAGCTGAATACGTTGTTCCTCGGTGAGATACCACTTGACCCGATGATAAGGCGGACGGGAGACCAGGGCAAGCCGGTCGTTGAGGCCGAGCCCGCTTCGCCTCAAGCAAGGTATTTCAGTAAGATCGCGGATGTCACCTGGGAGGAGTTAATCAGGCGGGTTCCCAACTGGGACAAGGACGCCTGCCGCAGGATCGACCTGGGGACTGTCGGGGTGGGTATGGTGTAGAGGGACCCGTGTACAGTCGGACTAAGACGGGCGCATCGGGCGGGTTTACTCTCTTGAATTTACTCACGGTTTATTAATCTAATCGCATTATATTAAACCTGGAGGGCGGACATTCCTGTCCGCCCTCCAGGATTGTAGCGGGGAGCTCGGGCACTCCTGAATGTCCTCCCGCAAGGTGGGGGTCAAGGATAAACTGCACCCCTTGATATAGCCGGACGGCTTATGCAACCCGGTCTTCCTTCACCAACCCGCGCAGGTAATCCGGTCGATCCGAGATCAGACCATCCACCCCCATATTCAGCATCCGCTGTGCGTCAGCCAACTGATTGACCGTCCAGGCGATCACCTTCAATCCTTCCGATCCGGCGGTCTCGACCCATTCGGGTTTAAGTATCCGATGGTGCGGCAGAAAGTATTCGCACTCGAGCAGCCTGGCGGCGTTGACCGCATGCCTGCCGTCGACAAGCCTGCCGGTCAGGTTGTCGAGCAGCAGTCCCCGGTGGATTTCCGGCGCGATCTCAAGCGCCCTCTGCAGCGCATCCGGAATGAACGATGATAACACCGACCGTTCAGCAAGCTCGTACCTGCGGATGATCGGTACTACCACGTCAACCGCGTCCGGGTCCTTGATGTCGAAATCGTAGTAAAACCTGTCGCTGAACCGATCGAACAGTTCCCCGAGTGTGGGAAGCAATTCGCCGCCACCGATGTCGATCGACTGCAATTCGCTGCAACTCAGCTCCCTCACCTGATGAAGACCGGCGCCGGGTACGTGGATCCGCTCGTCGTGAAACAGTACCGGAACCCCGTCACTCGACAGCCTGATGTCCGTTTCAATCCACTCGATGCCTCTGTTGAGTATGAATTCAAACGCCGCCATGCTGTTCTGAGGACGGTAATAGAGCCCGCCGCGGTGGGCTATCAGGTGGAATTGATCCGGTGGTTCCATCTTCTGCATCGGTTCTCTTGATCCCTTATTTCGCCAGTTGTGTCATCGTCACAGCATTTTCACTTTCAGTATCCAACACGATGAAATATATCCCATTGGGCAGGTTGTTACCATTAAGGACTGTCTCATGTGTTCCGGCGTTTATCAAGCCATCAGTCAGCGTCCTGATTCTCCTGCCGGTCAGGTCTTGAAGGGACAGCAGAACTCGACAGGACTGGCTGACCTGGTACCTGATTCTTGCTGTGCTGTTGAACGGATTCGGATGGACCGGCAGCAACGCAAGCCCTTGTGGTATTGACGGGTTTGTCATAACCGGCGCACTCACCGGATCAAAGCCGGTTTTCACCAACCAACCGTCAGCTCCACCGGCGCCGAATGATTCGGTGTAACCTGCCAGCGCATAACCCCTGTCCGGTGTGCCGATTATCGAGAAGCATCTGTCGTTTTGGTTACCACCAAAGGTCCTGCGCCACTGCTCTTCACCAGCATCGTCTGTCCGTACGATGAAGAAATCATCGCTGCCAGCTCCGGAGGAGTTCGTCGATCCAGCGAGGACAAAGCCGCCGTCCGGTGTGTTCACGATTGCATTACAGATATCCGATTGTACTCCACCGTAGCCGCCCTCCCAGACCAGGTCGCAGTGATCGGCGTAGTCGTTGATCCTGATCAGGCGAATGTCCATTCTTTGACCGAAATTGGTAAATCCCGCCAGTGCATATCCACCGTTGGTAGCGTGAGTTATGGATAGACACAAGTCCCAGGTATCGGTCTCAAACGTGCGCGACCATATCTGGCGACCGTTCCCGGCGATCTTTACCAGATAGAAGTTGCAGCTTGCCCCCAGAGAATCCTCGCTAACAACATATCCTGCCGCCATGAATGCGCCCTGACCGGTCGGAACAAGGCTCATGCAGAATTCCATTTCAGCGCCGCCGTAAGTGTTTTCCCACACCAATTCACCGGCAGAATCGACCTTTACAACGTAGTAATTTGCCGCTGTATAATCTTCCGTCGATGTAAAACCGGCAAACACAAACCCACCGTCCGGCGTCTGATCGACCGAATAACACTCGTTCCAATATGCCCTGCTGAAGGTTCTTCGCCATTGCTCTTCACCCTCAACATCGGTTTTTAATATAAAGAAGGACGATCCCTCATCCTGCTCTCCTGTATAGCCAGCGAGAGCAAAACCGTCATCGCCCGTCTGTATGAGTGACAGACAGTTATCATAATAACCGATATCATAAGTGCGCGACCATGTCTCAGCGCCCTCTTCGTCGGTTTTCACCAGGTAGACATTATAGTCATCGACGTCGAAGGACATTGTCTCGCCAGCCAGGGCGAAGCCGCCGTTCCGGGTTTGAATAACCGAGCTGAAATCATCGGTATCTTCACCACCATAGGTTTGCATCCAATCGAATTCGGGCTGGGCATGGGCTGGTGGTAATACGCAAATCCAGAAGGATAGAAGTAATATGTAGACCGTAAGTTGTTTCATTTAATTCCTTTCCATAAGTCTGCTGCCGCGTGTCCTCACGTGGCAGTCGAGGTATATTTTAGGTATCGTTATTTCAGGTCAAGTCATCGATCTTAGTAATCTGATCCGGGACTCGATCGGCGGATGAGTGCTGAACAGAGCGCCGGATTTCATGCCGAAGACCTTGAGCGGGTTAACGATGAACAGATGTTGAGTGGCTCGGTTGGCGGATTCCAGCGGCTGGCTTCTCCTTTCCAGCTTCTCGAGCGCCGAAGCCAGCGCGCCCGGATTGCGTGTCAGTTCAACCGCCGAGCTGTCGGCGAGGAACTCCCGTTTGCGCGAGATCGCCATCTGCAGCGCCATCGCCGACAGCGGCGCGAGTATTGCCAGCAGGAGGGCGATGACAAACATGATTAGTTGCGCCTGACCGCCGCCGCCGCCGCCGACCCGCCGCCGTCCGAAACCGCGCCCGAACCACAACGAACGCCTGAAGCCGTCGGCGAGCAGAGCCACCGACCCGACCAGCGCCGCTACGATCATCATGTAGCGGATGTCGAAGTTGCGCACGTGGCTGATCTCGTGAGCCACCACCCCCTGGAGTTCTTCGCGGTTTAACAGTTTGACCAGACCCTTGGTCACCGCAACCTTGGCGTGTTCAGGATCCCTGCCGGTGGCGAAGGCATTCGGAGACATTGAATCGATCAGGTAGACCTCCGGCATCGGCAGTCCCGCCGCGATGCGCATTTCATCCACCACGTTGATGATCCTTGCGTCGCGCGCCTTGTCCGCTTTTTGCGCGCCGCTGAAGCCGAGTATAACGCGGTCGCCGCTGTAGTATGCAACCAGCACGGTTATCACGGAGATGACAACCGCCGCCGCCAGACCTGCCCGCGGGTAGCCGTAGGCGCCGCCGATGGAGATACCCAGTGCAACAAGGATAAGTGGAATCCCGAGCAGGATGGCCAGCGATTCCCAGCGATTACGTGAGATCTCTGCGGCGAAATCCCTCCTGCGGACAACCGGTATTTCGATATCGGGTTTACCGGAGACGTCGGGCAGGGGAGCGGTTTCAGCTTTAAGCCGCGCCCCTGCGAACGGCGCGCCGCACAGGCCGCACTTGATGGCGTTTTTTCCATTCTTTTCGTATCCGCAGGAGCTGCAGGTCTTGTAGGAAGGGGTCATGATTGATGGCGGTTATCTCAGGTTGACCTTCGGAACTTCTTTTTCCGCCTCGGGGATTTCGAAGAACTCCTCCCGCTTGAAGTTGAACGCGCCGGCGATCATGTTGGAAGGAAATATCTCGATGCGGTTGTTGAGTCTCATCACCGAATCATTGTAGTACTGACGGGCGAAGGATATCTTATTTTCAGTTGATGTCAACTCCTCCTGCAGCTCCATGGCGTTCTTGTTTGACTTGAGGTCGGGGTAGTTCTCGACCACGGCGAACAGGCTCTTCAGTGCGCCGGTCAGCATATTTTCCGACTGCGCCACCTCACCGACACCCTTGGCGCCGATCGCCATGTTGCGGGCTTGTACGACCTTTTCGAGGGTCTCCTGCTCGTATTCCATGTAATCCTTGACGACCTCGACGAGGTTGGGGATCAGGTCATGCCGTCGCTTGAGCTGGACGTCGATCTGCGACCAGGCGTTCTTGACCTGGTTGCGAATCCTGACCAGCTTATTATAGAGACCGATGATCCAGATCAGTCCCAGGACAATCAGTCCGCCGATGATGTAGTAGCCCATCTTGCCCCTCGTGTGAGTTATTGATTTGTTTGAATATACTTACAGACCGAACGGTTGTCAATGTTTGACGGATTTTATTTTCCTTGATATGTCTCCCCCCCCTGCGAAGTAGGAGAAACTGACTGCCTTCCCCCCCCTGCGAAGTAGGGGGGGATAAAGGGGGGGTCACAGGCGCTTGATTCGGAAGGCGGTGGTGGTGAAGTGAGCGAGGGAGCGAGGAAGCGAGGCAGCGAGTGGTGTAGCCCGGACGTTTCTTCCCCCCCCTGCGAAGTAGGAGAAACTGACTGCCTTCC
>JALGVR010000020.1 GCA_025774605.1 bacterium | reverse complement strand
GTGCATGGTGGTCTTATCCACTTCCGAATAAACCGCAACGGCGGTGACGCCCAATTCATGGCAGGCGCGGATTATTCTGACGGCGATCTCACCGCGGTTGGCGATTAGGATTTTATTGAACATTCCCTTTTTAACTGTATGTCATCCCTATAAAAATCAATCGTTGTCATCCCCGCGCACGCGGGGAGCGAGATCATTGGTCGTATTGATAATCCAATGGCTGTGCGTCATCCCCATGGCTGTGCGTCATCCCCGTGGCTGTGCGTCATCCCCGTGGCTGTGCGTCATCCCCGCGAAAGCGGGGATCCAGAATAATGTTTCTTAGCGATTATTTATTGGGATCATGGTGAAATAGACCATATTCCTCAAGCCGGGATTACTGCCAACTTTCGAGTTTTCCTGGGCAGCGGCAATCCAAGCTCCTTCAGCGATTCAAGATGCAGGTCGAGTGCTTCGCAAGCGTTATGAAACGCTTCATCAAGCGTGCGGCCTCTCGTTATAATTTCCGGTATGTCAGGAAAATCTACGACATAAGACTTGTTATCCGACATATACTCGATGGAGAAAACGTATCCTTGATACTCATGATTTATAATTGGGGAACTAATATCCAACGGGACTTTGAAAATTCTCGTAGAGTCAAATAGGATACTCGGCTTAAGATTATCACTATCACCGGATATAAAAGTGTTGTATTTACGGGCATACTTACGAATTAATTCCAATGATTTTTCCAACTCGTCGTAAGTTGCCTCATAATTTATGAAATCATTATCCAAGTGTGCGATGTTCTTATTAACGAATGTTTTAATTATTGAACAACCATCTTTGATTTCTTTTATATGACATTTAATTGTACATTTAGATATACTTTTCCCATCCTCGCTGAATTCTTTAAATAATCCTCGTTGCCATTCATGACCAGATATGGGATATTGTGTAATGTAAAAATCATAAGTGAAAGTATCGGCACATTCCATCATATCCTTTAGCAACCTCATGAGCGAAATACTATCATCCCTGCAATCTAATTGTCTTCTTACACCAATTGCAGCATAACCCCCATAACATTCTCTAACAAAATTGCAAAAATAGAGACCATCATTAGAATCTATATGTTCTTCATTTTCTCTTATAACATCCATAAAATTGTTATAATAGATTTTATACTCGTAAAGTGCTCTAATTTCTTGGCAGATTACTCCACACCATTTATTCCATTTGTCGAATTTTTCGATGGATACTTCCATTATTACCTTTGTCTATGATACCCCAATTTTAATTCTGGATTCCCGCGTGCGCGGGAATGACGATCATGACACCCACCCGGGCTTTCTCTTCTCCAGAAACGCCTTTGTATCTCCTGACCGTTGCGTGAGATACGCCGAATGTTTCCCGTTACAAACAGCGCAGACGGAGATGGTCTGTCAAACCGTAACGACATGTATCCTCTTCGAAGGCGATGGGATCTCACGCCCAAGGTCTCGCAGGGTCTCAAGGGCAAGGTCCAACGCTTCACAGGCGTTGGCGAACGCTTCTTCCAGCGTCCAGCCTGCAGTAATGATATTAGGGAAATCCGGGAAATCCACAGTAAACTCCAGATCACTTGGTATATACTCTATGGTGAACACATAGTCCCTGTAAGTGTGTATGGTCTTCATACGTCTAACTCCTTTAAGACACGTCTCACAACACTTGGATGGCAATAACCCTTGTGTCCATGCGGTTTGGGAACAAAAATAATCCGACCATCCTTGTGATGATATGTGATGTGACTTCCACGTTGACGGTAGCGGATAAAGCCTTCCTGAAACAACAGCCATTGCAGTTGAGTAAACCTAACGCGGGACGGATTAGACTTGATCTGCTCAATTCGTTTATCCCTTTGGGTCATTTCTGCTCCGATTCTTCACACCCACCCGGGCTTCCTCTTCTCCAGAAACGCCATTATTTCCATCCACCGCTGGAATGCCATTGTGTCAGACTTGAACAAGCTTTATCCTTCGCCGCGGTTTAGGCAGCTTTTCGCCCAATTTCTGCATTGACTCAAGGTGAAGATCGAGAGCCTCGCATGCGTTGTGAAATGCTTCGTCAAGCGTTGATCCGGCGGTAATAATGTCGTCGAAATCCTCATAGTCGACTCGCCACTCAGGATGTTCACCTGAAAACTCTATAGTGAACACATATCCTCTGTATTCGTGTATAGTCTTCATAATCCAATCTTCTCCAGTGTTTTAATGACCTGACTTGCCCAGAGATAAGCTTCTCGACCATGTGGGACAGTAATGGTAAAACGACGACCGTCTTGGTGACGAAAAGTGATGTGGCTTCCCTTTTGATTAAATCGCACGAATCCTTGATGTATTATAAGAGCTTGAAGAGCAGCGAACCTCACCTTGTGAGGATTAACCCTCATTCGTTTCACTGTCTTTTCACGTGTACTCAAATTACTTCACCCACCCGGGCTTCCTCTTCTCCAGGAACGCCTTCGTCCCCTCCTGTCCCTCGGGACCGGTGCGCAGTTCGGCGATCATGTTGGCGGTGTACTTGATGTACTCCTCCCTCGACTGGCTCGGGACATCCCTGACCAGCCGCTTGGCGGCGTGAACCGCTTCCGGACCCGACGACAACAACTGTTCAAGTAATGCTTCAACTTCTTCGTCCAACCTGCCTGCCTCAGCAACCTTGTTGACAAGGCAATAACGTTCGGCTTCGTCGGCGTATATCCGGCGACCGGTGATGAACAGCTCCCGCGCCCTCCCCTGCCCCACCTTGCGGATTACGTAAGGCCCTATGCAGCCCGGCACCAGACCGATCTTGACTTCGCTGAAGCTGAAGAATGCCCGTGGATCCGCAATAGCCACGTCGCAGGCGGCAACAAGGCCGGTTCCTCCTCCGATGGCGGGACCGTTTACCCGCGCCACGGTCGGCTTGGGACACATCGACAGCGCATCCAACATGTACGCAAGTTTGAGCGCGTCCTGGTAATTCTCTTTGAAGCCCAGTCGCCCCATTCGCCGCATCCAGTCTATGTCAGCGCCGGCCGAAAATGCCGATCCTTCGCCGGTCACGACAATGGCGCGCACCTCAAGGCTCCCGCCGAGTTCATCGACGGCATGATGAATTTCCGGGATCATCCGCTCATCGAAGGCGTTGCGAACCTCAGGACGGGACATGACAATCCGCCCGATGTGTGCATGTACTTCAACCTTTATCGTCTGGTAGTCGCCCAGGTTGAACCTCCACCTGCTAACTTGAGGAAATCAAATATCCGGATTCGGGATCAAACCCGAAACAGCACTCAGAGAGTAAATTGTATAAACCAAGGGATGCTTGAAGGCTTAAAAGAGTCCCAACCGATTACTCATATAGCATGAGATTCTCGTCTCGCCGTCTTTAACGCAGTAAAGAATATCAATACACAGGGGATTAAAACGAGATTCTTCCCTTCGGTCAGAATGACGACTGGTCGGAGCGATAACAGATGAAATCCGTATCCTGTTAATGCTCCCGGTTGATCATCTATTTCAAGTGATATTCCCTTAACTTGTGCAAATAGGTCGTCCTTCTCGCCCCTTCCCCCATTTCCGCTCTGACCATCACCTTGCCGATTCCCGGCTTGATCCAGACCGATGCCTTGGACTTTCCAATCTCATCGTTATATTCTATCAGATAGCAATCCGTGAATTCGCCGGCAGGCACGTTTACGGTTTCAGTAGTGCTGACCAGCTTGCTGGGCATGGTATCAATGTTCCATGTTTTACCAGCCTCCGCCGGATAGGGGTAGATCAGAAACTCGGCGCCCTTGGGATACTGTTTGCTGACCCTCAAATTCCAGACGCCTTCAACCGCGTTTCGCATGAGCTGACCGCGCTTGCCTCTCGGGCCAAACCATGTGTAACCGCCCCAGTGCTTTGTTTCGGTTATTATCGTCGTGTCAACGAAGCTCTGCACCAGACTGTCGCCCATGGATATCTCGATGTCATTGATCCAGATGTTCCCCACCTTCAGCGGGATTAGATATTCAGGGGTTTCCGGTTCGGCGTACAGGCAGTTGAAAAGCATACCCAGGGAGAAAGCAACTGTCAATACGAGTGAAAACAGCGTTCTTTTTTGATTCATAAGTCAATTCCTGAAACTCTCTCTCGTTTACTGATTGATTACATCCTGAACACACCCACCTTGTAATCAGGGATCGGGTTGTTCAGAGCCATTGAGATTGCCAGTCCCAGGGCATTGCGCGTATCGACCGGATCAATGATCCCATCGTCCCACAGACGGGCTGTAGCGTAATAAGGGCTGCCCTCACGCTCGTATTTCTCCAGGATGGGTTTCTTGAATTCTGCCTGCTCTTCTTTTGACATCGGAGGCAGCCCGCGCTTGGCCATCTGCTCCATCTTCACCTGCAGCAGTACATTGGATGCCTCCTCACCGCCCATTACCGAAATACGTGAGTTGGGCCACATCCACATCAATCGGGGCAGGTATCCCCTGCCGCACATGGCATAATTACCCGCGCCGTGAGATCTGTTGATTATTATGGTGAATCTCGGAACCTGAGCGTTGGCGGTGGCGTGAATCATCTTCGCACCATCGTTGGCGATCGCGCTGTGTTCATACTCCTTGCCAACGATGAAGCCGGTTATATTCTGGAGATAAATAATCGGTATCTTTCGCATCGAACACAACTCAATAAAATGCGCTCCCTTCCTGCCCGACTCGCCGAACAGGACGCCGTTGTTGGCAACAATACCGACCGGGTAACCCATTATCCTCGCAAAGCCAGTAACCAGGGTTTGAGCGTGAAGTTCCTTGAACTCGTTGAAGCGGCTGCCATCGACCATTCGTGCAATAACTTCCTTCACATCAAACGCCTTCCTGAAATCGGAGGGCAGAACGCCGTAAAGCTCCTCCGGGTCGTAGTATGGATCCTCGGGCGTTTGACGAGCCAGCTCAAACTTGGGTGAACGGTTCAGGTTTTCGATGATGTTGCGAAGGATTTTAAGCGCGTGGTCATCGTTCAGTGCGTAGTAGTCGCTGACGCCGGATATCCGGCAGTGAACGTCTGCACCGCCCAACTCTTCCGGCGTAACTGTAATACCGGTGGCAGCCTTGACAAGTGGTGGTCCACCGATGAAGATGGTCCCCTGCTTGCGCACGATGACCGTTTCGTCAGATAATGCCGGAACGTAGGCTCCTCCGGCGGTACACGATCCCATGACTGCGGAAAGTTGGGGAATGCCTCTGGCGGATAGAATGGACTGGTTGTAAAATATCCGTCCGAAGTGTTCCTTGTCGGGGAAAACGCCGTCCTGGAGCGGCAGGAAGACCCCGCCCGAGTCAACCAGGTAGACGCACGGCAGGTTGTTCTCAAGGGCGACTTCCTGTGCACGGCAGTGCTTGAGAACGGTGATCGGGTAATATGTGCCACCTTTGACGGTCGCGTCGTTGGCGATGACCAGTACTTCGCGGCCGTGAACGACACCAACGCCTGTAACTATGCCGGCGCAGGGCGCGTCGTTGTCGTACATATCATACGCTGCCAGCGGGTTCAGCTCAAGAAAAGGAGTCCCCGGATCGAGCAACCCTTCGATTCGTTCGCGGGCGGTCAGCTTGCCGCGCTTCTTATGCCGCTCCACGTGCTGAGGCGGTCCGCCCTGCTTGATCTTGTCGAGCCGTTCCCTAAGCTGGGCGACCAGTTTCAGCATCGCTTCCCGGTTGGTCTTGAACTCGTCCGACCGTGTGTTGATTTTGGATTCTATGCGGTTCAAGGTAATTTATTATTTGTTAATGAAATGAAGTTTCAATCATCCGTCTCATCCAATATCTTCTTAAGCAATGGGATTAGTGGTTGTATTTCCAATTGGATGGTTTCCCAAAGAACTTCTTCCTTTACTCTATCATAATCATGAACCAGCACGTTTCGCATACCTCTCATGACTTCCCAGGGAATGTCTTTATATCTATTTTGAACATTAACAGGGATAAATTTCACCGCTTCACCAATAATCAAAAAATTACGAACCACAGCATCAACTGTCTTTCTGTCGTTTTCAAAAGCATTGAAAGTCATACTTTTCGTATAATCCTGGATATTCTGAATCGCTTGCAGGATATGATCGACACGGAACTTCCATTTTCTATTGTACACTGATCGCCTCTCGTAGAATGTCTTCCTTAAGTTGCTCTATCAGCGCATCCTGCATTACCAGATCAATATCATTCACACCAAGCAATCCTTCAATGTATTGCTTCACTCGGATGAAGTGAAACAATCCAACCCGCCGATTAAACTCAACCAACAGATCGATATCGCTGTCTTCGTTCGCTTCATCTCTTGCTACCGAACCAAACAGTAACAGAGAAACAACACCCATCTGTTCAAGCTGCTTTCGATTCATTGAGAGTATACCTATAATATCCTCTCGCTTTTTCTTATCATCCATATTATTAGCTATTTCCAATTAGACTCGACATCTCGCGCCCGTGACCCGAAAAGATATATCCTGACCGGATCGATGCAGGCGACGATTTTATCGATGATTTGTTGGAGTTGTTCGTCCATAGACTATCATGATTTATGCATTCTAACAATATGTCTGGCAAGGCTGTCGGAAATTTCGTTATGGCGCGGGACTGGTTGTGCGACTTTGGTATCCGGATTCTGATACCAGTCGTGACGCTTACCATGACGGATTAACATGCAATCCATAGTCTATTCTGCTTCCATTTGTCCCACCCCCTGCTTTGCAAGGGAAATGCAACTATTCCGGCACCACCTTATACCCGTAACATAACAACCCTTCGTCGCCCTCAGTCCTCATCCGTCGAAATTCGACCTTGACGCGCATACCGGTCTTGACCTCCGATGGATCGACGTCCACGATCTGCGCCGTGATCCTGCCGCCCCCTTCCAGCTCGATGATCCCGACCGCAAACGGCGCCAGGTCGGAATACTCCGCCGCCGGTGTGTGGATCACTGTGTACGTTATAACCCTGCCCCGGTCCGACATTTTATACGGCTGAGCCTTCTCACCTCCCGGATAGTAGACCCGAGGAGGGAAATAGACCTTGCCGGATTCGGTCTTCGCCGCTTCAAGACGGTAACGCTGCGGCGTCTCACGATGATAACGCGGTGACCTGATCTTCATTATCTTACCTCCAGGATGTGAACCAGCGAACTGCCGCCGCTGCCGCCCATGTTCTGAGCCAGCCCGCGACGAGGATTGTCAAGCTGGCGCTTGCCGGCTTCGCCTCTGAGCTGACGTGTAACCTCGATGATCTGCGCCGCACCTGTTGCACCGACAGGATGACCCTTCGACTTCAGACCGCCGGATGTATTGATCGGCTTCGAGCCCTCACGCGAGGTCTCACCGGCTTCCACCGCAGGTCCACCCTTGCCGGGCTCGAAGAATCCCAGCGCTTCGGTGACCATTATCTCGGCAATTGTAAAGCAATCATGAACCTCGGCGAAGTCTATATCGGCAGGTCCTACGCCAGCCATCTTGTAAGCCTTCTCTGCCGAGATCCGTGCCGCCTTGATGGTGGTAATATCCTCCCGCGAATGGAGCGCGATGGTGTCGGTCGCATGTCCGCTGCCGGTAATAACCACCAACGGATGATCCTTGAACTTCTCCCTCGCCAACTTAAGCGGACATAAAATAACAGCCGCCGCTCCATCGGTGATGGGTGAACAATGCAGCAAGCGAAGCGGTTCAGCCACCATCGTCGAATTCATCACCGTTTCGAGCGTCACCGGAAAGGGATACTGCGCTTCCGGGTTCAACGCACCGTTGGCGTGATTCTTCACTGCGACCTGCGACAGCTGCTCAAGGGTCGTGCCGTATTTCTCCATGTGGGCGCGTGCCATCATGGCATAGAGTCCGGGAAAGGTTATGCCGTTGTATCCCTCGTATTCGGTATCGGCTGCGGTCGACAACGCGAAGGTGGCTTCCTCGCCGGTGATGTCGGTCATCTTCTCAACGCCGCCGACCAGGACGATGTCTGACAATCCGGACATCACCTCCATCCAGCCCAGTCTCACCGCCAGACCGGCGGAGGCACAGGCTGTTTCAACCCTCGCCGCTGCGGCGGGAGTCACCCCGAGGTAGTCCGCCATCACCGATGCCAGATGCTCCTGGGCCGCGAATAAACCACCCGACATGCAGCCAATATACATTGAATCAATATGATCGACGCCGGCGTCGTCCATTGCATTGCGAGCCGCAGTGACGAACATGTCGCGGATCGACATATCCCACAACTCACCCCACTTGTGTATGCCGACACCGATTACTGCTACTTCTCTCATGATTTTTCCTTATTTGTAGCGGACAAGAATGTCCGTCCTCCATGGTCGGCAACAGACAGGAATATCCACACCCAGCAGATAATTGCGGGGAGCCTGGACACTCACGTCTGCGCAAACCTCCTCCTAACTGACAAGAGTGCTTGTTCCACCCCGACTTTTACTTGTTTCGCAGGATCTTACCGCGGAATTTGGCGTAGCGTCCGTAGTCGAGGTAGATCTTGTTTTCATCAAGTTGCGGGCGCGTCCTGGGCGCCAACTCCTGTACCTCGAGGATGCGATCCTGAACTGTAAAAATAAACCCGTCGGATCCTGCACCCGAGCCGAACGAAACCATCAGTATTGTTTCACCCGGTCTGGCAACGTCCAGCACCGCCGTTAATCCCAGGGGAGAGGCGCCTGAATATGTGTTTCCCAGCCATGGCACCAGCCAGCCGGTCTCTATCTTTTCCCTTGGGAAACCAAGTCTTTTCCCGGCCGCCATCGGAAACTTGCCGTTAGGCTGATGGAACACGACGTAATCAAAATCGTCAGCGGTCATCCCCGCCTTTTTCATGATGCCGTTCGCCGCTCCGAGCGTGTGCTTGAAATAAGCCGGTTCTCCGGTGAAACGTCCGGCGTGCTGGGGGTAATGCTCATGCTCCCTGCGCCAGAAATCGGGCGTATCCGTCATAAAGGCGTATGTCTCGTCCACACTGGCGATGAGGTTGCCTCTACCGAAGACGAACGCTGCCGCACCGGCTGAAGCGGAATACTCAAGCGCATCACCCGGCGCGCCCTGCGAAGTGTCGCCTCCGATGCCAAGCCCGTACTCTATAAGTCCGGCTTTCACTTGGGAATAAACGTTGTACATGGCTTCCGTGCCAGCCTTGCAGGCGAATTCATAGTCCGCAGTGTGGCATTCCGGCGTAGCGCCAATCGCTTCAGCAAGGATTGTTCCGGTGGGCTTTACGGCGTAAGGATGCGATTCAGAGCCGACATAAGCGGCGCCGATACGCGAGCCGTCAATCCCCGCGCGCTTCAGGGCATACTTTGCAGCCTCGACCGAAAGTGTGATTGTGTCCTGGTCAAGTGCGGGAACCGATTTTTCCCTGAGCTGCAAGCCCCGTTTGTAGTTTTCGGCGTCGGCACCCCAGGTCGCCGCAATCGACTCAGCCTTGATACGATAGCGCGGTATGTAGGCGCCGTAACCGACAATTCCAACGTCGGGCATTAAATTAACTCCTGTATGTTATGTATTTATTAAAATAATCTTTCAAATGCCAACAAGAGGATCAATGGATCTTCACTTAAAGTCCTTTATGTTCAGCTGTAGAGACTTACGATCCATCCACTCATTCTTCTCGATCGTGTAAACGAGATCTACAGACCTGCTATTCCTTAAATTGCCGATATCCTCGCCCCGGTTGAAGGCGATGGAATCCATGATCGTGCCGTTCTGCCTGACCTTGAATTTAATATGCCTCTTACCAACAATCCTTGGTTCTCCCACTATGTCAAGTCCATAAGAAACAAAGCGGGGCTTGTTGTTTTTGGGGCCGAACGGAGCCAGTTTATTCAGCATTCCCACCAGCTCATTGTTTATCTCATCCAGATGCAATTCATCGTCAATCTTGATCTTCGGAATCAGATCATCGCCGCTGATCATCTGCTTTGCCGCTCTATTGAAACATTCCCTGAACTCATCAATTCGTTCTGCGTCGATGGTTAAACCGGCTGCATACTTATGTCCACCAAATTGAAGCAGGAGAGAAGAGCATGACTTCAGCGCTGAATAGATGTCAAAATTCGGTATGCTGCGAGCAGATCCCTTGCCGATGCCGTTGTCAATGGTGATCATCACTGTGGGTCTGTAATACCTCTCGATAATGCGGGAGGCAACGATCCCAATCACACCGGGATGCCAGTCCTCACCGGCCAATACCCTCACCGTGTCCCTTTCTGGATCGTACTCGGTTCTGATCTTTAACAGCGCCTCATTCAGGGTCTTGTTGTCAATCTCCTTTCTATGCCGATTCTCCTCTTCGAGCATCCTTGATATCTTCTGGGCGCGATAATGATTGCGGGTGATGATCAGCTCCACCGCCGGCGAAGCCTGCCCAAGACGACCGACCGCATTGATCCTTGGTGCAAGCCCGAAAACGATATGACCCACGTCGATTTGACCCATGTCGAATCCGGCGGTCTCCAGCAGAATCAGGATCCCCTCCTGACCATCATTATTGAGCTTTTCCAATCCACTCTTGACAAAGATCCGATTCTCATCGACCAGGGGTACGATGTCCGCGGCACTCCCGATCGCCACCAGGTCAAGATATTTTTCGATGTAGCTCGCATCCATCTTGAGACGCTGAAGTATGCCCTGGGCAAGTTTATACGCGACGCCCACACCCGCCAGCTCCTTAAACGGATAAGCGCAATCTGAACGCTTGGGATCAATAACGGCTTCAGCATCAGGCAGTTCTTCACCCGGTTCGTGATGATCGCTGACTATCGTATCTATACCGAGTTTGTGAGCATAATTGACCTCGTCGATGGAAGTGATGCCACAATCGACGGATATAATCAAACCGCAACCCTCTGAATGAGCCTGTTCGATGCCTCCGATCGAGATACCGTAACCCTCGGTGGCGCGATCGGGAATATAGAAGCTGACCTGACCGCACAGGTCCTTCAGAAAAAGATAAAGCATGGCGACGGATGTAATCCCATCCACATCATAATCACCGAAGATCAATATCTGCTCCTGTTCTCTGAGAGCACGAATGACGCGTTCGGTGGCTCGATCCATGTCCTTCATGAGAAACGGGTCGTGGAATTGCCCCGGAACGGGATTCAGAAAACCGCGTACGTCATCCTCGTAAACCAATCCACGGTTGTTCAAGACGCGAGCCACCGGTCTCGGAACCCGCAATTTTCGCATCATTTCATTAATGATATCCGGGTCGAACGGGTTGTAAAACTCCCACTTGAATCTCATACTTCTTAAATAGTTAATTGAGTTGAATCGAGATTAATCATGTGGATATATTGCGAATGTCCACAGAATGTGGTGAAGTGACGGGGAGTGAGTCAACCCGTAAGCCGAATTCTGGTTTATGCGGTCATCTATCTTGCGACAACATTGCTGTTGCCGTCAAGCGGTCTACCCACAGGTAAGGCGAGACGGACAACCTCGCTTCGACCATACGATTAAGCCGAATCCCTGTTGCTTGACCTTGCTCCGGGTGGGGCTTGCCGATCATCCGCATCGCTGCGAACGACGGTGAGCTCTTACCTCACCTTTTCACCCTTATTCCGAATCGTCTGAATCGGAACGGTATGCTTTCTGTTGCGCTTGCCTTCGCCTCGCGACGACTCGCCGTTAGCGAGCACCCTGTCCTCCGGAGTTCGGACTTTCCTCATCCACCTCCATCGGTGGACGCGACCGCTCGGTCAACTCACTTCAATTCTTGATGGGTCAGCCTGACTTATTAATATAACCTCAGGTTTCTTTGACCGATACATCTCGTCACTTCTTGTAATTAGTAGGCTCATCTCTGCAATTCAACCGCCGTTGGTGTCCGTGGATTGCCGCCTTGAGTCAATCCAACCGGAAAAGCGCCGTGGGTACTGTCAGGATATATTTGGCAGAATCTGCAATAGTCAGACTGATCAATCGGGACTATAAACCAAGAAACATCCGCATACTTCACAAAGGATAATGTCATCCATACGTTTTATCTCGCTCAACCGCTGGGGTGGAATCTTTGAATAACAATAACCGCAGGCACTTCCGGTCACATGAGCTATACCGAATCCATCCCTGATCTTCCTGGTTCGCTCGTAATGATCATAAACAGGCTTTTTCAGATGATGGACGATCTTCTCGCGCTCGTGAAGAAATGACAACTCATCCTCCTGCGTGGAATCAAGCCTTTCCTTCATCTCCGATCGACGTTCAACCAACTCGTCATGAAGCTTGTTCAACCTGTCTTTCAGTTCGTCCAGAGACCTTTTTAAATCCTCTTCATTCACCAACGACTCCAACTGCAGTCTCTCGCCCTCTGCTATCTTCTGCTTGGACTGCTCAATCTCGGTTGAAATTGCATCGTATTCACGTGTGGTTTTTACGTTAAAGATCACGCTCTGCGATTTCTTGAGCTGCTCGCGCGCCATATCAATAATATGGGATTGCTCAATTCTATTACCACTGATGGTCTTTAAATCATTCTCTATCGCCTCAACTTGCGGCTGGTATTCGGCTATTTCACTCTCCAGCTTCTCTATCTGCTCCGGTAGATCACCCTTCTCCGCCTCTATATCAGCCAATTCAATGTCAATTTCCTGCAAGCGAATAAGTAGAGCAAGTTCTTCCAGCACTACGTCTACCTCCATTGATCATTTAAGACAAAAAATGGTGCGTCGTGTAAACGGGCACCAATGCACACTCCCCCAGCGATGGATTATCCGGTTATGTAATCCGCGTATAGTCAAGCGATGATCGATCATTTTCTGGACCAACACAGTCGTTTTGAAAACTCTCATAACCCTTAACCTGTAACCGGTGGGCCCACCAGGACTCGAACCTGGAACCAACGGATTATGAGTCCGGTGCTCTACCATTGAGCTATGGGCCCGACCTCTTAACATAATATCAAACCTCTTTTAAAACAAGCGCTGAAACAATAATTGAGCAATCTCACCGCAATTGGTAGCCGAATTCAATCCATCCGTACGCCCGGTCATAATCCTTAACCTGGCTTACAGTGGGATTGGGCGATCGGCTGCGACGATTGCTGAACGCGGAGCCGATTTCAACCTCGATTCGTTTATTGATACTGAATTTCTCGGACAACTCAAGCAAAAGCAGCATATCACGTCTTCCACTGTGCATCGGATCATCAACAATATCAAGATCCGTCGAGTAGTAACGGTCCTTCAGTGACGCCTCCAGAAGAATTCGCGAACGCCTCTGGGCGACGTGGAAGGCGTAACGCACGGATGCCTTGTAGATGTCCTGCTGATAGTCACCCTGCCCCTCTTCGCTGTCCTCGATATCCAGATTGCCGCTTGATTTGTAAATCTCTTGAAAACCGATGTTTTCGTTATCCGCAAAGCTGTATCCACCGGACAACCGCCATACCCCTTTGCGGTAGATTATTTCGCCTCCGGCCTCGATGTAATCGCTGTCGTATTCAGTGAAGTACTCGTTATAAGCATATTTCTTGACCCGACACTTGGCGACAAATTCGATCGCCTTTACCGGTCGGTGAAAAACCTTGAACGTCCATTGATCCATCGAGAATTCACAGTGTCTGCGTTCACCGGTGTGAACGTCCCTATAATCGCGGATGTAATAGTTGATATCAAAGAAGTAATTCAGCGAAGTGGACATTGTTCCGCTTAATTCCCGGTTTGCGGTCAGGCTGATCCAGCCGAAGTTTTTGATCGGATTCATAAGGTGATGGGCGAAGTTTCCTGTTGCCGAAAGGCGGGTTCGACGTTCAGCCGGGGAATCGAAGGCGTATGACGCGGATAGCTTGAAATCCGACCTGATATCATCCAGGGTTCGGATGTTGGAACGGCGCGGTTCGCAATTATCGAGGAATTGATCCCGGTCGCGTACGGAATAGCGAAGGACATTATTGTCATACATGCTGCGGTAGGTAAGCTTGACGGAAAGTTTTCCACCCTTCAAACCGACCGCACCGGCTGACGACTGCATCAGCAGACAGGCTGCCATCAAGATGGGCAGGAGATATTTCAGTCTGTTATGCAATCACTAAAACCTTCCCAGCATGACATGTGCTGTTGATGTTGACGAATCCTCGTTTCCAAGGTCTTTCTCAGGCAGATAAAACCTGAAGATGACGCTGATGTCCGGATCCGGTGTCGATATCCGGTAGCGATGTCTACCCTCCGGTACATCAATGAAAAATATGTCACCCTTGCCAAGAACCTTGTCAGACTTTGTCGAATAGTTGGCGGTGCCGGAGATGACGGCATTGAAGAAGTCGGTGAGAACAACCTTATCGTTTTCTGCAACCTGCACTCTGTAGGGCTTGTTACCGCGCATTGTATGATTGAACTCGAGTCTTGACACGCACTTGACTTTTGTGGGGCCTATGACTTCGATCTCGATATACTTGCTGATATTGGTTCGGTAATAGATATATTCGCGCTCCTTCACCGTAATACGCACCTCTTCCGGAAAGGAGCAGGGCAGATAGGCAACGTATGAAACATCCTCCATCTTCTGATCAGGAACCAGGAATCTGAAGTAGATCACGTTCTCCGAATCCCCCTGGACGGTAAAACGATATTCGTGTTCCCCGTCCGGGACATTGTAGTAGATCACCCTGCTCTGCCCCAGCCGGTGATCCTTTCTCCAGGGGATTTTCGCCGATGTCGAGTACTGCGTGGCTCTTGCAATCAAAGGCTGCTGTTTTCCATCGATGTATGTAATGAAGCTGTATATCCCTTCCTTCTGCTTTTTCTTCAGCTCCATCCTGGTGTAAACCTTGATTTCCGTTTCACCCTTTATCCTGACGGCAATGGGATTATCCCTGTCCAGCTTCCAGTAACTTCTTCTTTTGCCCTTGATCTTCAACATCACCCTCTTACCGTCGACAGATTGAAGCAGTTTCCACCCATCCGCAAGCGCTCCATCGGTCATAACCAGAAGGAAGCACCAGGTCAGAACGGTAAGTTTAACAAGTCTGTATTGATTTTTCAGCATAATTTAAACGATTTAGACGATAGTATCAGGATCAATGTGCTGTTCGCGATACCGGTAGGCCTTCCTGTCGAAATACTTAACTATCACCAGGATGATGAACATCAGGACAAGAGATATGGCGGCTGTGGCTAAATTATATCTCTTCTGTTCAAAGACCTGACCTTCACCGACGGGAGGCAGAGGCAACTGCGCGACGGGCAGGTCGTAATCCTCCGCCACTTGCCTGACATCGCTGATCATAACCACCGGAACATTCGCTTCGGCAAAGTAGTGAATCGCACCGCGATTAGGATAATTCTTGGCTGGCAACCTCAGGTTGACTCCGGTGGGTATCAGTTCCGTGTTGCGCCGGTGACCGATGGCGCTGATTCCACCTCCGACGTTAATCACAGCCTTATAACGATCGAGCGGAGCGATTCTCTTGTAAACCTCAAGACGACCTTGAATATTGATCGTCGGCGCCGCCAATTGATGCGGCGGTTGAACGAAATTTGAAAATACTAGCCTGTTCAAGTATCGTCTCCATATCCAACCAGGTGAAATCCGGTGAGTTTGCACCCCACCATGACGATCCCACTGAAGTAATCACCACCGGATGAAGATTCAATGCCTTGACCGCTGCATACACCGCCAGGTTGGCACCCGGCATGGAGCCGGTCAATAACACGGCGACCGTATCCCCCGATGCTGCTCCGGTCTGTGCCAGCATGTCAACTACGGCAGCGGCAAAGTTCGGGTTCAAAACCGTTATTTTATCTTCAATACGCCCCTCATCGGTCGTTATCGGGCTGTCCTTTTCACTCAACATCGTGAACACCAGAGGGTCAGTTACCGTACCCTCCTTTGATTTTGTATCCAGGCGAGGAAGGCGTTGATTCTCAAGTACCTGCATCGCTGTAAGAACACTATTCGCCGCCTCGATTTTCTCTTCGTAATGAGGCGCTTTCACGTTGACTCGACTTGTGTCAGACCAGTAATACAAGGCGATAAACGCAACGGTCATGAAACCGAGCCACAAGTTCGATTTTATCGTTGGTCTATACATTGCTGATTATCCGTCCACCGCTTACCAAGATCACCATCAGACGAACCATCGCACCTCCCATCAACATGGTTGTGATGGTCTTGTAAACTCCCTGGCGTTCCATCCAGTTGGCGATCAATCCCGGAATTATATAACCGATCGCCTCCAGCGGAACGGCTACGTTTCCTGCAGTGAATATCTGTCGGGACAGATAGCCGAAGATGAAACCCAGCAACACAGCCAGAACCATGCGCCTCCGACCATAAATGAAGACGAATTGACCGATAGCTTTTATGCACGCCCAGACGACAAGCGCAACGATCAGCGTGCCGGCGAGTTTATAGGGATCGTGAAAATTCAGTGCAATGTAGCCGGGAACCACAATTCCACCGGCGGCTAATCCGAAAACCTCATGGAAAACCAGGCTGAAGGCTACACCAAGACCTATTGCGATCTCAATCAAGTTTATATCCTCCCGCTCTGGTTTCGCGACCTCGGACTGGTGATTTGGATATTGCTATGATATTTCCCCTCACAGGTTGTTAACTTAAACTTCATAAAGTATTTAGACCACTTCCAGATGATGCCCTTTACAGCCGCGGCGCGGACAAATATAGGCTTTACCTCCATCGATTACATCCACCATCGCCATGGGTGTGTCACACTCCGGGCATTTCATACCACTCGCCAGTTCAGTGTGACAATACGGGCAGAAGAGTTGCACGACGGCATCATGGGGAACTTCGTACTCCATCTCCACCTTGTAGCTCCCGAACATGCATGAAAGTCTGAGCATACCGTGTTTATGACCGAAAGACATGAGCAACCTGATGGAATTGAAACCATCGATAAGATGAGTCTGGTCCATCAGGCTGTGGTGGCAGTAAGGACAGGCGGCATCGACAGGAAATATCCTCTGTTTATAGAAATACCGGAACAGGTCCAAACCGCCGGCTCCGACATTTCCAATAGCCAGGATTGTCCCGACATCATCGATCAAGTCGAACAATGCGCGGTATGTCCGGTCGGGTCTCTGCCATCCAAGTGCAATCGTCTTTTCCCGGGGAACATGAGCCACAGCCAGGTGAGCCCTGAATTTTTGCGTCTTTTCACCGGTGAGTACAATATAATCGAATTCAATATTACTTACAACCATCTCAATAAGCTGAATACTCCTGTCCTGGCGGTCGGCACGAGAGTTAAGCAGGACGACAATCTTACCGAGTGGAGAAAAGCGGGAACGAATCTGCTGCCAGATTTCAAGTGTTGATTCAGGATCATTCGCCGCCATGGCGTTGACGAACATCACTTCCTTTCCATCATCGTGGCAGAGAGCAACCCTCAGCGCACCTGCATCTGGCACGGATTTGTACATGCCGTTCAGGGCGGTTTTACGATCAACGCCCGCACGCTCACAGACCGCAAGCGACAATCCAACGTTGGCGGGATGTTCAATATGACCGAAATGTCTGAGTTCGTCACTGCTTACACCCTGGCCTCCAACTCGATACACCTCCGATCCCTGTCGCTCGGCGACATCCTTCAGAATCCGGAAGTTGGTCTTCTCCGATGTATAAAGCACACCCTTCACAGGGCATGTATTCGCCAGCGAATGGGCAACCTGTTCACGGAATCTGCCCATCTCATTTATATGATCGAGCCGGCAGTTCGTTATCACCCCGATAGTTGAATGAACCATCTGCCTTTCGCATATCCACTGGTATTCGGGCATAACAGCCATACACTCTATGACCAGCGCCTGGGGTTTATACCTGCTGATATATCTTAAGATTTTTATCTGCTCAATTATATTGGCGCGCTGATCGCGTACTATGGCGATCTCATTGCCATCGGGGTCGATAATTCGGGGGAGGGTTCCGGTGGTTTTACCGACGGTTCTGATCCCGCCGGCTCGAAGACCGGCCGCAATAAGCCGGGTGACAGAGGATTTGCCGCGTGAACCGTTCACGTGGATGCGAAGCGGAATCTGCCGCAACCGCCGCTGGTGGCTGGCATATTCCCAAGCGCCATAGGTGCATAAGGCGACTAGTATGAGTAATAATACTATCATGGTATTCAGTTCAAGTGCGAGCCGCTGCAAGTTAAATGGCTGTGCGGACAACAACTCAATAAAATCCGCATCCAAAATCGAGGTCTGAAAACCTCGATAAATCACAAGATCAAAATTTACATATTTTACTCCTTTTAATCAAGGGCTAACGTTATTCAGTAAGGGTTACAAATTTATTTTGGATAAATACATCCTTATTTCCACAGGATCCATTCCCCGAACAGTTTATCAACGGGCGCTGCATCTGGTAATCACTTTGTTACGGAAAAGTTCGTTTTAGTTTGATTCAACCACTAATCCACATTGCCGGCAACCTTGAACGTGCCTTGAAACACGTACTGCAGGCAACCCGTGCCACCCGGTGAAACATGGATTAATCATGTTTTTACCATCAGGCAGTGACTCACCAAAATCCTCCCTCTGTCATTCCTGCGAAGCAGTCTGTCCGAGAATGAGAAAAACGCGCCGAACCTCATCATTCCATCGAAAGATGGAATCCAGTAACACACGTAAACTTCACTGGATTCCAACCCCCGCGTCCGCGAGGGCATGCTTCCGTTGGAATGATGAATCCCGTGACAATTTGCTGTTCTCAGACAGACTGGAAGTCAGGAATCCAGCGCTTACAATGATTTGATAAACTCCCATCTGGTCCGGCTTTCGCAGGAATGACAGAAGTAAGCATGAAGCAGAAAATAGAGTGATTTTCAGTACGGCGTTAAGGCATACTATTCCAGCGACAGTTGATAAAGCTGGAAATACCCGTCAGTTCCCGCGGTATAGATAATGCCGCTGCCATCGGAGGAAAACTGGGGATAACGGACATCTCCACCTGCAGAATCGAGCTGTTGCATCGTTTTTGTGTTCAAGTCCATGATATAGAGTTGGTAATCTCCCTGTTCACGGGCATTGAACACAATCCGGTTGCTGTTCCTGTCGATGGAAGCGGTTCCACACTTCATATATGGTGGCGTCAGTGGTTCGATTGACCCGTCCTCCGAAGACCAGATCTCAAACCGTCCGTCGGACGAACGTATGACAAAGCGGTCGCTGTCCCATTCAGCCGGAGAGCTGATATCCAGATCCATACCCGCCAGTTTCACCGGTTCGCTGCCATCGGCAAAACCTATATACATGGAATTTTGCCGGTAGAATATCGACAGGTTCCGGTTGGCTTCCCGTTCGGACAGGAAGATGAAGCTCGATCCGCCGATCGGGACGGGGAACCAATCATCCGCCGGTGATGTGGTTAATCGAGTAACAAGACCGGTCGCGGGATCATAGGAATATATGTCACGCGCCCACTCCTCCCCTCCTCCATCGCGGTCGGAGACGAACAGCAACAGACTACCATCGGGCGTCCAGACGGGATTTTCATCGTTCGCATCACTTTCAATTACCTTCCGCTCACTATTGAGAGCAAGATCAAGTTCGTAGATCTGCCAGTGACCATCGCGATCCGATTGAAAAACGATCCTGTCGCCGTCCGGATGAAAGCTCCCGATACCGTTGTTGTAATCACCGGATGTCAACTGCTGCGACCCGCCCAAGATGGTTACTACTGAACCGGTCTTTACGGCGCTCTCAAGCCCGCCCTCTTCGGTTGGTTGAGCTGTGGTTTCCTCCTCAGGTATGGCTGACACCTTCTCGCCGGGTCCGGCACAGCCGGCAAGATAGATGCAGACTGTCAAGACGGCAAGCCAAAGGATCAATCTGTAATTGTATCCTTTTTTTTCAACTCCGTTGTACATGGTAATAACCACTGTTTTGGGATTTCTTCAGGCTCAGGACAAGCGTGATCCCGGAGACTTATTGCCTGTTGTAAACACTCTAACTAAACCTAATATACTTTATCACAGAGACCTTAGCAACAGTAAAACGCTATAATCGACCAATTATCCGACGTCAAATCCCGCCGAACGCATAACATTGGTTGCGAGTATCGCGACAGTCATAGGGCCGACGCCTCCCGGAACGGGCGCAATCGCCTCGGCCCTGGCTTCAACTTCTCCGAACGCCACGTCTCCCACCAGCCGGTAGCCGCGCTTCTTTGAAGCATCCGGCACCCGGTTGATCCCGACGTCAACAACAATCGCTCCCTCCTTTACCCAATCACCCCTGATCATCTCGGCGGCGCCGATCGCCGGAACAAGAACGTCCGCCCGGCGTGTGATCGAAGGCAAGTCACGCGTCAGGGAATGACATACCGTAACCGTTGCATTTCCGCCGCGTTGTTTAAGCATCATCATTACCGCCAGCGGTCTGCCGACTATCACGGAACGACCTACAATCACCGCATGCTTCCCGGCGGGATCGTAGCCGTAAGCCAGCAACAGCTCGATAATTCCGGCTGCAGTACACGGCTGGAAACGAGGTTGACCGATATAGAGTAAACCGACGTTTTCGGGATGAAAACAGTCAACATCCTTCTCCGGTTTGACCATCCGTTGGACGGCGATCTCGTCCAAGTGTGGCGGCAGCGGACTTTGAACCAGCAGTCCGTGCACCGAAGAATCCTGATTCACTTCTGAAACCGCCTCGCGAAGTTGATCCATGCTGGTCTCTTCAGGCAGCTTATAATGCCTGAAACCGATCCCGATCTCCTCACACGCCCGCTGCTTGGCGCGGATGTACACCGTCGACG
This sequence comes from bacterium, assembly GCA_025774605.1. GTDB lineage: Bacteria > Electryoneota > AABM5-125-24 > Hatepunaeales > Hatepunaeaceae > JALGVR01. The sequence goes on along the minus strand of JALGVR010000020.1, from coordinate 27,699 downwards.
GCAGGTATCCTCCGACCTGCATGGTCGTCAGGAACGGTCGCGGCAGACCGCGGCTCATCTGCCGATCCAGCTTCTCCTTCAATCCCGCCCTTATCTTCTCTGACAGCGCTTTCCCGTCGAGTATTGTTGCCATGGTGTTCCCGTCTTTTGAAACTCGAAGTCTGTAAATATGTAGAATCCCTCTCGATCAATAGTTACGAGAGGAAATTCTTCCGACTCTCCCTGAACCCGGTGTAGTAACTGCGAAATATCAGGTAATCATACATTTTGGACGGCGCCGCCAGATCGTTCAGCACCGATGCGATAAAAAAGACCAGCTTGTAAACCGGTTCCGTCAATAAAATCCGTTTCATCCAGACCGAAATGCCCGCCCCTTCGAGCCAGTCCAACCTCAGTTGACGGTAAAGCTCCGGGTGCTTTTCGACAAGTATCGGCACAGCGGATCGACCGTATTCGCGCGCAGTTGTTGCAACCGCGCCCAGGTTTCGCACGTGCAGATGTTCGACGACCAGCTCGGGTACGTGAACCATGCTGAATCCCCCGGCGGCGATTCTCATCCCGAAGTCGATGTCCTCGCCACCATGGACATTGAATTTCTCGTCAAATCCACCGATGGTTTCAAACATCTTCTTCGGCATGGAGACATGACCACTCCAGAAAAACCTGCCGGGCAGCGCTGTTCCCGGCGGCAGCTTGTTGGCGCCGCGCGTTTCAATATACCTGCGGTAACCCTTGCAGGGAAGTGATTTATCGTACACAACCTTCCCAAGAACAACCTGCTCGATATCCTGATGTTGCGCAACGTGACCCCCGACCAGCCCTTCGCCAAATCTCATGTCGCCATCTATAAACAGCAACAGTTCGCACTCTGCCGCCCTGACGCCGGCGTTGCGCGCCGCGGCGCGTCCCGAGTTACGCGGTTGAAGCACCGGCCTGAGCCTGAGATTCCCCGAGTAACTCTGCAGAAAATCCGCCGTCCCGTCAGTGGAACAGTCATCGACCACAACCGTCTGGAAAGATCCCGGATCCGGTATCTGCTTCTCCAGGCTGACAAGGGTTTCCCGCAACATCGAAAGACCGTTGTAGGTCGGAATTACCACCGATATTTCACGAGTCTGCATCGCCATGATTCCATTTTTCGAACAGAGCGCGCTGCTTATTAAGTGGAATACTCTATATTTGGACTTGGAGGGCGGACAGGAATGTCCGCCCTCCAGGCTGTACCCTGGCCCTCTAAATACGTATCAGCCTGTGCAACGCATCCTCAAACCGGTCGGCGACCCTGTCCCAGGTGAAATTCACACAGCTCTCCAATCCTCCTGAGATCAACCTCCGGCGAAGCGTCTCGTCACCGATAATCCGCTCGACAGCCGCCGCCATTGTTCTCGGTTCACGCGGCGGGACGATAAGCGCGTTTACCTGGTCTGTCAGAAATTCCCGCACTCCACCGCTATCGGTTGAAATCACCGCCAGTCCACATGCCTGTGCTTCGAGTGGCGGCATGCCGAATCCCTCAAACCATGAACTGTGTATAAAAACATCACCGGAACGGTAGTAATCCGCCAGTTCTTCATCGTCTGCCGGTTTCTTGAAGTCTATGGGAAATTCAGCCTGGGAGACGTCGAGATCATCCTGGCTGATGACGTTCAATATAAACGGGAACTGTGACCGGTCGACCAGGTTCAAAGCGTTGACGAGATCGGCAAATCCCTTCCAGCGCTCTCTCCTTCCCACTGTAACAACCTGAAATCGGTCATCCCCCCCCTGCTTTGCTGAACCCGGATGAAAAACCTGCGGATTGTAGCCGTGCGGGATAAATCCGCTCGGCTTTACGCCGCCTTCCTTTACACATTGCACCGCTGTCCAGTGTGAATTTACCAGCACGGGACCACTCCTGACGCTGAGTTTCGCCAACGCCCGATATAGCTTCAAGATCAGTCTGGAACGTATCAGACTCCGGTCGTCGAAGAAATGGACATCATCGTTCAACAGATAGTTTACCGCGCATATGCCCCTGTCTCGCGCTATTTTCCGCGCCAACAGCGTGTAGGGCGGCATGCAGGCGATTATAACATCCATAAATTTCGGAATATGACCGCTCATCGACCCGATTCCAACCACAACCGCCAGCAGAGGATTCTTAACCGTCATTCCGCATTCAATTACATCGGCGGAAAGCCTGTACGGCAGCTTGTAACGCCCCGAGGGAATCAATATATGGAACTCGTGTCCCCTGGCGACCATGCGGTCGGAGAGCTCAACAGCCACACGGGCGCCGCCGGTGACATGAAGGTTCGGCATCAACCAGGCTACTTTCAAACCAGACCCACCTCCCTGTAATAGCCGTAAAGCGTTTCCATTACAGCATCGATGCCGTGCCTCTCTTCGACCCATTTCTTTCCATGCACGGAGAGTTCACGCCGCTGCCGCGGGTTTTCGATCAATGACACAAGAGTTGACTGCAGTGAATCCGGTGTAACGGATACGAACGGATGTTCACCCAGGAAATCAGACACCTGCGGATTGATGCGCGTCAAGGTCGGCAGTCCCATTGCCAACGACTCGACCGAACTGGCGCCGTATCCCCACCCGCCCAGATCGGTCACCTGATCAATGTATATATCGCAATCGGCTTTCATTCTCAACGCCAGCGGATGCGGCATGTTCTCAATCATCACCCATTCGATGTCGTAGCGGTTTTTCAGGTTAAGTACAGTTGACTCAATAAAATCGCTGCCCTTCATCCTGCGGTTGCGTGCCGCGTGACAGATTCGAACCGGCTTTGCCTCAACCGGACGTTTCCTGTGAGGAAGACTCTCGGTATCGATCGGAAGGTTAAGGTATTTCATTCCCGGCAACCGTTCAAGCAGATCGATCTCAGAGGTTAAATTGAGGACGGCGGCGGACTGGACTGCGGGAATTATTCCACGGTTGCGAAGGTCCGTTCCGTGATAGAAAGCCACGATTCCCTTGCCCCGTTGGGCTAAATCCCTCACCCAGCGTCCGTCGCGGAAAGGATCGATCCCCTGTTCAAAATGGTAGATATCGAAGTCGTTCAACGAATGTTCATCCACCGTCCGTCTGATCCGACGGCTGTTCGCCAGGTCCCTGAGGCGATAAAGGATATCCTCCATTGCGGAGGCGGGTTTCCAGATCGGCGGGTTGCCGGCGAGCTCGGGCAGGTCGGGTTTCGATTGAGTCCTGTTCAGCAGTTGACGCAGACGACGCACCCATGAATGGCTCGGCATCCCCCACAGGTTGAAACAGAGATCTTCCCCAAAGTCGAACCTGCTGGGGAAAAATGTAATCCAACGGCATTCGTTGCCGCGCCTGCGGTGTCCTTTGGCGAACAGGGCAAACCCCCCCGTTACATTCTCCGGCGCAACGTATAATATCTTCACCCACCTTCCCGGGTGAGTTCCAGAAACAGGGGACTCGCCGTTTCCTCGTCAATTCTGTTCAGCAGTTCCGCCGGTCGAGACAGCCCCCTTTCGGTGAAGATATAGTCCACCAACTCGATGGGAATCTTCTCATAATACTCGTTGACCACGTCCAGGTCTTCGGCGTCGTCGGCGGCAACCTCGCGAGGATTCTGGGGCAGGAAGCGCAAAAACGGGCACATGTCGGTTGAGAGGATCTTGTCCCGACACATCAGCGAGATGAACGGGATATCCAGCGTTTTCGCCATGATCGCCAGGGCAAGACTGCCGATTTTATTGACAAGATTGTCGCAGTAGAGACTGTCACCTCCAATCCATACCGCATCGGCATCGACGATATGGGACATGAGTGCGGCGTCGGTATAGACCGTCACAGGCACATTCGCCGACGTCAAACGCCGTGCCATCACCAGCCCCTCCATGATCGGTCTCCCTTCACTGCAGATAACCTTGTTGGGCCAGTTGTACTGCCGGCAGGCTATGATAAGGTTGGCGACCGTGGAGCTGTTGGAAAACGTCAGCAGTGTACCTTCGACCTTCGGCAGTTCATGCAGGTGAGACCGCATCTCCTCCTGTTGAGACTTGCGCTCTTCATGAAGTTCTTTCAACGTTTTTTCCACTGTTTCCCAATCATCCACGGCTTTTTCCCTGGCAGCGCAGGCGCGATTCAGCATGTTCAGCACCGGCGCCATGCTGGGTTGACCCTTTGCCAGTCGTCTGACTGCACGGTTGAAAACCTGGTCGGCCGCATCCGGTTCCTCGACTCCCATCCGGGCGATGGAGATGAACAGTTCCGCGATGTCCTCAACGATCTCAGCCGCGCCGCGCCGGTGGTCGAGCGACAGACTGTCGATGAGGCTGTTCAGATTGGCGCTCAAGTCACATCTACCGGTAAAGCTTCGTAAAGTCGAACAGGTGATACTCGGACATGCAGTACTGGCAGCCGTTAAACTGGGGAACGTGATCGGTGGCGATCATCCTCTTAACGGTACTGAGACTGTAAATCTTCTTCTTTTTATCCGGTGGGATTTTGTTAATCTTGCATTCGTATCGAACGAAGCTCATATCGTGAATAATGTGGTTCTCAAGAGCTGCAATATACATGATAACCTCATGTGAGTTTTAGGATTGAATGAAGAAATTAACCGTTCGGATGGTTTCATTACCCACCCGGTCAACCGCGTGAATGATCAACCGGTGCGGGCCATCCGGAAGTTTGGTCCAAGGTTCGTAAAGTACACGCTTGCGCGGCGAATCGTATTCGGCCGGAACCGTGTCGCCATCTATGGTTACCGTAACGCCTTCGGCTGTAACCCCGGAGGTAGTATCAAAGATCGACGCCTCCAGGGACATTTTCCCCGCCTTAATCTGTTCACCCTCGCGCGGCCGTTTTATCACCACGCGGGGCAGGTCCACATCCTTAACCAGGCTGAAAATCTCCCAACTCAACGCCGGAGCGGCCAGGAAACCGCCGTCCCGTTCATTACCGAGAAATGTCCAGCCGGATCGTTTATCGAGGTAATAGACCCCCCAGCTTGGATCCTCCGGAGGAATATCCCCCCGCGCCAGCTCGATCTCAACCCTGTCCCGGACAGGCTGGTCGCGAGGTTCGACACGATAGACAGCCTCCACCTGCCCGGGTACGATATAGGAGGGCTCGGAAACTATCCGCATCCAGGTCGTGTCGTAAACCGTCCATGCCGGTATCTTTATCCTGACACACCCGTCATCGGAGATAACCTCCGCCGGTTTCGAAGGCAGGACGAGAATCGGATCAACCGTATAGCTCTCCACCGCCCTGCCGAAGCGATCCACGGCGGTAACCTTAACCGGGCGATCGAGCGTAATCGGTGGAACCCAGACAGCAACTTCCCGCCCGTCAACAGGCCGGGTCAACAGTGTCAGATTAAGATTCCCGTCTATATCGACCCCTCTAATTCCCGGCGGTCCGGAGAACCTGATATAGTTGTCGAATAACTCAAAGTTCAACTTATCGCGCGCCGGACTGCCCCACCCGTTGACCTGTATCATCGGCTCGCCGGTCACCAGGCGATCGTCGTCCGGATCAGCATCCGGAACCATAGTAAATTCAATCCGGCTCTCGTTTCCGGCGGCATCAGCAAGAACGATCGCTATTTCAAGGGGGAACGCATCCGTCCCGCCCGCGTCCATGACTCCATCTCCGGCACAGATGTCGAGCTCGTTTCCCGGACAACGGAAGAGCCTGTGAAATACACCCTTCCCGCGGCGGTACAACCGGTAATTACGCTCGGTTTCAATCAGGCGCGCCTCGGCAAAGCTGATCCGGTCGAATCTCGTCTCCCAGCGCAGCTCCTCATTTACGAACATCTTCAGCGAATAGACGGCCAGCAGGTTCTCCGACGCGCCCGTTTTGTCGTAGGCATCGACCGAAACGCCGATCCTGCCGGCGACACCGACCGGATCACGGGGGCCGTAAGCGCCGTCATTGCGGCGCACGAGGTTCCCAAAGATACGCGGCTGGCAGTCCAGCTCCACCGTGGACCAGGCATCAAGCGGTTCAATCGCCACGGCTACCGGGCGGGGTGGTATATCATCCGGAATCCGGACGCCCTGGAACCACGCGTTCAAAGGTCGCTCGCGATCGTCGCGTATCTCAAAGTGAAGGTGCGGGTGCCTGGTTCCACTGCGACCGGCGTAGGCTACAATATCTCCCCTTCCGAAGCGGACGGCCGCTTCGCTGTCAAAGAAGAGCTCGACGGCGAAGTTTTTCCGGATCTCCTGTTCATTCCTGACTATCCCTTCAAGCTGATCACAAAACCTGTCCAGGTGAGCGTACACGGCGGTCTTGCCGTTTTCAAGCTTCAGGTACAGGGCGCGTCCGTATCCGTTGGGAGCAACCTTAATGCGGCTGACCCAGCCGTCGTCGACCGCCCGGCAGGGATCGCCGATGCGGCCGTACAGCTTCAGATCCATACCGGCATGAAAGTGCCCGGGTCTGAATTCACCGAATGCGCCGGTGATCGCGGGTTTCGCATCCACCGGCCAGATATTCCCGTCGGCTCCGAGCGACAATCCTGAATTAGTCAAGAACAGGATTATTAATGCTCTGAAGTAGTAAGTAACCTTATGAATTCTCAATTTGCTTAAACGTTATTATGCCCGCCTATGGCCGACAACGGGAGCGGGGGCGTTTCGCCTTCGTCACAACCGGACAGCGGCAGCAGGATGAATACAGCTACAGGATACAGGCAGATGGTCTTTGAACGGTTCATGAATTGCTCCGCTGCGGTGACAAGATCAATCCTTACTTCGACAACCCTTTCAATTCCTTTTTCGCCTTACCGACAAGCGAGCTTGAAGGATAATCGCGCATAAAGCGATTCAACTCCCACTTTGCAGCCTCCGTCCACCCGAGTCTCGCATAGCAGACGGCAACCTTATACCTTGCCGCCTCCTCCTTGTTGGATTTCGGCAGAACAAGCACCTTCTCGAAGCTGTTCAGGGCTCTGGCGTAATCCTTCAGGTCATACCAGCATTCGGCAGCCCAGTAAAGGGAATTTGACCTGAGAGCACCCGCATCGGCGCGATCAGCCAGTTTGAGGAAAGCCTCGGCCGACGCCTTTATTTCCGCCCTGGTGCCGGCGGCCTGATATCGCTGGTATGCCTGATTATAGTCCTCCCTGAAATCTGCGAAGGCCGTTTCAGCCAACAGGCACAACGCCAGAACCACAACCAGGACGCCCGGTAAAACTTTTACGATCTTCATGTTTACAACCATGGAAATGTTGAACCTTGTTTTATCTATAATTCTCTCCGGTGCATGCCGATCGAGAGCAGGATACCGGTACACGCGAGACAGGTGATAAGGAAAGATCCGCCATAGCTTAGAAACGGCAGCGGCAGACCGGTGACCGGCAGTACTCCCAGTGTCATACCGATGTTCACGACCGCATGGTATAGAACAAGCGATCCCAGCCCCACCGCGACAAATCCCATGAAACTGCTCTTGGTTCGTCTCGCCGTTGAAAAAGCGCTCCATCCATACAGTAAAAATAATATAATAATAAGTGTCGTACCGGCAAAACCGAATTCCTCTCCGGCAAGCGCAAAGATAAAATCGGTATGCTGTTCAGGCAAAAACCTGAGCTGGGTCTGGGTTCCCCTGAGGAATCCCCGTCCGGTTACCCCCCCGGAACCGACGGCAACCTTGGATTGGATAATCTGATAGCCTGATCCCAACGGCTCTGCAGCAGGATTGAGAAACGTCGTCAACCGCTTCTGCTGATACGGCTCAAGCTGATCCCACGCCCGCGGCGCGGCGAAGGTCGCGATTATGCACAGCGCGACCGTAACCGAAATTCCAAACAACTTGACGCCGGATTTTATAAGTATTATCAGACCCACTATCAACACTGGAGTAATAATCCAGGGATTGATCAGCAAAAAGAGAGAGATCAACGGCAGCAAGAATAATATAAAGACTCTGAGCGGCAAGCCAAACCACGCCAACATCACCACCGTGAGAAACGGGAAGACGGTGGCGGTTCCGAGGTCCGGTTGCAGTAGAACAAGTGCGGTCGGTGGAAGACTGATAAGCGCGGTCAAACCGAGAACCTGCCACACGGAAAGCGGTGTTCCCCGATACGACAGAACTCTTGCCATTGCCAGAACAAAGGCAATCTTCGCCGGTTCGGAAGGTTGCACATTGATCCCACCGATAACCAGCCAGCGTCTGGCTCCCAGACCGATTATTCCCGCAACAGGAACCATCATCAGTCCTATCAGCGAGACGACGTAAATGACATATGCCAAGGCATAATATATCCTGGGAGGCAGCGCCGCGGTCGCTATCAGCAGCACCAGACCGAACAGACCAAAATATATCTGCCGCGTGAAATGAGTCTTGACATCCTGTGAATGATCCGCACTGTAAATCAGAACCAAGCCTATCAAGGTAAGCCCGATAGTGGACAGGATCAGTCTGCGATCAATATCATGCAGCCGACTCTTCCCGAGTTTCAGGTCAATCTGATGCACTCGAATCCGCCTGTTCAGAAACCGCCACCGGTCTTATTTGCTTCCCTGGTTGCGGCCCAGGATACAGATCTTCGATATACCGCCGCATCAGCCTGCATGCCACCGGCGCCGCGCTGGTGCTGCCGTGTTCCCCGTGTTCTATAACCACAGCCACCGCGATCAGAGGCCGGTCGAAAGGCGCAAACCCGACGAACAAACCGTGGTCTTCACCGTGCGGATTCTGTGAAGTGCCTGTCTTTCCCGCCATGATTAACCCGGGGTTCCTAAGCCAGTATGCCGTGCCACCGGGTTCGTTGACAGCCATCCTCATGCCCTCACGAAGAATATCCAGAGTTTCAGGCGACAACTTCAGGGACGACACTTCAGAAGCAACCTCCTGAACTGACCCCCCCGCAGTATCGACAAGCCTGTTTGCCAGGCGTGGTTTGACAATCCTCCCGGTGGCGATGGCCGCCACATAGACCGCAAGCTGTACGGGCGTAACCAGCACATCCCCTTGTCCGATTGCAATGTTGGCAAGTTGACCGCGTGTCCACTTCCCCGTTCCGTATTTTCTGTCAAGGTATTTTACAGAGGGTATTATGCCGGGAAGCTCACTGTCGATATCAATGCCGGTCCGTTTTCCAAATCCCAATTCCCGGCAGTACTGCGATATCTTCTCAACTCCCAAAGCCAGTCCCAGACTGTAGAAAAACACATCGCACGACTGCTGAATCGCCTCCAGCCTTCCAACGGTTCCGTGCCCTCCGGCATTCCAACATTTAAACCACCGTCTGCCAAGCTGCATTCCGCCTCTGCATTCGATATGATAATTGTCGTCGGCTATCCCTTCCTCGACAGCGGCAGCCAGGATCGCCATCTTAAAGGTCGAGCCGGGCGGATACAAACCCTGTACAGCACGGTTCAACAGCGGATGACCCGGATCGGAAGTGAGACTCTTCCATTCATCAGCGGGCAACACACCGGCGAATAACGATGGATCATAATCCGGGAGGCTCAGCAGGACCAACAATTCGCCGTTCAGCGGATCCAACGCCACTACAGCCCCGTCCCGTCCTTTCATCAACTCGTAAGCGTATTCCTGCAAACCGGCGTCAATATTGAGATAAATATCCAACCCGGGTTCTGCATCCAGAGGTGGCGGATCGGTTAGAAAATCGGTGATGCGTCCCGAGGCGTCAACCTGTTGATATCGAACCCCCGCTTCACCCCCAAGTTGATCCTCGTAGACAAGTTCAATCCCCTTCTTCCCCACCAGACCAAAGCGCCCCCGCCCCATATTCGCCTCGTTCGGGGCGCGTTCACTGACGTAGCCGAGAAAATGCACGGTCTCAGGGTGAGGATAGGCGCGCTTGGCTTCAAAGCGAAACATGATACCGGGATAACTTAACCTGGTTGCTTCAAGCCGCGCCAGCTTCTCAAAGGGCAGATCGCGTTGCAGTGCAGTCGGATAGAATGTGTTCCAACCCCTTACGCCGATCCGGCGCCGGATCACCTCTTTATTCAGATCGAGCACACAGGCAAGCGAATCAACCGTCGATGGATTTTTCTTGATCGTCCACGGGATGGCATACAAGGTGAAGGATGGCCTGTTCTCGACCAGCAACTCTCCGTGCCTGTCGAAAATCCTGCCTCTTACAGGCTCGACGATCTCGGCGCGGATCCGGTTCGTTGCCGCCATCTTCAGGAAATCCGGTCGGTTGATGACCTGCATCGAGAACAACCTCAGTTCAATAGCGCCGAAGACAGCGGCAATCACCAGGATAAACACCCAGCCTCGATATTCACGCCACCACGGGCTCGTTTCAACGATCATTGAACTTCCGACTGATGATTCACCTGATACGCACCGGCGTGGAGCGCTCACTTCGTCGGCGACCGATTGGAGCCAGCGCCCAGAGAAACCCCATTACCCCCGTATACAGACCCGACGGCAGAATATTAAACCAGAGGTATTCAACGATACCGACCGGACTGCCCTGCAGCAGGAAGAGTGAAGCGAGGAAATCCTGGATTAATGCAGCGATGAATAAAAGGATAAACCAGCCGAAGGGCGAGATGGCGCCCTCATGTTTCTCATGCCATCTGCCGATCCAGAAAGCAACCGTGCCTTTCGCCAATGCCATTACACCGATAAAACCTGTTGAAAGCGCATCCTGAGCCAAACCGGTGAGGAAACCCGCCGCCAGACCTGCATGACTGCCGCGACGCATCGCCATGGATACAGCGAAGATCAACAGCAGATCGGGTCTGATGCCTCTTATCTCCAAAACCGGCGCAAGCACCACCTGTGCCAGAAGTATCAACAGTCCCCAGGTGGACGCCTTGACTATGTCACTCAGCACGTTCAGCCTTTCGTACCACGAAGAGTTCGGACAGGTGACCGAAATCAACCGCCGGCTGCAGTTCGATTTGCCACAACCAATCCACGGCTCGATGGTTTACCGAACGCGTTACACCGATCAGCAAACCGGGGGGAAACACGCCTCCGAGCCCGGAGGTGATCACCGAATCGCCTGTACCGACTGCCGCCGTTACCGGAACGCCGTCAAGTCTAAGTCTTCTGCCGCCGGCGGCATGAACGATTCCGACCTCACGGCTTCTCCCCAGCCGAGCCGCTACGCCGGAGTTGGGGTCCAAGAGAAGTTGCACTGCGGAGCTTCGCTTCCCCGCCCGGTAGACGCGCCCAACCACGCCATCGGGAGTTATCACCGCCTGGTTGATTTCAACGCCGTCCTCGCTGCCTGCATCCACGAGAATCCCGCGTATGCCGAAATCGGGATTCATGCCGATGACCTCCGTTGCTACCAGTTCGTAAGCCGATCTCTCCCTGAAATCGAGCATGTGTCTCAGACGTTCGGTTTCCACCGCGCTGTCACTGATATCCGCGACTTTTATACTCAACTCAGCCAATTGTTTTCGAAGCCGAGCGTTCTCTCCCCAGAGCCTCGGTGCCCGGATCAGATTACTGACGGGGCGGGCAACGATAACCAGTAGGTCGGAGAAGTTGTCTCGCATGGTGTTGACTTGCATGTTTTCGTTGGAAAGGATAAGCCCCAACGCCAGTAACGAGGTTATCAACCAGGAAAGGTAAGATTTTAAAACGCCGAACATTACGGCTTGGATTGAAATTAGTTGTTGCTGAGTAACAGATCCTGGAAGCTCTCAAGATCCTCCAGTACCATTCCGGTTCCACGCACGACACAGGTAAGTGGATCTTCAGCGATGTTGACCGGCAGGTTGGTTTCATCGCGCAAACGCTGGTCAAGTCCCTTCATCAGCGCACCGCCACCGGTAAGGATAATGCCTCGATCGCGGATATCGGCGGAGAGCTCGGGGGGGGATTTTTCCAGCGCTTCCCTGACCGCATCGATGATCTGCGCCAGCGGTTCGGTCACCGCTTCACGAATTTCCTCAGATCCGATCTCCACCGCCTTTGGCATCCCCGAGACAAGGTCACGCCCCTTGGCGGTAAGTGTTATCTCCTCGTTCAATGGTATCGCCGACCCGACGTTGCATTTGATCCACTCAGCCATCCTGTCGCCGATAAGCAGGTTATAGTTACGGCGGATGAACTGGCTGATGGCTTCATCCATTTCATCGCCGGCGGTTCGTATCGAATGCATGGTCACAATGCCCGAAAGAGAGATGATCGCTATTTCAGTGGTTCCGCCGCCGATGTCGACGATCATGCTTCCGACCGGTTCCTTGACCGGCAGCTGAACGCCCAGCGCCGCCGCCATCGGCTCTGCAATCAGGTGCACCTCGCGCGCACCGGCGTATTCGGCGGAATCCCGGATCACGCGCTTCTCGGACTTGGTTACGCCTGAAGGCACACAAACGATGATGCGCGGTCTCATCAGCCTGTTATGCTGCACCCGACGAATGAAAGACCGGATCATCAGCTCGGCGATCTCGTCATCGTCGATTACGCCGTCGCGCATCGGCCGGATAACCTCGATCTCCTCGTGGGTCTTACCCATCATATCGCGCGCGGCGCGTCCGATCGCCAGCACCTTCCGATCCGCTCTTGAAATCGCAACCACCGAAGGTTCACTGATTACGATACCCTGATCCTTGACGTACACCAGGGTGTTGGCGGTGCCAAGATCAATGGCGATATCGTTTGAAAAGAATGACATTATGTTGAATTTCATCGGACTAACAACTCCGTCGGGGTTTACAAGAAACAATAGTTTTGTGGCAACACTTCAAAGGGCGTATGTCGCTGCCCACTCACGGTAACCCGGGTACATTCGATCAGTGCCGAAAATGCCTTCTGCCTGTCAGAACCATGACGATGTTTCGTTCGTCCGCCGCCTTGATCACCTCCTCGTCACGTATCGACCCACCGGGCTGGATTATCGCCGTAACACCCGCATCCGCCAGCACATCCATCCCGTCTCTGAAGGGAAAGAAGGCATCGGATGCCGCCACGCAGCCTTTTGTGTCCAGGTTTGCCTGTCCAGCCTTCCATACGGCGAGGTGCGCGGCATCCACACGGGACATCTGGCCGGCGCCGATTCCGATCGTCCGTTTATCGTCGGCGATCAATATCGCGTTCGATTTCACGTACCGAACCGCCTTCCAGGCAAACTTCAGCGCCGTCAATTGCTCCATCGTCGGTTCACGGCTTGTAACTGTTTTCAAATCATCAAGTTCGGGAAAACCACGCGTCCGCTTCTCGACAAGCATCCCACCCCAGACCGCTCGGATGTCCAGTTCATTCTCGGCGGGTTCGCCGTCAAACAGGATGTTGCGCAGGTTCTTGGACTTCCGGAGATGTTTCAGCGCGTCCTCATCGAATCCCGGGGCACAGACCACTTCAACGAAACCTTTCCTGATGGCTTGTGCCGTTTCAATATCAACGACCCGGTTAAGCCCGACAATACTGCCGAAAGCCGATTGAGGATCGGTCGAATGGGCATTCAGGAATGCCTCCAGGATGGTCCCGCCGATTCCAACTCCACAGGGTGTCGTATGTTTCAGGATCGCCGCGGCCGGCTGATCAAACTCTCCCGGCAGACGCATCGCGGTATCAAGATCGAGCAGATTGTTGAACGAAAGCTGCTTGCCGCCGAACTGCTTCGCCGCGGCGATACCTTCCGGATCAGCCTTGACGGGAACGTAAAATCCCGCCATCTGATGGGGATTCTCGCCGTATCGAAGATTGAGCTTCCTGACCAGATGCAAATCCAGGAGTTCCGGAAGCGCGGTTGGATCAGCGGCGACTCCAAGGCCACCGGCAATGCGTGAATCGTATAGAGAAACCCACCGGAATGCTTCAACCGCCAGCCGGCGACGGTGTTCCAAGCCCAGCTCGCCGTCATTCTCCCGCAATTCGGCAATAAAATCGGCGAACTGTTCGGCGCTTCCAAGCGCGGCTACCCAGCGATGATTCTTCGCTGCGGCTCGCAGCAACGAAACGCCGCCGATATCGATCAACTCCACGGCTTCATCAATGCCCGACGGGGCTTCCGGGAAAGGATAAAGGTCAACAGCCACCAGGTCGAACGGCTCGATCCCGGACCGGCTCAGATCCTCGAGGTCACCTTCGGAATCGCGTCGGGCCAATATGGCGGCGTAAACAGCCGGGTGAAGTGTCTTGACGCGACCGCCGAGCAGGTTGTTGAAACCGGTTCGTTCGGAGAGCCTCTCCACGTTCATCCCCGCCCCGGCGATGGCATCGGCTGTTCCACCACTGGCGACAAGCGACACACCCATTTCACGAAGCCCTCTGGCCAACTCGACCGCCGGCTCCTTGCGCCAGGCGCTGATGAGTGCGCGCCGTATTTGAATCTTAAATGAATTACCTGTCATTAATCCTTGATTTCCTGTTGAACTGTTCGGCAAGCTTACCGATGACCTCGGGATAGAGCTGATGCTCAACCTTGAGAATCCTGGCTGCCAGCGTTTCCGGTTTATCATCCTTCATCACCGGCACTCTTCGCTGGGCAATTATCTCCCCGCGGTCATACTCCTCGTCAACATAATGGATCGTCACGCCGGACTCGCGTTTCCCGGCTTCCAAAACAGCGCGGTGAACGTTTATTCCAAACATCCCCTTGCCGCCGAATTCGGGCAACAATGCCGGATGGATGTTGACAATATGCCCCTGGTATGCCCTTACGACCTTCGGCGGTATCTTCCTCAAGTATCCCGCCAGGGCGATCAGGTGAACATCATGTTCCCGGAGAACAGCAAGCATATAGTCAGCGAAGGACTTGCCGTCCGGATAATCATCACGCTTGAAAACCGCGGTCGGCAGTCCTGCTTGAACGGCGTATTCAAGACCCGGCGCATCCGGTCTGTTGCTCGCCGCCAGTGTGATCCTGGCGGGAATCTCATTCCTGTTCACCGCTTCGGCGATCGCCCGGAAATTACTCCCCGTCCCGCTCAGAAACACCGCCAGATTCATTTTTGTTTCCTAAACCGTAAGCTCATAATGATACAACCGGACAACGCATACGCTGGAATGATATAACACGGGGAGGAACGACTTCAGTCGTCCAACCTTGGTTCCCCGCGTGCGCGGGGATGACGAACGCCGGCTTCCTTGCATTGACCAACGATGCACTGGTTCCCCGCGTGCGCGGGGATGACTTCTTTGCCGACCAGGGATCCACTCACCTCCTTCTTGGTTCCCCGCGTGCGCGGGGATGGCGCGCCGTTGAAAGCGCTGGGATTATATAACACGGGGAGGAACGACTTCAGTCGTCCAACCTTTGTTCCCCGCGTGCGCGGGGATGACGTAATCCCGGACCGCAAGGGATCCGGGCTACGGGGAGGATAGACACTCCTGTCTGTCCACTCCTGCCTGTCCCTGGTCAATTGTGCTCGGTGAATCGACCCTGCGCGATATTGATTTTCTCTCCGTGTATTTGAAGGACTGAACAACAGCCCGAGAACAGCGAAACTTCCCGCAGACTGTCACTAAATCCCCCGGTTGGGACAGTTACGCATCATGTTCGACAATGTTGATTAATCCGGCTTCAGTGATCATAACAGATGATCCGACCGGTATTGTGATCCGATCATCGATATGTCCATAGGGCAGATCCCGCCAGATCGGGAAACGGTAATCCCTGAATAAATCCGAAACGGATGCGGATGCATCGTCGGACAGCGATTTACCCTTCAGGGTAAACGCGCCGAGGATCATTGCGGAAATACCGTTCATCCGTCCCGACTTCTCCAACTGCCAGAACATCCGGTCGATGCGGTACGGCGGTTCGTCGATGTCTTCAAGGCAAAGAACCGCGCCGTCAAGATCCGGCATGAATTGTGTGCCGACCAGGCTGACCAGCATGCTCAGGTTGCACGGCAGTATCGTTCCGGTTGCTGAGCCCGATCGAATGACCGGCTTCAGCGTCAGGTCATCGCCGTTCCGCCAGGACAGCGACCGCCACGACCCGTCCAACATACCGCGAAGATGCATGGCGGATCTTTCTGAAATGCCGCCACTTAAAGCCATCGCCGCCTGCGGTCCGGAAAAACTGACCCATCCGCAACGCTCCCATAAAACCAACTGAAACGCGCTGATATCGCTGAACCCCACAAAGGATTTCACCGGTCGCCGGGAGATCTCATCCCAAGGCAGACGATCCAAAAGCCTCAACACACCGTACCCGCCGCGGCTGCAAATGACGGCGGAAACCCGCGGATCAAACAACGCCTCGGTCAAGCCCCTGAGGCGGTCAGCATCGGGCGCTGACAGAAATCCATCCCGTTCCAGCGCATGGGGGGCGAATTCGACTTCGTAGCCCCATGCTTCCAGACGCTTGACTCCATCCGCCAGGCGTACCGGATCAACCGGACCGGCCGGAGAAACCACGCGAATCCTGTCCCCCGGCGTTAATGCCGGCGGCATCGCCCGCCCGTTCACCAGCCCGTTGAAACAAGTTTATATTCACCGAACCCGAACTCGTCCTTGAAAATGAAACGCTTGTTCAGGTGGTTGTAATACCAGATTTCGTATCTCGTGGAACTTGTTTCCGACTCTCTCTTCTCCACCTCAGTGGGTCTGCCGTATATAATCAAGATCCTGCCCCGGTCAGTCTCCCAGCCGGCGCGATTATTACTGTAATGCATATTTGCGTAATT
This sequence comes from bacterium, assembly GCA_025774605.1. GTDB lineage: Bacteria > Electryoneota > AABM5-125-24 > Hatepunaeales > Hatepunaeaceae > JALGVR01. Next base: position 11,137 of record JALGVR010000020.1, on the reverse strand, counting down.
CACCCGGTTGTAATACTCGATCATCTTACCGTTGACCTTCTCCTTCCCGGCAGGAAACTTCTCATTCCAGAACCTTGTGAACAGCTCCTCTTTGCGACTCGGAAACTCATTCAACAGGTACTTGATTTCCTCATCAGTGGCTACATAACGCATCTGCCTGATGGCCTGATTCAGGTCAACGATTATCCACGGCAACCCATGGAAATTGACGGAAAAGGAGGCGCTCCTTGAGATCGTCTTTCCATCATAAACGGCATTTAATAAAACATCGTAGCGGTTGAATGTCAAGTTACTGCAAGGTATGGACATAAAATACGTTGACAGTCGATTGCCTTCCATTATCAACATGCTGTCGGAAAAGCTGATCACACCGGATTTATTCATAACGGCAAGTGATATCCGACAGGGCTTCAGGGTATTGTCTCTAAATACATCGAAACAGCAGTAAAGCGACGATGACGGATCAACCACCATGCCGCTGACCGTTGGATGCAGCGGAACGCGCGAACCAGAATCTCTCTCACTTGACCGCGCCAGGATGATGTCGGATACGTTGAAATGATCGGCGAATGGAGTGATTTTCAATTCGATTTTCTTCTCAACATTCTCGCGGCGGCGGGATTCCCTGTCTTCGAGCTGAACTTTGACTTCATAGGATCCCGGGGAGAGATCGTTTGAAAACGCCGTAACCACATAATCACGACGTGAGTTCGTTTGGGCGTATTCGCCGACGCGCTTGGTGACATTCTTAACCTGTCGCACCACCTGGTGGTTATCGGTGTTGACAATCGTAAGATCGAGGTTTATCCTGGCAACGAAACCATCCTTTGATCGAACGAACAGCAACATGTCATTCATCACTTCAACCAGTACATCGAGCCCTGTTTTCCCGGGATCATCCACGATCCGTTGGTGGGTGGAGATCTTGAATAACGGTTGACCAAGCTGGGATTCCCTGTCCCAGCGCGGCATATCGGAAGCTGCAGCACACAGCGGGACATGCAGAAGGATCAACAATGCCGTTCCGGTAAATCTGGTCAATTCATGCCTCGAGCATCGCATCGACAAACAGTCCGGCGTCAAAGGGCTGCAGGTCATCCAGGCCCTCGCCCAGACCGATGAACTCCACCGGCAATCCAAGCTCCTTGTGGATGGGAATTACAACCCCGCCCCGAGCAGTTCCGTCAAGCTTTGTAACGATAATTCCGGTTCCTCCGGCCGCTTCGGTAAATCCCAAAGCCTGCGAGATACCGTTCTGTCCTGTTGTCGCGTCCAGAACGAGAATAACCTCATGCGGAGCCGAAGGATCCTGTTGCTTCAGCACCCGCGATATCTTGGCCAGCTCTTCCATCAGGTTTCGCTTCGCCTGCAGGCGCCCGGCGGTGTCTACAATCAGCAAGTCTTCGCCGCGCGACCGGGCCGACTGGTAGGCGTCGAAAGCCACTGCGGCGGGATCCGCTCCGGTCTGCTGCTTAACCAATCTGGCTCCGCCCCGCCGCGCCCATTCCTCGATTTGTTCGACAGCCGCGGCTCTGAAGGTGTCCGCCGCCGCAATCACCGTGCTCTTCCCCTGCAACCGGAAATGGTGCGAAAGCTTCCCCGCGGTGGTGGTTTTTCCTGATCCATTTACGCCCACCAGCAGTATCACCCAGGGTTTACATGAGAACCTGCGCGAACCATTCCGGCTTGTATCGTCAAAGATCCCCACCAGGTCCGCTTTCAATAATTCAACCGGATTGCCCTTTTTGCGAGCGTCGGAACCGGTAAGATATCTGCGCATGTTATCAATCAGCATCTCAGTCGACTCGACGCCGACATCCGCTTCAAGGAGAGCCTCCTCAACTTCATCGAGAACTGATTCACCGATTGCGCCGCCCTTGAAAATACGCGCTATCCTGGCAACCGTATGTGAGCGCGTTCTGTCCAGACCGGTCTTGAATCTCTGCAGTAAATTCATCTCGCCGCCATTTTACCGATCACTCTTTGCCCGGTTTAATTGATCCCTCCAGTGAAGCTTGTTTCGCAGCAGAGAATAAAATGTCAAATCGCCGAATTTTATCAGCCTGGTAAGCCAGGATGATCGCCTGATAACCACGGTTTTGCCGCTGTCGGGCTTCAGAACCCGCTGACCATCGGTAACGATCTGGAATTGCCCGTCTTCGCTGAACACTGAGATCGCAATCGTCCGGTCACCACTGACCACCAGCGGTCGGTTGGCGAGCATGTGGGGATTTATCGGGCTGATGATCATTACATCAACCTCCGGCTCAATAATCGGCCCGCCGACAGAGAGGGAGTAACCGGTCGAACCGGTCGGTGACGAGACGATCAGACCGTCCGCATTGAAACTGTTCAGGTATTCATCGTCGATCGATGTTTCAAGCCGGACGGTCCTGGGAAAATCGCCCTTATCAAGAACTATATCATTAAGGGCGTGGAAGCTGGAAACCCCACCTTCACGCTCAATCGAAGCCTCCAACATGACCCGCTCCTGGATGAAATATCGTCCATGCAGGATGTCGTTTATTCTGTCGTGCAATTGATCGATGCCCACCTCCGCAAGGTATCCGAATGCACCGAGGTTTACGCCGATGATCGGCACCTGGCTGGGCGCTATCAGGTGGGCGGTCCGCAGAAACGTGCCATCGCCGCCGAACGAGAGCACAAAGTCCGCTCTATCCGCCACCTCGTTTGCCGATACGGCTTCACAACCGCTCAGGTCAACCAAATCACCCAACTCCCTTACAATAACGAAAGGAATGTTTTCGTTCCGCAGCCAGGCAAGAAATGGTGGAAGAACATCGGCGACCACGGGCTTCCCAGTGTTGGCAATAATCCCCAACCTGTTTTTTTTCAAACCTTTGACCCTACTTTATAAACCCTGCCGCTCGCTCTTTTTGATGACTTTTTGAAACACTTGCGCGCAGCCTGCCTGATGGATTTACGATCAAGTCCAACCTCACTCAGCAGGCTGTCCCGATCCCCATGTGTTACAAACCGATCCGGGAGACCAATCCGTCTGACTTCGACCTTCAATCCGCGGTCGTTGATGAATTCCAGCAATGCCGATCCCATGCCACCCATCAGGGCATTCTCCTCGACCGACAACCAGCGTTTGTGGTGGTGCGCCAGGTCGCGCAACGCTTCAGTATCCAGCGGTTTTACACACCGCAGATCAAGCACGGCAAGATCCAGCCCTTCCTTCTCCGCAAGTTCATCAGCCGCGTTCAGGCAATCCGCGAGCAGGATTCCAGAACTGATTATAAGCCCGTCGGCACCGTCACGGAGCAATTGCGGGCTCGTTACATCTCGAGTGAGTTCCGGCGCGATATCAGGAATCTTAAGGTATTTCGGAGAGGTTCCGCGGGGAAAACGAATGGCGACCGGTCCATCGATGTCATAGACGGCGGCGCGAAGCATGAGCCGCATCTGAGCCTGGTCGCGAGGTATCAACAGGGTAATGTGGGGAACATTACGCAGGTAGCTGATATCGAATGCGCCATGATGTGTCGGGCCGTCTTCGCCGACAAGCCCGGCGCGGTCAACGCCGAAGATCACATGAAGCTTCTGCAGAGCCACGTCATGAATCACCTGGTCGTAAGCGCGCTGGAGAAACGTCGAGTAGATCATCGCCACCGGTATCAATCCCCGTGTTGCCAGGCCGGCGGCAAACGTCACTGCGTGCTGTTCGGCGATTCCGACGTCAAAACAACGATCTGGAAACGATTCCTGGAACTTGCCGAGGGCGCTGCCTTCGATCATTGCCGGTGTAATGGCAATGATTCGCTCATCCTTTTCGGCGATCTTCAGCAGTTCATCGCTGAAATGGGCGCTGAAACTCTTCTGGGACTTACGGCTCCTGACAGGACCGACCTGGGGATCGAATTTACCCACTCCATGAAGCCGCGTGGATGCCTCTTCCGCCGGCGGATACCCCTTGCCCTTCTGCGTGAGAACATGGACAAGAACCGGGCCGGATACACTCTTGACCCATTCGAGCATCTTCAGCAGCTCTGAAAGGTTGTTGCCGTCGATGGGACCCGCGTAACGGAAACCGAGCCTCTCGAACCACAATCCGGGAACCAGCATCGCACGCAGACCCGCATCGACGCCGTGCAGCGCCTTGCGGAACTTGTCGCTCTTCGGAAGACGAGCCGTAAACTGCCACATGCCGTCCTTGAGCTTCTCAAAACGCGGATCTGAACGGATGGCCGACAGATACTGTGACATCGCGCCGACACTGGGTGAGATCGCCATGCGGTTATCGTTCAGGATAACGGTAACATCAGCCTCGGAAGCGCCGGCGTTATTGAAGCCCTCGTATGCCAGGCCGCCGGTGAGGCCGCCGTCACCGATCACCGCGATTACCTTGTGCTTTTCGCCCATCCGGTCACGAGCGATCGCCATGCCGAGAGCCGCCGAGATCGAAGTGGATGAATGCCCGACACAGAATGTGTCATATTCACTCTCGTCCCGATAAGGGAATCCCGAAATCCCGCCGTATTGACGATTCGTGTCGAATCGCTTCATCCGACCGGTCAGGATCTTGTGTGGATACGCCTGAGCGCCGACGTCCCAGACAATCAAGTCCCTGGGAGCATTATAGATGTAGTGAAGGGCGATTGTCAGCTCCACTGCGCCCAGATTTGAACCCAGATGTCCACCGGTGCGGGAAACCACGTCGATAAGAAACCTGCGCATTTCGTCGGCAAGCAGCTCCAACTCGTCCGCCTGCATCCGCTTCAAGTCAACCGGACTGTCAATCCGCGACAGGAGCGGATATTGCGACAGATCAATCAATACTTTCTTCCTTTATCGTGAAGCCTTCCCCGGTTTCAGTGATCACTTTAAGCCGTTTTTCAGCTTGATCCAGCATTCGGTGACATATCTTCAGCAGTCTCTGACCCTCTTCAAACAGGACGAACGATCTCTCGAGCGGCGTATTGCCGTCGTCCAGCTCCGCTGCGATCGCGTCAAGCCGCTTGAAAGCCTCCTCGAATGACGGATCAGAACCCTGTTTTGTTTCATCTGTCATTTATGTGGATCTCCTCAACTCTTGTGTGCGCGCCTCCATCTTTGAAGACGAGATCAAGCTCGTCACCGCTTGAAATATCCCTCGCCGACCTGACGATTGTCTCATCAGCTCTCTTCGCAATACAATAACCCCGATCGAACACACGTGCGGGTGACAATGCTTGGAGCCGTTGAGCTGCAGACTCGACGCCTCGTCCAAGATCGCTTATTTTCTTCACCAGCGCGGATTCAAGCCGAGCCGCGCTGTCATCGAGCCGCCGTCTCTCTTCGGCGATGCGTACAACAACACGCTTCATTCCGTAACTGCTGGCAAGACCGTTTACCCTTTCCCGCCAGAGTTCAAGGCTGCGAGCGAGCGAGCGCGATATCGCGGTCAGCTTTTCGGAAAGCCGCCGTTTCAGATCCGTTCGATCCGGCACCACCAGCGCAGCAGCGGCGGTCGGTGTCGGGGCGCGCAGGTCGGCGGCCAGATCGCTGAGGGTTACGTCCACCTCGTGACCGACCGCCGATACCACCGGCAGTTCGGACGCGGCGACCGCCCGCACAACCATCTCCTCGTTGAACGCCCACAAGTCCTCGATCGATCCACCGCCGCGACCGATTACAATGATGTCCACCAATCCTGATCGGTTGAACGCCGCGATCGCCCGCGAAACATCCCGAGCCGCACCTTCACCCTGAACCTTGACAGGAATCAGATATAACTGTGCGGGCGGGAAGCGCGCGGCAAATCCCCAAACCAGGTCTCGAACGGCGGCGCCTGTCGGTGAGGTGGCGATGCCAATGGCTCGGGGGTATTTGGGCAGGGGACGTTTGCGCTCCAGATCAAACAGACCTTCGGCGCCGAGCTTTCGCTTAAGTTCCTCGAAGGCGGTTTGAAGATCGCCGACACCGACGGTCAGAATTGAAACCGTGTCAAGCTGGTACCTGCCGCCGCGCTCCCAGACCGTAACCCTGCCGAACGCCCGAACCTTCACGCCCTCTTCGAGTTCGAACGCCGGCGCACGACGCGTTCGCCACATCACGCATTGAATCTGCGCTTCCGCATCCTTCAACGTAAAATAACGGTGACCGGATCGGTGCAGCGTAACATTGGACAACTCACCCTCAACCCAGACCATGGGCAACCCGTCATCCAACAGGTCACGGATAATCCGGGTCAGGCGCCCAACCGAAAATATCTCCTCAGCGACGTTCAATGAACATCATCATGTTGAAGGATCATGATAACGGCAGGGGAAGTTTCGGTAATTCTGACAGGTTATTGGATATTTTCAATTCTCAACCTTGTATCCACATTCGGCTTAGCGCTTCATTTGAACAATCCTTGTCTGGAATTCCCCGTCTTTGATCTCCAAAATACCATAACTGGGAAAAGGGTGAGAGCGCGGCGCAGTCGTACTACCCGGGTTGAACATCGTCACACCGTTAAATCTCTCGATAAATGGTTGATGACTGTGACCAAAGATAATGAGATCCAAATCCTGGAAGGAGGAGCGCGCGTAGTGCAGGGTGTGTCGGGGAGATCCGACCCCATGGATAATCCCTATCCTGACATTCTCTATATTGGTCTGCAGTTTCGCAGGAAGCATACTTGATAAAAACATGCAATCCATGTTGCCGTGCACAGCAACCAAGCGGGTTAAAGAACTCAGTTGTCGATAACAGTCTTCGCCGGTAAAATCACCGGCGTGTATAACCTGATCACAATTCCTGATCTCGTGCAGAATAGTATCGGGAATGCCGGGCGTAAGTTGATCCAGATGTGTATCTGCCATCACCAGGATCCTTGCCATCACGCCGCTCCTGTATTTGTCTAACGGTTCTTCTTCTTGTGACGGTTCTTGCGCAGCCGTTTCTTCCGTTTGTGTGTCGACATCTTATGTCGTTTACGTTTTTTACCGCAGGGCAATGACTCCTCGCTTAGTTTTATCTACTTATTTCACGAAAACGCAATGCGTAATCTCTCCCCAGCAGATTCCTGAGCCGCTGAAGAAAGGCTCTATTTCTCTTTCAAACAGTTACTGACGTCTTGACTTCAACCTAAAGTTTCACCGCCGCGACCGCTTCACGCAACTTGGGCGACGGCTTGAAAACCGGCATGATCCGCTGATCGACATGAACCGGTTCGCCGGTACGGGGGTTGACCGCCCGGCGCGCCGCCCGTTTTACACAGCGGAACGTTCCGAATCGTCTGAGTTCAACGGTTCCACCGCGGGCAAGCTCCGATTCGATCATCTTCAGGATCCCTTCAAACACGGCGGACACCTCAAGACGCGTCAATCCTGTCCTGTCGGAAACACTCTCAATGATTTCAGCTCGATTCATAATTTTCCTCTCGAAAATCCTTCATCAATTGGAAACCGGAATTGTAAGTCTCTGCCCCGGTTTGATCAACGACCTTCCCTGCAAACCGTTCGCACGCCTCAAAAGTTCAACTGAAACGCCGTATTTACGTGCGATAAGCCAAAGACTGTCACCGGGAGCAACAATGTGACTCCTGGCACCCTTGCCTGAGAGCGCACCGGTTGCTGCGCCCTTTGCAAATTGCTTTCCACTGCTTATCCGCAGCCGTTGATTCGGATAAATGTACCGTTTACCCCATAATCTGTTCAACCGCTTGAGTTGTGAGACGGTCATGCCATACCTCCCGGCAATCCCGCTTAGCGTCTCACCTCGTCTGACGACATGAACGGTGCCGGTCGGCATAAGATCGTCCGGATCGCTTCTTCTGCTCTTGACCTGCCTGGCTCTGCCCGGTGAAACGCCGGGAATAAACAGCACTTGACCGGCGCGGATCCAGTGACGATTGCGGATCCGGTTTTTCGGATGTCGGATGATCATGCTCATCGGAACCCCGTATCGCCTGGCAATCGTAGACAGGGTTTCTCCACGCCGAACCCTGTGCCGGATATAGCTGACCTTCTTCTCTGCCGGTATCTGCTTATACCTGTCCCAGAAACCGTCCGCGATCGAACCGACCGGGAGATTCACCCGGATGCTGTCCCGGTTGGGGGGTGTACACCAGCGGACAATTGCCGGGTTGAGCTTTCGCAGTGTGGCAACATCGGTACCGGCGGCTCCGGCAAGAGCCCCCAGGTCAACACATTCCCTGATGACCACTCGCTCGAACCCGGCCGGCGGAATCGGTTCGGGCTTGTAAAAACCATACAATTCCGGACTCTTGGCGATAATCGTGGCGGCGATGTATGTGGGAATGTAATTCCTCGTTTGCCGCGGCAGCCGCCTGAGAGACCAGTAATCGTCGCCATAATACCTGACATGACGCCTGACCTTGCCCTCACCGCAGTTATACGCCGCCATGGCAAGGTACCAGTCATTGAACATGGCGTAAAGCGTTCTCAGGTATGCCGCCGCCGCCCGGGTGGACAGCGCGGGGTCCCGCCGCTCGTCATACCACCAGTCTATGTCAAGACCGAACTTGCGCCCGGTGGCGGATATGAACTGCCAGGGACCGGCGGCATGGGCGTAAGAATATGCCCTGATGTTAAACCCGCTTTCAATCATCGACAGGTAGATCAGGTCATCCGGCAGACCTTCCTCCTGCAGGATCGGCAGAATCACCGGAATCATCTCCGCTGAACGGTCGAGCCACTTCTGCATCACCTTGCGACCCCTGGTCTGGAAATAGGTAATCGCCCGCTCCACCCGCCGGTTGATAACCATCGGAACCGGCGGCAGCCTGTCACGGCGAAGGATAAGCTCCGGTTCCTCGACCTCAAAATCCGTACTGTCAACGGTTTCGATGATGTCAAACAGGTCTCCGGCGGTTTCACGCAACTCGGGCGACATCGAGAGGGTGTCGATTTCGCTCCAGATAAAGCTCGGCTCGACGTCCTCGGGCAGCTCGTTCACCGAATGCAAATATGCCGCAAAAGCCTGCTTGGCGCGTTCAGTCAGATCATACAGGCGTTCCTCTTGATAGCTGAACGGTTCAGGCTCGATCGACAGCAGAAGTTGGAAGAGCGAGTGAAAATCTCCCCCCATATCTGTAACGTTTCCAAGGCGCGTCTCCTGCTCCAATCGCTCAATTAATACCGCGCAACTGTCGATCTCGGGGTTCGGTCCGTATGTTTCAACGAGCGGCTCGACGTAATTATCGAGGTCGACATCGTCAACATGCACCGGCTGAACAACAGCCATGGCAGCCACTGCCGTTGACAGTATCAACTGAACGGTAAGATACATATACACTCTCCAAGTGATCGAGTGAACGAGTGATCGAGTAATCGAGTGATCGAGTGATCGAGTGATCGAGTGATTATAACGAAACAACTAAGATACTATATATTCCACCATCCTGCAACCCTTTACGCCGATTAAAGACATTCCATCATTTCATCAGCGTTACCGGACGATACGTCTGTCCGCCTGCGTCCCTTATGGACAGCATATAGGTTCCTGAGGACATCCCCCTCAACTCATCGACCAATGTGATATAATGTACACCGGGATTATCGATATTCATCGACTTCGACCAGATTTTACGACCGAGCGTGTCATAAAGCAGCAGGAGAACAACACCGCTGCGGGCTGTGCTGAATCCGACCTTGAATCCGGCGTTGAACGGATTCGGATAGATCGATTCCAGGCTCGGATCAAGCGGAATTGCATATCGCCCGTGGTCGTCAGGCGCCGACCGCGCGCCGGGAAAATCGATTTTACCCCAACCCCAGCTTGTGTTCGGCACTTCACCGGTATATTCATCACTTCTCGCGCCGCGATAAATCATGTCTCTAAGCTCACTGGAGCTGCAACCGGGTCTGGTCTGCAGGATCAGCGCCGCCGTACCGGCGGCGGCCGGGCTTGACATCGAAGTGCCCATCATCGCGATATAGTCCGCCGGCAGTCCTTCATTGCCGTCGTTGGAGATGATCAGGTAGTCGGCGGTTCCACCCAACCGGATATTGCGGCTGTCGCGGCATGAGATCGTCCGCTGTCCGGGGGCGGTGATATTCGGTTTGAGCAATCCGTCGATGCGCGGTCCCTGCGAAGAAAACCCCGCCAACTCTCCGATCACATCCCAGTCGATGAAATGATCTTCACCGAGATAATCCCTCCACCTGTTCCGCACGATGAACGCACCGACCGAGATGCAACTGTCAGCCGTTGATGGAGCCACGACAGTATATTCCGGCGCAGGATGACGGAAACGCACATACCAATGCCCGCTCACCGTGTAAAGGTGAAAAACTCGATCGTGATCGGAATGGTTGACGACCTCCACAAAGAATGAAGCACTGTCGCGCGGCATCATCTCCACAGGCATGTACTCGCGAGCCTCCGTCCCGCGCGGGCTGGAAACCTGGTCAAGCTCGTCGTATTCGATCAGATCGCCATCACCGTCGAAGATCCTCGCGGTCAGCACGTCGTGCAGGGAAGTATCCGGTCCGTCGTACCAGCTCATGCTGATGCTCCAGTAGGTCGGATCGTTGACGTACTTGGTGATGACCTGTATGAGATCCGTCGTGTCGCCGGCGGCAACTTCAGCCATGTAATGTGTCTTCGCGGTCACCTCGTTGCCGGCTGACATGAAGACCGTCACCCCCTGTCCCACCGCCCAGTCAACCGTCTGTTCATCTGCGGATGAACCGTCATTGAAGCCGTCCCTTCCGCCATAGCTTGAGGTCAGAATATCCGCCTCGCACCAGGTCGCCGCCGCCCTGATCGCCCCCACCATCGCCGCGGAGGATGCACTGCTGGTCGAGTCGTTGCCGATCTTCAGGTAGATCGGTTCGGCATCGAACGCCATTCCCTTCCAGCGCCCATCCGACAGAACACCCGAGCCGAACGCGGTGCCGGCGACGTGCGTCCCATGCCCGCTGCGCAGGTCGGTAACGTCCTCACTGGTGTCCGGATAATCCGCGTAATCCATGGCTGCGGCGGGCTCGGGCAGGTCTTCATTATCAAGCTGGAAGCCGGAATCCAGCACAGCCAGCCTCACGTCATTACCGGTTATGGGCGGATCCTGCTCCCAGGCGACGGTTGCGCCGGTATGTTCAGCCGTATTGTCGTTGAGTGGTTTCAGTTCCCGGTAGGCGGCGGTGATGCGCACTACTCCACCGCCGGCGATCAGTTCTTT
>JALGVR010000019.1 GCA_025774605.1 bacterium | reverse complement strand
GGATTACAGTACGGATGTACTGGATCATAGCGCCCGGCTGACCATTGAAGGTACTTTCCCGCATCGCGATGAGATAGACAATTTCCAGGATGATCATGTCGCCGGCGAGATCACAATGGAAGCGGACGGTACCGGACACGGCGAAATAAGGCTTTACGGAGAGCCGGTCTCACGCATATATTTCACATCACGCGGCGCCGGTTTTGAAGGGTATTTCACACTCTCCAGGCAGAATCACCGCTTGAAGCATAATTTCTGAGGATTCTATATCACATACCCGGATCCGCAATCTTATAACCAAAATACCGATTCATTTATGGATCGGTATTTTTATCAGATATTCAATCGCGTTAATTTGAATAATGTTAACTTTTGATATCTAAATAATTACTCGTGGATCGTCGTTTATAATGTATCTGATACATTGATTATATTGTGATTTTAGGCGGGGATCTTTCAATTTTGTGTTGATTTACTTGATTTATACAGATTTTTTATAGTACCTTAGTATGCTTTTACTTCTTTAAATAAACGATGAGGAGTTGCTTATGAAGCACCCGCGTTACCTGACCCACCTCAAAGATGTTCCACAACTGACAGATAAACAAATTCAAAGACTCCAACCGGTAGTCGAGAGGTATGCTTTCCGCTCCAATGAGTATTACCTTTCATTAATCGACTGGGATGATCCCGAAGATCCGATACGTCGTGTTGTCATTCCGCATGAGTCAGAACTTGCTGACTGGGGTGCGCTTGATCCTTCACAGGAGGAGAATTACACTGTTGCGCCCGGGACTCAGCACAAATATCGTGACACCGCGGTGTTGTTGGTCAACGACGTATGCGGATCGTATTGCCGTTTCTGTTTCCGGAAGCGTTTATTCCTGAATGGTAATGATGAGGTTGTGCGCGATATCTCGGATGGGTTGGAATATATCCGATCCCACAGGGAGATCAACAACGTATTGCTCACCGGCGGTGACCCGCTTCTGATGTCCACGCCCAAGTTGGAGCGTATTATCCAACGGGTGCGTGAGATTGAGCACATTCACATCATTCGCATCGGCACCAAGATGTTGGCATTCAATCCCTACCGCGTGCTTAGTGATGGTGCGCTGCTTGAGATGCTGTCACGGTACAGCACCCTTAACCGTCGGATATACATCATGACTCATTTCAATCATCCGCACGAGTTGACATGGGAAGCGATCTCCGCGGTTGATCTGTTGCATCAAGCCGGTTTGATAACAGTAAATCAAACTCCGCTTATCCGCGGTGTAAACGACGATGCGCTGATCCTGTCGGATCTGTTCAACAAATTGTCGTACATCGGAGTGCCGCCTTATTACTTGTTTCAATCTCGTCCGGTTGTGGGCAATTACGATTACATGGTGCCGATCGAAGCGGGAATACGGTTGGTGCAGACGGCGCGCATAGGATGTTCAGGGCTTGCCAAGCGTGGCAGATACGTGATGTCGCATCGTACCGGGAAGATAGAGATACTCGGGATGTCCGACAGCCAGGTTTTTTTCAAGTATCATCGCGCCGCCGACAAGAGGTTGATCGGCAAAATTCTGGCAATCGGCCGAAATCCGGATGCATTCTGGCTGGATGATTACGCTGAGATCCGTCCGGGAATCATGACAGAAGGTGAGCTTGACGAGATTTCACTGAACTGAAATTGCATCCGTTGTAACTCATTGATCAACATTCCCGAATTCAGTTATTCCAGCGAACCGGTCTATCCGGGAAGTTAAACCCTGCTGTTAATCCACCGTGCTAACGCGTGCCGGGGGCTGATTGTGCCTTCTCCGACTGACAATCAGGCAATACTGCCCTTTTTGCCGACCAGCCGTCTCAGCAACCCGGTCTGCCCGATGTGATAAGTCTCGTGAAACTGTATGAAGGAAAGTTGATCCGCCAGGCTGCTTTGGTTCCTGTCGTTTTCACCGCTTCCGCCGGGTTTATTGATATCTTTTTCTCCGAGTCGACTGAGACCCGCTTTCAACCGCTCCTGTGAAAGTTGAAATGATTCGATCAATTTCGACAGTGGAATGAGTGCGTTTACATCCTCGACCTCTGCGCCGCGTTTATAGTGGACACTTTCTTCATCCTTCATGACATGTTTCTCACTCATTGCGGTCAGTATTACGTCGCGGGAGATCAAGATATGACCCACAACCCAGTTGATCGGATTGCCGGCGGGTTTCGGCAGGATCAGGGCTTCATCATCACTTATCCCATCGAGGTTGGCCATCAGGGCGCTGTAATTGGTTTCAAAAGTCCGTAAAATTGATGCGGGGGTCATGGGAAGCTCCTTGATAGGTCTATGTGTTGAATCGAAGTACTGCGAAACTATATTTATCGCGTTATTCCGGGGGAGGATAGACACTTCCGTCTGTCCCTGTACTTCACCTGACGCGGGTGGCCCGGATAGCTCCGCTATCCGGGTTTCAAAGCAAAGCAATCCAAACCCCGTTAGAAGATAGAAACCCTTCTGTATACACCTGTAAATATGATATTTGAAACACGGGTAACAAGTTAGCCGTGCCACGCTCTGGTTCCCCGCGTACGCGGGGATGACATTTCCTATATCTAAACTGCTACGAGACGGATATCAATATACCATGAAACCTATCTTTCCTCCAACCGTTCTCCCGGGCATCGGACTGCGTTCGATAACACGGTAGGACTCGTCAAGCAGGTTGTTGACGCTCAGGCAACCGTTCACTCTCAATCTTCCGATCCGGAATTGACGGCTGATATTGAAATCATACACTTCATAGGGAGGCAGCCCCATGCCGGCGGTTGACAACGGATCCTGGTTCGATTCGGTCGAATACCTTCGTCCAATCCAACGCCCGTTCAGGTGTAACGACAGGCTCAGGATCCTCACCCGTATGGAAGCCGATCCACTTTGCCGGGCGACGAGCGGTGTCCGCCTGCCGAAATTGATGTCTCCCGGCTGATCGTTGAACGAATCGTTGTAAACGTAGCCGCCGGACAGCGAGATCCTCCCGTTGAAAACTGACGCCGAAGCTTCAAGTTCAACGCCGCGAGCCTTTACCCTGTCGATGTTGTCAGGATAATACTTGCCGAAGAAGTTGCGCTTCCAGACGATCAGGTCTCTGGTCGTGCGAACGGTGCGGGTTGCCCCGATCCGCCATGAGAACCGTGATAACGGATCTGAAGCCAAAGCCAATCCGTAGGACATGCACTCGCCCTGCTCGGGTTTCAGGTTCTTATTGCCGACGGCAAAGCTGTTTTCGACCAGGAACAGGGCATTGAAGGGCGGCGCGGACAGGCTTCGTCCCCATCCTGCGGTAAGTTCCAGCGAATACCGATTGAACGGCTTTTCCACGGCGGCGCTGAATGATGGTGATATTGTGCGATATTCTTCATTGCCTTCGTCGGTTATCATTTCGACCGCGATATTCGGGCTGATATGATAGCCGAACAGCTTCGTCCTGCCCCACAACTGCCCGCCGGTGTCGAGCCGCTTCACTGTCCGGTCGGCGGAGCCAAGTCCGACGCCGCCGATGGTGACGCGATCGCGGAGTAAGTCTTCGCCTTTGTAATAATCCCGCCGATAAGTGTAATCGAATCGCAGCCTGCCGATGGGAAAACCGACGGTGGAATTGGCGACAATGCCGTATCTAAGTCCGGTCTGTCGGTTGTCCTCCGGGATGTGAACGATAATGCCGCCGGTGGCGGGGTTGTACTGCTCCGCCGGACTGGTGAAGCGGCTGGAGTAGTCGGAGGCATATCCGGTCAACGACCAGCCGGTCGAACCTGAACTTCGGCGCAGAGCGAACCGGGCTGACAGCCGCCCGGAGCTCAGGGATGCCTCCGGAGTGGGCGGGGCGTAGATCAACCCGGGGATGCCGCGGTGTGAGTCCTCCCAGTAGACGCCGCTCTCGATATCCACGGCTGCATTTGAAAATCGGAGCCCGCTGATGAAGCTCGACGAATGTGATTGATTATTGATCCGCTGCTTAACCGTTCCGTCGTCGAGTCGATATTTGAAGCCGCCCCCGTCGGATTTACGATTATAAAACAGACTGGATGATATTTGCCTGTACCGTTTACCGGCGCTGAATCCGGCTTCATTGCGGTTATGGGCCGAGTAAGTCGCAGAAGCTGCGATGCTGTGCGGCGTATCGTCTGCCGGTGAGAAGACGGCGCTCTGCAGGTGAACCCGACCGCCGATCCCTTCGAACTCGATCTGTATCTTGTTGATCCGGTCGAGATCGATCCGACCCACTTCCGCCTCGCCTGTTCCGGCGTCGTTGAGTGGGACACCGTCGAGGTCCACCCGTACCGTCCGGGAAGGGGATCCGCGCAGTGAAAGCCTCTGACTTCCATCACCTTCGAGCACCGATACGCCAGGCACATCGCGCAATACGTCGCCGATCTTTCCCGCGCCGGTGTCGCGCCATGTCTCCCGGGAAAGGATGATTTTCCGACCGTATCTCCGGGGATGGTTCTGCCGCGGTGCGGTAACACTGGCGACCGGTCTGGATAGTCGCGAAGGTGACAACCTGAAGTTGGCGAGGGTTGGAGTTCCCTCGTAAATGATGACGTTATCGGAAATTCGATCCCGGTATCCGAGGTGCGAGACGATCAGGGTGTAACGGCCGGGCGGAAGATCGTATATACGGTAATTGCCGTCCCAACCGGCAACCGCTCCGGTCTGCCGTTCGGCTACGGTGACGTGCGCGCCGGCAAGAGGCAGTCCGCTGGTGTCGGAAACCGTGCCGTAGATGCCGGGCGCATAGGCGGCGTAGACCGGAAAGCGAGAAGTGGCTGCCTGGATCAGAATAAACAGGCAGGAGAATAAAAAAACCGCTCTGGGGGAGCGGGATTTCACGAGCAGGTCGATCATATCACCATCCTTTCCCCGAAGGAATTTCAAGATGGCACGGACGGGTCTTCTGACTTACGCTTCATCCTCGTGCGGCGCCTTCCCGTACGGACAACCGGAGTTTACTCCGATCCAACCGGACAGTGGCTGATACTGCCGCCTTTGTCAGCGATTACAGCGGCGGGGGCCGTCCCCGAATCTCACGGGGTTCCCACTCCATAACGATAATGGAGCCGTCGCGTGCGGTATTTGAGAGTTAGTAATGGGGGCGTTTTACAGTTGTGTTGTTACCCTGAATGCGTTATACTGTCATCCTGAATGCGTTGGACTGTCATCTAACGCGTTATACTGTCATCCTGAACGAAGTGAAGGATCTTCCTGATAGAAAGGGATGAGATTCTTCACTTCGTTCAGAATGACATATATAGTTCAGAATGACATATATAGTTCAGAATGACATGTGGAAATGCAACTGCAAGCCGCCCCTTGTAACAGTATCAGATCTTTCCCGTAAAGAATACGACAATTATCCGCTGGAGTCAAGGAATTTTGACCGACGGGACTATTATAAGGATATACTGGAACACCTGACATCCGCCGCGGTTGATGGTTTTGTTATCCCGTATTATATCGTCGCGTGATACCTGTTGTTCAGGGCGGTGTTGCCGTAAGGGGATCGTTGTATTATATTACTTGAATTACCTGACGGAGTCCGGGAGGATGTTCGCCATTTTGATCCATATTCATTGATTTTCCAATCCCCTCACAATCCGGTAAAATGAGCAAATCGGCTAAATCAAGAAAACAGATTGCTGAAAAGGATGTCATCAGTGCGGAGGAACAGCATCGACACGGTCGCATTGTGTTTTATCTGCTCCTGGTTCTGATCGCCTGCCTGGCAGCGGGGGGGGATTTCCTCGATCAGCGGCAGCGTGACGTGATTCATCCGTCGTTTGCGCTCACCAAGACCAGGCGGTTGAGTCATTACCTGTCCTCCTTGAGGGATTCGCGGGGGGATACGGATCTGTACATATTTCAAGGCAGAAAGCCGGGTGGAACGCTGCTGATCATCGGTGGTACGCATCCCAACGAACCGGCATCCAACGTGACCGCGGCGCTCCTGGTCGAGAACCTTCGGGTCGAACAGGGGCAGGTGATCGTAATTCCCCGCGCCAACGAGTCCGGATTCTCAGCCACCGAGCCGCAGGAAGCCTTTCCACAGCACTTTGCGCTGCTCAACCGATTGGGTAAGGAGCGGGAGTTCCGTGTGGGTTCACGGTATGCGAACATCCTTGACGGATGGCCCGATCCGGTTGTTTACAGACATTATCCGTCGGGCCAGCTTCTCTCCGGTCCGGAGACCAGGAACCTGAACCGTGCCTATCCGGGGCGACGGAATGGGACGTTGACGGAACGCGTCGCCTTTGCCATAACCGAAATAGTACGCCGCGAGAAGGTCGATCTGGTCATCGATCTGCACGAAGCGGCGCCGGAATATCCGGTTATCAACGCGATCGTCGCCCACGATAGGGCAATGGATATTGCCGCCATGGCGGCGGTGGAGCTTCAGACCAGGGGATTCGATTTCCGTCTTGAGCCATCACCGGTAAACTTTCACGGACTGAGCCACCGCGAGATCGGGGATAAAACGGGAGCCAGGGCGATCCTGATGGAATCAGCCGGCGCCCTGCAAGGCAGGCTGAGGGGACCGACAAACGAAGACCTGGTGATCAAGAGTGTCGATCAATGCTACCACAAAGCCTCTCAACTGGGGAAACTGGCGGTCGATTTTCCGGCTGAAGGGATTCCACTCGAGGTGAGGGTCGGACGGCATCTGACGGGGATCAAGGTTATCTGTGACATCCTGGGCAGGTTTGAGCCGGAGAAAAGCATCGTTTACAACCAGATTCCCGATTACGATGAGCTGAACAGTCACGGCGTGGGCTTCTATCTGAAATAGACCCACAACTGAAACTCGGTTAATACTGAATAATAGGTCAATAAAATGAGTAGATCAATTGTGGCTCTGCTGTTTCTCAGCGCAGCCATCGCTCTGTACGCCGCCGGTTCTGAGACCGAATCCGGTGTTGTATATCAACAACCAGTGCTGTTGACATCCGTCGGTCAGGCGGCCGATGTTCTTATCATGAAGGGGCTTGCCGGGATGTCCGGCCTGAAGGTGGAATATCGCCCCGGCGCTGATGCCGACAGCCTTGGTGATTGCCGGACTCTGCTGTTGGTCGCGGGGGGATCGTCGAAGGGGCTCGGCGCGGCGAAAGCCAACCCGGACATTGAGATCAAACGGGTTAAACGCTTGGTGAAAGCGGCAAGGAAAGCCAAAATCCCGATACTGGTATATCATATCGGCGGCGAGGCGCGCCGGGGGGTGTTGTCCGACCCGTTCAACAAGCTTGCCGCTGAAGCGGGTGAGCAGATAGTAGTTGCCTCCGGTGGGGATAAGGATGGATTCTTTAAGAAGATAGCCGACAAGAACAAGTCGAAATATATTTCGATAGAGAAATCAATCGATGTGGTTGAGGTTCTCAAGGAACAGTTCGGATTGTAAAGCAGACTTTCCGCCCGGAGAAAGGCTCGCGCAGACAGGAGTGTCCGCCCGAGTGGTTGCATGGTTGTAGTTTGGGGCGGACAGGAATGTCCGCCCTCCAGGCAAGCTATAAAGTACCTCTCTGAGGGCACATCAGGTAAACGGAAATTCTCTCTAAAAAGTCTTACCTTTTCTTATAGGAAACCACCACATCCTTCACTCCGCCCATCCGGTTGCGTAAAAGCTTCAGTTCAGGCATGATGAAAGACCATCGCAAATTGATGTTTATCGATGCGAGCCTCGCACCTGCCTCCCTGGTATAAGTCTCAATAACGTTGGTCAGGATAAATCCCTTTACACGGTTGGCTTTCCAGAGATATCTAAACATCGGAAGACGGGAATCCGTTGCATAGAGTAACTGGTAGGCCTTGAATAAGGACAGGATGGTCTTACCGGGATCATGATTATCATCGATTAATTGAGCGTCAAGGGACCACGATGTGTCATTGACAAGGGTGTCGATAAGTTCATCTGGATGGGGGTCTTCGATCAGAATCATCGCCTCGAAAGCGGGTTTCCAATCAACTGAATCATCTTCAGCGCCGGTGAGGGTGAAAATAAATTCAACCGGTCTTGATTCTGCCTCGAACCACAGACGCCGATAGGCGTTGTAGAATCCTTTGTCATCCGTCTGCAGGTATTTGACCAGTTTCATCAGGTACGATGAGGCTTCAGTTGGCGCAAAACTGATCGCCTGTTCAAGCTCGTCGATCATCGCTTCGGTCGACGGCTGATCCTTGACAGCCGCGCCGCCGGCCTTGCAGGCGCGATACAGGTGATAGGCATATCGCTTTGACTGTAGCGGAAGCGCTTTAAAGCCGTCACAAAAAAGCTGACGGCGCGCAAGATCAGCTGTCTTCCCCGGGACCCTGACGCGTGGATTCCGGTCGGTCTGCTCCCGTTGCTGGCGGCTGCAACTCGTGAGAATCACGAAGATGGTTAGTGTAAGTGTAAGTGTACTCTTGATTTTCATTAGTTGTCTTTATAACCTTCAGGTAGTTCGATGATTGAAGATGTTCCAGAATCTAATGTAAGACACGGCCGGGTCTTGAGCAAGGAGCAGTTTGAACGAAACCGCGCCAAAGGCGTAATTATTTTGCGGTCAATGAGATTGTGATATTGACATTAGCAGTATTGTATCGTATATTTTGTTGCTTGAAGATAACGCACCCTCATGGCGCGGAAAGATGGAATGGCGGCGTAGCCAAGTGGCTAAGGCGGAGGTCTGCAAAACCTCTATTCATCGGTTCGAGTCCGATCGCCGCCTCTTATAAAGGATGAAGGATGGAGGATGAAGGCGGGATTTAATGTCTCCTTTACCACCACCATTTAATAATAATGCAAGTATTAATCCTTCATCCTTGGAAACGCCGGGGTGGTGGAACAGGTAGACACAAGGGACTTAAAATCCCTCGGTCCTTGTGGACCGTGCCGGTTCGATTCCGGCCCTCGGCACAAATGCTGATTCTTGATTGTCGGTCCCGGGCGTTTAGCTCAGTTGGTTAGAGTGCTTGCGTGACATGCAAGAGGTCACTGGTTCAAATCCAGTAACGCCCACTTTATTCGTCGGGCAACAATGTGGGTGATAATGAAGAGGTTGGATGGATTTTAGGTGTCGGATATCTCCGTTAAAATAAATATCGGTGATGGTGAGGGGTTTATCGTCAAGCACGGGACAGCACTTCGTGAAGCGCTGCCTGACATCCCCGAAGGTGTGATCGGCGTAGAATCGGATGGCAGACTGTATGGTCTTGAAGATCCAATTGATGAAAGCGGTCAATACAAGCTGCTGCGGCTGGGATCAGACCGGGCGATGGAGTTGTTCTGGCATTCCGCCTCCCACATTCTCGCTCAGGCGGTCAAGAGGCTCTTTCCACACGTCAAGCTTGGCATAGGTCCCGCGATCAAGGGCGGCTTCTATTATGATTTCGACTTTGGCGAGCCGATCTCTGCCGATGAACTGCCGCGCATCGAAGCGGAGATGGCGAAGATAGCCGAGGAAGACCTGCCGATAAAGCGTGCCGAGCTGTCACCGGACGAGGCTAAGAATCTCTTCACGAAGAAGAAGGAGAAGTACAAGCTCGAGCTGATCGAAGGGCTGGATGAACGAATAACGACCTATTCGCAGGGTGAGTTCACCGATCTGTGCCGGGGGCCTCATCTGCCGTCAACCGGTCTGGTAAGGCATTTCAAGCTTCTTTCACTTACCGGAGCCTACTGGCGCGGCGACGAACGCAACCCGATGCTGCAGCGGATTTACGGCACCGCCTATCCGACGGCGAAGCTGCTCCGGGCTCACATGCAGAGACTGGAGGAGGCGAAGAAGCGCGATCATCGCCTGATCGGCAGGCAAATGGGCCTGTTCAGCTTTCACCCGGAAGCCCCGGGTACGGCCTTCTGGCACGAGAAGGGTCTGGTTCTTTTCAACGCGGTTCAGGACTACTGGCGCGAGGCGCATCTACGGCACGGATACGTGGAAGTTCGTACACCGATAGTCCTGTCGAGGGAGCTCTGGGAGCGGTCGGGACACTGGGAGCATTACCGCAACAACATGTACGTTACGACGGTTGACGACGTTGATTTCGCGGTAAAACCGATGAACTGCCCGGGGACCGTGCTGATGTTCACCGAACGGCAGTTCAGTTACCGTGATCTGCCCTGGCGGGTGGCGGAGCTCGGCATGATCCACCGCTTTGAGAAATCCGGCGCGCTGCATGGTCTGTTTCGCGTGCGCGGCTTTACCATGGACGACGCCCACATCTTCTGTACGCCGGAACAGTTGGTCGACGAGGTGCGCGGCGTCATCGATCTGGTCTATGAGGTTTACGCCCGTTTCGGTCTGACCGAGGTCGTCGTGGAGCTCTCAACGCGTCCTGCTGACAGGATCGGAACCGGTGAGATGTGGGACAGGGCGGAGGAAGCGCTGAAGAAAGCCCTTAAGTTATCCGAGATTGAATACGAGGTCAACGAGGGTGAGGGGGCGTTCTATGGACCGAAGATAGATTTTCACGTGTTTGACTGTCTTGGGCGGCGCTGGCAGTGCGGCACGGTTCAGCTTGACTTCAATTTTCCCGAGCGGTTCAATCTGCAGTATGTCGGTTCAGACAACGAGTCGCATCAACCGGTAATGATCCACCGGGCGATCCTGGGATCGATGGAGCGTTTTATCGGTATTCTGATCGAGCATTATGCCGGAGATTTCCCACTCTGGCTGGCGCCGGAACAGGCGGTCATCGCTCCGATTACCGACAACCAGCATGAAGCCGCTCTGAAAGTGTACAATGATCTGAAAGCCGAGGGTTTTCGCTGCCGTGTCGACTATCGCGCGGAAAAGATCGGTCGCAAAATCAGGGACGCTGAACTGTTGAAAATACCTTATATGATAATCATCGGTGCTCGTGAGGCTGAAAGCGGGCAGGTATCCCTGAGGCTTCGAAAGAGTGGTGATCAGGGTACGATGAGTCTTGACGAGTTGCGTGATCGCATGAAGAGGGAGATTCACGGGTAGGTATACAGTAAACATTTTTTATCGCAGTCATTACGGGGAACAGTCATCCATTTTTTTCATGATTTCAACACACATTCAATTTGTGTGGGGGGGGGAATATAAGTAACCTTCATGGTCGTGATTTCCACAAAAGGGAACAGGTGAAATCACAGCGTGTGAATGACGAAATAACAGCCGGCACCGTCCGTCTGATCGGCGCCGACGGCAAGCAGGTGGGGATAGTTGATCTACATAAGGCGCTTGCGGCAGCGGAGGAGGCGGAGCTCGACCTGGTTGAGATCGCCCCCGATGCTTCACCCCCTGTTTGTAAGATTATCGATTACGGGAAGTATCGATATGAACAGACGAAGAAACAGAAGGACGCGCGAAAGAAACAGCACAATGTGCAGATAAAAAGGGTCCAGCTCAGCTCGAACATTGATGTCCATGATTTTAATGTGAAGGTTGCAGCCGCGCGTCGTTTTCTTACTTCCGGTCATCGGGTCAAGGCGTTGGTATTGATGCGTGGAAGGATGATTACACGCAAGGATCTTGCCGAACAGGTGCTGACTCGGATGGCCGAGGAGTTGTCCGATATAGCGATGTTGGATGGCAGCACGAGGATGGAGGGCTATAACAACCTCTCCATGGTGCTCGTCAGGAAAAAGTAGCTGATAGGAAGAGTACAATATGCCGAAAATGAAATCGAGCCGGGCGGCGAAGAAGAGGTTCAAACTTACAGCCAAGGGTAAAATTGGGCGCGGACATTCATTTGCCAGTCATAAATTTACCAGCAAGTCGCCGGACAGGAAGCGTCGGCTGCGTCAATCCGGGCAGGTGTCCAAGGTTGACCACCGAAGGGTCAAAACCATGATTTTGGGCTAAGGAGATACAATGCCAAGGACGAGGAACAGAGTAGCATCACATAGACGACGGAAGAAACTGCGTGCCCAGGCGAAGGGTTATTACGGTGGTCGCAGCCGGTTGATTCGGACAGTCAGGGATGCTGTCAACCGTTCAGGGATGTACAGTTTCGCTCACCGGGGCAAGCGTCCCGGTGATTTCAGACGTCTCTGGATCATGAGGATAAACGCCGCAAGCCGTGAACACGGCTTGAGTTATTCCAAGTTCATGCACGGCCTGTTTTTATCGAACGTGGAGATCGACCGTAAGATGCTGGCTGATCTGGCGGTCAGGGATCCGGATTCGTTTAGAGCGCTGGCTGAGAAGGCCCGCTCCGCCCTACAGTAAATCTCGGTCAGCGCATTTGATAATCTGTACAAAACGGGCGTCTTCCGCCCGTTTTTGCTGTATTGCGCTTAAGTTCATCATCTGAAATACTGGTCCTTCGGATCAAGGGGATTTTTTTATATGAAGCTGATTGAAGAAATTGGCGAACTTAGGGAGAGATTTCAGGTCGAATCCGCCGGGGTTGGGGATCGCGAAGCATTGGAACGGCTGCGGATTGCCTACCTCGGGAGGAAGGGCGCGATCTCCATGCTGTTCAGCCGGATGCGTGATATAGATGCCGGACAGCGCGGTGCGTTCGGCAAGGCTTTGAACGAGCTGAAGATCCATGCCGTGAAGAGGCTCGATGAACTTAAAGCCGAACTTGGGGAGGATGCACCAGCGCAGGAGGTCATAGACCTGACCCTTCCCGGGCGCCGGGACTTCATCGGCGGGCGGCATCCGTTGACGACGATTATGGATGAGATAATCGATATATTCAGGGGGATGGGCTTCACGGTTGAAACAGGTCCGGAAGTGGAGACGGTTTACTACAACTTCGACGCCCTGAACACGCCGCAATGGCACCCGGCACGGGATATGACCGATACGTTCTACCTGGACGTACCCGGCGGGAAACCGCTCGAATGGCTGCTGCGCACGGAAACCAGCCCGGTGCAGATCAGGGTCATGGAGCGTCAGAAGCCGCCGATCAGGATCATCGCTCCGGGTCGGGTCTACCGCAATGACAAACCGGACGCTTCGCATTCACCGATCTTCATGCAGGTCGAGGGACTGTACGTGGACAGGGGCGTAACGATGGCTGACCTGAAGGGAACGGTGCTGGCGTTTTACCGCGCCGTGTTCGGCCCCGACACCGACACACGCTTCCGGCCGCACTTCTTCCCCTTTACCGAGCCGTCCGCCGAGGTTGATGTTACATGTGTCTTCTGCAAGGGGGAAGGTTGTCGAGTCTGCAAACAGACCGGCTGGCTCGAGATGGGAGGCTCGGGCATGGTAGATCCGAACGTGCTGGAGGGAGTGGGCATCGATCCGGAGGTTTATTCCGGCTGGGCGTTCGGACTGGGCGTTGAGCGCATCGCCATGCTCAAGTACGGCGTGGATGATATCCGGTTGTTCTACGAGAATGATCTGAGGTTTCTGGGGCAGTTCGGATAATCCATGAAACCAGTGAGATTAACGAGACACGCATTAGTACCTACTTGCATATATAACCGTTATTAAAAAGTCACAATTTTGTCATTCCCGCGAAGGCGGGAATCCAGATAAGCATTTGATATTGCGTAAGTTGCCTGGATTCCCGCCTTCGCGGGAATGACAGCATCTTTCATACGCTTTTTTACTCAAGTAGGTATTAGAACAGTGTTTGGAACGTGGAACGAACGAAGATGAAGTTAGATTGTCTATAGAAAAAGGCACTTCTGAACCGGTTAAAATGGGAAGATTGCTTTACAGATATAACCATCCATTCGGTAGTGAGTGGCAGAACCAGTATTATGCGATCAAACAGGTTGCGCCTGTTATTAGGGAAGAGGAAACCGAGATCGTTGTTATTACTGTCTATACATTCTTCTTTTAGGAGGAAAAATGAAAATCAGTTATGATCCGGAAGTAGACGCCTTATACATTCGTCTCTTGGATGGTAAGTACGAATGTCGAACGATGCGACTGAACGATGAGATGGCTTTAAATATCGGACCGGGTGAAGTTCTGGTAGGCATCGAGATTCTTGACGCTAAAAGAATCCTTGGTAAGGGCGATTTGCCTCATGTAGTATTGGACAATATTCAGGTCGCTGTTTAATCGATGATCCGGGAAGAAAGCCCCGATGAATACTCAAGTACGGCGTGGATGATATCCGGTTGTTCTACGAGAATGATCTGAGGTTTCCGGGGCAGTTCTGATTTGCGCTGGCAAACGGTCAAGTATGCAGGTTTGGATGCGCAGAATCGCGACACGGGGAGGGACGACTTCAGTCGTCCGCCTTGTTCATTAAAGCGTTGCGTCAGGTTTTGCGTCGCTGTTACGCAGTTTTACGGATTTTACGATAATATGGGCGGCGTGTGACCTGACGGTTAATTAACACAATAGATCGATTATCAATTGCATATGAAAGCATCCTACAACTGGCTTAAGGAATTCGTCGACTTCCCGCATTCGCCGGAGGAGTTGGCTGAGTTGATGACCAACATCGGTCTGAACGTCGAAGGCATCGACGAGGTCGGCGGCGCCTGGACGGATGTATATGTCGGCAGAGTGCTGACGTGCGAGCCGGTACCGGAAACCGATCATCTCAGCTTTTGCCGGGTTGACGCCGGAACAGGTGAAACTCTGGAAATCGTCTGCGGCGCGCCCAACGTAGCCGCGGGGCAGCTCGTGCCGGTTGCCGTGGTGGGAGCCGATCTGCCGGGCGGTTTCAAGATAAAAGAGAGAACGCTGCGCAACGTGACCTCACACGGCATGATCTGCAGTGAAGGTGAGCTCGGTATATCCGATGAGCATGCGGGAATCATGGTCCTGCCGGAGGATTGCCGGATCGGCGCGCCTCTGACTGATTACATCGGCGGTCGGGACTGGATCTATGACCTTGAAATAACAATAAATCGCCCTGACTGTCTCTCGCACCTTGGTATTGCGCGCGAGATTCATGCCGCCACCGGTATCGAATTAAAAATGCCTGCGATGGAGTTCGACGAGGTTGGTGAGTCTGCCTCGGACAGGATATCGATAGAAATCCTCGCGCCGGAAAAATGCCCGCGCTACTCGGCAAGGATTGTCAACGGCGTCCGAATAGCGCCCTCACCGCTCTGGGTGCGGGACAGGTTGCGGAAGCTCGGTGTAAGGCCCATATCAAACGTCGTTGATGTAACGAATTATGTGTTGTTAGAGCTCGGACATCCACTTCACGCCTTTGACTGGCGCCTTGTCACCGATGGTCGGATTATCGTTCGCACGGCGGCAGCGGGTGAGAGATTCGTAACCCTCGATGAAATCGAGCATACACTGGAAGCAAGCGACCTGCTTATAGCCGACCCGTCGGGCGGTATCGCGCTTGCCGGTGTGATGGGCGGCTTCAACAGTGAGATAAAGGACGACACCGAAGACGTGCTGCTGGAATGCGCCTACTTCGACCCGGTCGGGATTCGCACAACCTCGCGCGATCGCGCTATAAGTACCGAATCATCGTACAGATTTGAGCGCGGCGTCGATCCCGAGATGACCCTGTACGCAGTCGACCGGGCTGCCTGGCTTGTTCAGCAATTCGCCGGAGGCGGGATATTGAAGGGTATCGTCGATAACTACCCGCGACCATGGGAGACGGCATCAATCAAGTTGAGACCCGAGCGAGTGAACAGTCTGCTGGCCACCGATATCCCAACTGAACGGATGATCGCCTTCCTGACACGGCTCGGCTGCCGGATCAGGACCGACGAGACCATCACCGTCCAGACGCCGTCCTGGCGTCACGACCTCGAACGGGAGATAGACCTGGTTGAGGAGATTGCCCGTCTTTATGGATATAACAATGTTGATGCGGCGGTAACTTCAAGCGTTCCATTAACCTGCAATATTGACCGCGAACGTGATCGCAGACTGACTGACAGTTTCAGGCGGGCGCTGGTGCAACTGGGTTTTCGCGAGGCGATCAGTCCGTCACTGGTGCCGTACACAGACACCGAGAAATTCCCCTATCCAGCGTCGCCGGTGAGACTGTTGAACCCGATCAGTGAGGATATGTCGCACCTGCGCACGAACCTCGGACCATCGTTATTGCGCGCGACAGCCCGCAGTCTGAAACGTAACGAACTGCACAATGTACGCATCTTTGAGTGGGGAAAATGCTTTCGGATGGATGGGAATGCAGTCAGCGAAGGACTACGACTGGCGGCTTTGCTGACAGGTGATATTCGTCCCGAGACCTGGGTTGATAATACACGTCAATTGAACATTTATGATCTAAAGGGCTTGATTGAAGAGTTTGCATATATCATTTCGCTTGACAAGTTGAAATTTAATGCTTATGATATAAAGTACCTGTCGAATTCGGGCAAAATCACCGTCTCTGAGGGTGAGAACGGTCGAGAAATCGGAAGCTTTGGCTGCCTGAACCCTCAGGTTTGCCGATCATTCGATGTCGATTCTCCCTGCTGGTATTTTGAGTTCGACGGTGACGAACTTCTGCTGCTCTCGGGTTCAGCGCCGCGATACAAAGCCTTGCCGCGTTACCCGGCGCTGAATCGCGATCTGGCGTTTATTACCGATCTTTCGCTGAAGGCGGGAGAGCTTGAGATCGTCCTGTGGGAGAACGGTGGAAGCCATCTTACTACGGTGGAGCTCTTCGATCTGTTCAGCGGTAAAGGTGTTCCGGCAGGGAAGAAATCTCTGGCTTTTCACCTTGCGTTCCGCAGCAGCGAGAGGACTTTATCCGATGATGAGGTGGACGATTCGATAAAGCGGATAATTAATGCTGCCCGGCGTGAAGTCGGGGCAGTTCTACGATCTTGAAGAATCAGACAATCAGGGCGTAAGCCATGGAAATAAGAAGCTTCGACGAGCTGGAACGCAGGGTTACCAAGTTCCTTGAAGAACTCCGTCAGGCAAAAAGCGAACGCGATGAGTTATCCAAGCGGGTCAGCGGACTGGAAGCCGAAAACACTGAGCTCAAGCATATCAATGAGAAGCTTAAAAAGGAGCTGAAAGAAGCTCGCCAGAATGCACGGGATCCTGAGAAAGAAGAACGCATCAAGACCAAGGTTGACGATATGCTGGCAAAGCTGGAAGGATTCTGAAGTTGACCGACAGGGGTATGGAGAAGTGACGGTACGGTCGGAATAGCGGGTGTTTAACCTTTGCGAAATCCCTAACTGAATAGAGCCAATGACTGACAAGGTCAATTCGGATAAAGCTGTGAGAGTAACAATTTACGGTCAGGAATATCCGATCAGAGGTCGTGGCGATCTGGAATACATCAAGAAAGTTGCGCGCTATGTCGATGAGCGAATGCTTCAAATCGAGGAACAGACCTCGATCAGTTCACCGACACGTCTGGCAATACTGGCAGCCCTTAATATCGCCGATGAGCTGTTTGCCCTGCAGCGTGAACGGGATCAGCTTCTCAGCGAATTCGAGTCGAAGGCGCGCGAAATATCTGATTATCTCAACCGGGGAATGAACGAGGTTTAACCGCTATAATTACCGAGGGCACCGGCTTATAATTTGATTGACCCGCCCTTGTCGCCTGTTCCAATATAAGAACCAACAGTCAGAACCGAGGGAGCTTGTTGCTAAGCGTCGATTGCAGGCCGCATCCCGTTTGAATCCAAACGGGCACCATCTGCGAGGATGGTCAGTGGACGCCAGAAACGTTTAGGACAGTACCCAACTGTAAAGTGATCGGTTCTAAAGCGGAACGGACAGGGCGGGTTTATCGTTTTGCATGGGATTATAGTGAGTATACAAATACTTATAGTATTGGGCTTCATACTGTCAGGGGTTGTCTTTTTTCTTGTGGGTTGGTTTATCAAGGACAGAATTGACCGACTGCGCAAGATGTCAGCCCAGGATCAAGCCAAGACAATACTTGAAGAAGCGCGAAAATCCGCTGAAGAGCTGAAAAAGGAAAAGCTGCATGATATCCGCGAGGAGCATCTGCGGCTGAAAACTCAGCTTGAAGATGATTACGAGAAGAAACGAGCGGATTTAAACC
Source organism: bacterium (assembly GCA_025774605.1). Classification (GTDB taxonomy): domain Bacteria; phylum Electryoneota; class AABM5-125-24; order Hatepunaeales; family Hatepunaeaceae; genus JALGVR01. The sequence goes on along the minus strand of JALGVR010000019.1, from coordinate 11,958 downwards.
GTCTCGAGCGCCAGGTTCGCGAACAGGAACGCGCTTTGAACCGCAAATCCGATGATCTTGAACACCGCGCGTATGAATTGAAAAAGCGGGACGACGAATTACGTGGACTTTCCCGGAAGCTGGAATCCGAGAAGATCAGTATCAGGAAGCAGCAGGAAAGTAACGCCCGCAAGCTGGAAGAACTCGCCAAGATGAGCCGGGATGATGCCTTACGAGCGTTGCGCGAGGAGATTATCGACCGTGCCAAGCAGGAGTCGGTTGAGCAGATCAAGGAGATACGGGATCGCGCCCGGTTCCAGGCGAACCGGGAGGCCAAGGAGTTGATAGTACAGGCAATCCAGCGCTCAGCGGCGGATCATTCAGCGGAGACGACCGTCACCGTTGTGAATATCCCCAACGATGAGATCAAGGGCAGGATAATAGGCAGGGAAGGACGGAACATCCGGGCTTTCGAATCGTCCACCGGCGTCGAGGTTGTGATCGACGATACTCCGGAGGCGGTCACGCTTTCCGGTTTCGATCCTTTTCGCCGTGAGGTCGCCAGGCTGGCTCTCGAACATCTGATCTCCGACGGTCGCATTCACCCCGCCCGCATTGAAGAGATAGTAAAGAAATGCGAGAAGGAGCTGGAGGAGAGAACCGTTCAGCTCGGTGAACAGGCGGCGATGGAAGCGGGTGTGGATGGTCTTCACCCCGAACTGATCCGCAACCTTGGAAAGCTCCACTATCGAACCAGCTATGGTCAGAATGTGCTCAAACACTCGATCGAGGTCGCCAGGCTTACCGCATTGATGGCCGCTGAGCTCGAGCTCGACGCCAAGCTCGCCGCCCGCGCAGGACTATTGCATGATATCGGCAAGGCAATCGACCGCAACGCTGAGGGCACCCATACCGAACTCGGAGTGGAACTGGCGCGCCGCTACCGCGAGTCAAAGACTGTTCTGAACGCCATCGCTTCGCATCATGAGGATATCGAAGCCACATCCCTCATCTCATGTCTGGTGCAGGCGGCTGATGCTATCTCCGGCGCCAGACCCGGAGCGCGCCGGGACAGCCTGGAAGGTTATATCAAGCGGCTGGAGAAGCTCGAGGAACTTGCCAACACCTTTGCCGGCGTCTCTAAAACCTTTGCGCTCCAGGCGGGTCGTGAAATCCGTGTCATGGTGGAACATGACAAGGTCTCCGATGCACAGGCGGAGCAGATGGCGCATGATATCGCCAACCGCATCCAGGAGGAACTTGAATACCCGGGGCAGATCAAGGTTACCATTATACGCGAATTCAGATCGGTTGAATTTGCGCGGTGACAGGTTTCCAGGGCAGACTCGTTTGTTGATACCGTCCGAAGCGACACGACGGGTGCCCGGGAGGCGGGCGCTGAGGGATTACATCCTCTCTGCACCGTGGTTGCTTTCGGTCCCGGTGATAATACACCGTTATTCATCCGGACAGGTCTGCTTGGGGCAATCGCTTTCAGTCGCAAGCGCTTCGTAATTCAAACCTGCCTTCCAATTCCATGAGTAGTCTTAAAATAAGCAACAGCAGGATATTCGGTGGTTCGGGATGGAACAGACCCACCTGGACGGACTGTCTGCTCATCGAGGACGGCGCTATTCTCGCGGTTGGCAGTTCGGAGATAAAGGAGGTTCGCTCCGAGCCCGTCGAGAACATCGACCTGGAAGGAGCGTTGGTTCTGCCCGGTCTGTGCGACGCTCATCTCCATCTGACAGCGGGCGGGCGATCGCTGCGGATACCCGATCTTGAAGGGCTTGACCAGGTGGGGTTGCTGGATGCATTGAGGAGTTATGCCGATACGCGCGTTAACTCCTCCGATGCGTGGATAAAGGCACTGAACTGGGAACCGTGGCGTTGCGGATTAAATGCGGAGCTTCTTGACAGGACCCTGCCGCGTAAGAGAGTGATAGTGTTTACACGGGATCTGCACAGTTGCTGTTGCAGCACGGCAGCGCTGGCCGCAGCGGGTATCGGAAGCGATACTCCCGATCCGCCCGGCGGCATGGTGGAGCGAAATCCCGACGGCAGTCCCACCGGGATTCTCCGTGAAGCTGCACTCGGCTTGATACACGAAATTACATCGACTCCAACCCCGAACGAAATTGAACGTGCAATCCTCGAAGCCCAGGATTATATTGTATCACTTGGTTTGACGGCGGTCGGAGAGGTGCTGGAAACCGGATACGAACAGGTGTACCGCAGGCTGGATGAGGAGAACAGGCTCAAGATTGATATTGATGCCTGGTTAAGGATTGACGATTGGGACGCCGGTTCACAGCCTCCCGCCGAGGGCAGGCGTTTCCGCCTGAATACGTTGAAGCTCTTTCTCGACGGCGCCATGGGATCGCACACCGCGGCGATGAACCGGCCGTATCGTGATGTGCCTGATAGCCGGGGAGTGTTGTTTTATTCGGACGATGAGATACTGTCGTTGGTGAAACCCGCGGTGGAAATGGGCTGGAGGCTTGCCATACACGCCATTGGTGACCGCGCGGTCGGGCAGGCTTGCCGAATCCTGTCGCAATTGCCACCCGCAGCAAGCGGTCGGCATCGTGTTGAGCATGTGCAGGTGCTGCCGGAGGGGGGGGTTGAAATACTTGCCGGATGTGGGGCTGTTGCATCCATTCAGCCGGTGCATTTGATCGACGACCAGCGTTGGATGCCGGAGAGGATCGGTGAAGAGCGCTGGCGACGGTCGTTTGTCTGGCGGTCGTTATGGCAGGCTGGAATTCCGATGGCGCTCGGCAGTGACTGGCCGGTAGCCTCGCCGAATCCCTGTCTCAATCTGCATGTCGCAATCAACAGACGCGGTTTTCATGAGTCACCCGGGAAATATTTCAATCCGGGTGAAGGGCTTCCACCTTTTATCGCGGTTCGCGCCGCAACCCACGGCTGGGCGACAGCCGCGGGATCGACAGACAGCAGGGGTGCGGTCGCAACCGGTAAAAACGCCGATTTGACAGTTGTTTCAGGTGTTTCGGACGACCTTGGCGACTGGTCAAAGGCGAAAATAGAGATGACCGTCAGCAGGGGGGAGGTGGTCTACAGATTATGAAATCCTGGTTGGTGGGGTACCTTGCGGTTTAGCTTGAAGGGCGGACATTCCTGTCCATTCAAGCGAATGCAGAGTAACAGGTTTGGGGCGGACAGGAATGTCCGCCCTCCAGGATGCGCCTTAGATATTAATTGGACTCCTTAAAAATCAGCAGGGAGACATGAAACCGATCATCGGCATCAGCGCCAACATTAGCCCACCGGATGATCCCAAGCGTTCCTTCTCGAAGGGTGTGGCGCTTCATCATATCCAGGGCAGTTATATTCGGTTTGTCGTTTCAAGCGGCGGCACACCGATATTATTGCCGGTAATAGGCGATCCGAACGGGATTAGAAGCGTTATCGACAGGCTTGATGGGCTGATTGTAACCGGAGGCGTCGATCTTGATCCCCGCTTATACGGTGAGGAAAACACCCATTCGCTGGGAGTCAACCGGGAGCGGGACGATTTCGAGATTGAGCTGATAAATGCCGCCCGGAGCAGGCAGTTGCCGCTGTTGTGTATATGCCGCGGCATACAGGTTCTGAACGTCGCCCTTGGTGGAACACTCTATCAGGATATACCCACCGCCATAAAAGGGGCTCTCAAGCATACCCGCAAGCCTGAAGATCCTGAAACCATGCACATGACCAGGCTGACAGGCAGATCCTTCCTGAACGATATATTCGACAGGGAGGAGTTTGAGGTGAACAGCAGCCATCATCAGTCTGTCCGCGTGCCGGGTCGCGGACTGGAGGTTGTTTCAAGGGCTCCCGACGGAGTGGTGGAAGCGGTTCAATGTCGGGATGACCGCTGCACCGTAGGTGTACAATGGCACCCCGAACGGCTGCACGATGACCGGAAACAGGTCGGGCTGGGAAAATGGTTCGTCAAGCGGGCGGCGGGCGGCGATTCTGATTGACTGTTTGTAGGAGCCCCGTCCTCCTGAAATCTCGGATATATGCAAGTTTAGTATGGATTACCTGTCATTCAAGCGCAAAATAGACAAGGGCATCATCCAGCCAGCCTATCTGTTCGTCGGTGAAGAGGACTTCCTGGCTGAAGCGGGGGCAAGGGCAGTAATAAACAAGGTCCTTAAACCGGAGGATCAGACGCTTAACCTCTCGGTGTATTACGGTGCAGAGGCCGAAGGTCTGGCTGAAGCCCTGACGGTTCTGCCGGTTTTCGCTCAGCGAAGGGTGACCCTTGTTCGTCAGGCCGGCGAACTGAATGGGAAAAACCTCCAGGCTGTCGCGAGTTATCTCAGGGCGCCGCCTGATGACGGCTGTCTGATCCTCGTCGCCGGTAAAATCGACAGACGAAGGGAATTCTTCAATGAGATGAATGGCTTGATCGAACCGGTCAACTGTGTGAAACTGAAGTCGAAACAGCTGTCACCGTGGATGAAGGATTATGTTGGTCAATGGGATAAGCGTCTGGATAGTGGAGCTTTGGATAAACTGGCTGCGGTGAGCTGGCCGGGCATGCGTGATCTGGCCGACGAGCTCGAGCGTCTGACGTTGATGGTGGGGGATGCCGATGTTATCAGAGCGGAAGATGTTGAGGAGCTTGGCGCCACATCCTTTGCCTTTGTACGATGGACGTTAACCGATGCAGTCGGTTCGGGCGACATGATCGTTACTCAACAGGCGTTGGAGAACCTGTTGAACTGGAACATCAAACCGATACAGATAATCGGCGACCTCTATCGATTGTTTCATCATCTGTGGTTGATAAACTGGTTTTCGCGAAGGCGGAAACTCGATGATGCGAAGGGGATCATCAAAATACATCCCTTTGTATTCAAGAAATATATCGGCTATACGCGCAAAACGAACCAAAAATCGTTGGAAGACGGCATCCTGCGCATTATGGAGGCGGATTCGAACCTCAAGCGCGGTTTATGTCGACCGGAAGAGGAGGTCAGACTGCTGACGCTTGAACTTGTCCGGATGATTAGCGGGAGTGGTAATTGATCTTATGAATGTTTCCCCCGGACAGAAGAGTGATGAAGACCTGATCCGTGAACTTCAGAAGGGCAGGAAGGAAGCCTTCGATGTAATTGTTGACCGGTACAGCGGTCCCCTGCATAATTTTATTTATCGAATCGTCGGTGACGCCACCGCCGCTCAGGATCTGTTGCAGGAGACCTTCATCCGACTCTGGACCAACCGTCAGAGTTATCGGGAGATCGCCAGGTTTTCCACCTGGCTTTACACCGTCGCCGGGAACCTGGCGAAGTCGGAGCTGCGCAGACGAAAGGTTCGCAGGTTCTTCTCGCTCAGCGTCGGCGCTGAAAGCGGCTTTGACAGAGAGGATGACCGGACGCTGGAACTGCCGGATGAAGATGCTGATCCCGAAACTGATTTCGAACGACGACAGATTTTATCAAGGGTGGAAGAGGAGGTTCAGAGATTGCCTGTATTATTTCGCGAGGTGATAATTTTACGCGATCTTCAGGAACTTTCTTATGAAGAGATCAGTACAATACTTAAAATACCGTTGGGAACCGTTAAATCAAGGGTAAATCGAGCCCGGATGAGGCTTCAGGCCAAACTGGAAGACCTGCGCTGAAGGGAGCGATCGAGATTCTTTGGCCGTGGATTCATACAAAAAATAATCCTGATAGGAGAGCTATGATAACTTGCGAGCGTTTTGAGAAGGACTACAACGCATGGCAATCGGGCAGATTGACGCCCGAAGAAGAGGAGCTTTTTCGGCGGCATGTCGTCGATTGCCCGCATTGCAGGGCATTTACACAAGGCGCGTACAAGCTCAGGGAGCTTATCACGTCATTGCCTCAAGTTGAGCCTCCTCCGGGATTTACGTATCGTCTGAGCAACAGGATATCCGAGCTTTCCGCGAAAGACATCAGGACGGCCGGAACGCGGCATGGAACCATCCCGCGCTGGACGGCATTGGGTGCGGGTCTGGCGTCGGGTCTTGCCGTAGGGCTGATAATTGTTCTTTCTCCGGGGAAGCAGGACGTTTCCGGGACGAACAATGCCTTCTCTAACGCGCCGTTGGCAAGCAGTGCGACATCGGTTGTCAATGTCGTCGATACAACCGATAAATCCGATGACAGCCTCGAGACCCCGGAGCAACTGTACAACCTTGACAGGCGACAGCAGATGGTTTCGGACAGGAAATAGTCCCGACGGATGAAATTTCCTGATTGAAGCTGTTGAAAACCGCCTTAAAACGGCGGTTTTTTGTTGCATGAGATCATTGTTTTTATTAAAATGTAAGTTTGATTTATCCGATGGATTTCTTTATTCAAAACGTCAGGAAATAACATGGCAAAGGGGAAGACATTCGCCGACAAGATTGCCAAGGGTGGCAAGCCGAAGGATGAATTTGAATACTACAAGGTAATCGAGGCGAAACCCACACCGACGGGACATTTGCGTTATGAGACGCGCATGGTCAAAGTCAAGAAGAGTGATAACGAAAAGAAAGCTCTTGGTATTTGAGCTTGAGATCCGCGTCAAAGCAAATCCTCGCCGCCACGCGCAATGTGGATAAACTCCGGGAGATTCGTCAGATATTGGAGGATACCGGGTGGAGAATCGCGGGTCTCGATGATTTCCCACCGTATCCCGAACCTTCGGAGGACTGCGATACACTGCTCGGAAATGCATTGCAGAAGGCGCGCGAGGGTTATCGACGCACCGGAATGCTCACACTGGCGGATGATTCCGGCCTGGAAGTGGATTACCTGAACGGCAGACCGGGCGTTCGGTCCTCAAGGTATGCCGGTGAGAAGGCAACTTACGAGGAGAATGTTGATCTCCTCCTGAAGGAATTGACGGGGGTTCCATCCCCGGAGCGCACGGCTCGATTCAGGTGTGTCATGGCGCTGGTGAACGACAAGATTGAGCGTTACTGGGAGGGGGTGTCCGAGGGGATTATCCTGAACGAAAGAAGGGGTCAATCCGGTTTCGGCTACGATCCGGTCTTCTGGTCGCCCGAGCTCGGTCGAACCTTCGCCGAAGCGAGCGCCGTGGACAAGAACCGCGTAAGTCATCGCGGTCGCGCGCTGCGTAGTCTGTCAAACATACTTCGTGAGCTGGCGTAGTTTTATTGGGGAGGAATGGTAAATGATCGATCCTCCATTCATTCAGATTGTAAAGCGTGAGGCTTCTTGATGAGACGTATATATTTCGACCACAGCGCAACGACACCGGTTGATGCGCGGGTGGTTGCGGTAATAAATGAATTCCTGGTCGAGAAATTCGGCAATCCTTCGAGCCTGCACTCTTTCGGCAGAGAAGTCAAGGAAGCCCTTGAAGATGCGCGCCTTAAGGTTGCGGGACTGCTGAACTGTTCGCCTTCGGAGCTGTACTTCACGGGCGGCGGCACCGAAGCCGACAACCTTGCCCTTATCGGTTATGCAGTCAAGAATCGCGACCGGGGCGATCATATTGTTATCGGCGGCATCGAGCACCCGGCGGTGAAAAACGGTGCCGCTGAGCTGGAAGCGAGGGGCTTCGCGGTGACGAGAGTCAGGCCGGATCACTACGGTGAAATAATGCCGGAAGCGGTTGCGGAGGCTTTAACCGGTAAGACAATTCTCGTGTCGGTTATGCATGTGAACAACGAGGTCGGGACGATCAATGACATTGGAGCGATCGGATCGTTGTGCCGCGAGCGCGGTGTGACATTCCACACTGATGCCGTTCAGTCCTACGGCAAGGTTCATATTGATGTGCGGGCGATGAATGTTGATATGGCGTCGGTTTCATCGCACAAGATATACGGTCCCAAGGGCACCGGCGCGCTTTACATCCGCGACGGGATCGAGGTTCAAGCGCGAGCTTTCGGCGGTCACCAGGAGGGTGGCGTCAGGGTGGGCACGGAGAACATGCCCGGTATCGTCGGGCTGGGCAGGGCGGCGGAGATCTGCGCGGACGAGATCGATTCCGAGGCGCAACGGCTCAGTTCAATGCGCGATTCGCTCCACCGCCGGATCACCGCTGAACTTGAGAGCGTGTCGATGAACGGGCACCCGTCGCAACGCCTGCCGGGCAACCTGAATCTCACCTTCCACGGAGTGGAGGGTGAAGCGCTGTTGATGGAGCTCGATCAGGAGGGGATTGCGGTCTCTTCGGGATCGGCCTGTTCGTCGGGAAGTACGACTCCGTCGGCGGTGCTGACCGCTATCGGCTTGTCAGATAGCCAGGCCCAGTCGACGTTGCGCATCACTCTCGGCCGCGGGAACACCCGGGAGGATATTGATTACGCAGCGGATGTTATTGTGAGTTCGGTGAAACGGCTGCGAGCCATGGCTGGTGACATGGTCGTAGTTTGACAGGGATTTTTCGCGATAATGGATTGCCTTATCGATACTGATAATGTCCAGATTGTTCTTCGATCGTAAGTGACGATGTTGACAGGAGAAGTTAACAGTACCTGTTGAACAGTACTCCGTTTTAGAATTATTTCTGGCATTGTCATTGCCGCTCAGGCAGGAATCCACCCTTTACAGGCAGAGATTTTTTTCCGGATACCTGCTTGCACGGACATGACATTTGACAGACTTCTTCAACAGGAACAAAATATAACCCGGACGGTCTGTTGTCCGGGTTTGTTGTCTGGGTGGTTGTATGATGACAAAGTCCTCGGTTGCGGTGGCGATGAGCGGCGGGGTGGATTCGTCCGTCACGGCGGCGCTGTTGAAGCAGGCTGGTCACCGGGTGGCAGGGTTCACGCTTAGGCTTCGGGACGGTGACTCCGACGGTTCAGACAGCGCCGGCAGGGTGTGCGAAACGCTTGGTATTCCGCACCACGAGCTCGATGTGCGCGAGGAGTTCCGACGACTCATCGTGGAGCCCTTTATCGGGGAATATCTCGCCGGGCTCACGCCGAATCCGTGCGTAAATTGCAATGCCCGCATCAAATGGGGACTGCTGTGGAACTATGCACGCGGCATGGATTTCGAGTGGTTCGCCACCGGGCACTATGCAAAGGTGGAAATAGGTCAAAATAATGAAGTGCGACTGCTGAAAGGGCTTGACCCGCTCAAGGAGCAGTCGTATTTTTTATGGCAGATACCCATCGAACTTCTAAGGGTGACCATGCTTCCGCTGGGGGTCAGGAAAAAAACCGGGGTGCGGGCGATCGCCCGCGAGCTGAATCTCCCTGTGGCTGAACGGGAGGAGAGCCAGGAGATCTGTTTTATACCAGGTAACGACTACCGCACCTGGTTGAATGATCTGTATCCTGATCCTGACGGTAAAACACGGATGGGTGAGATGGTCGATCGATCCGGCAGGGTTCTGGGCTTGCATTCCGGCTGTCATCTCTTTACAATAGGACAACGGAAGGGACTGGGGCTGGGTGGGGGACGAAAGCTGTACGTTACCGGCATTGATCCACGAACCCGTCGGGTGGAGGTGGGAGGGGAGGATGATTTGGTGCGATCGGAATTAATGATCGGAGCCGTCAACTGTCTCAGCCCGCGCTTGTATAACGCCGCTTCGAGGCTTACTGTTAGGATCAGGTATCGGGATCATGGCGTCGAGGCGACTGTGGACAGGATGGGGGAGGATCTGCTGAATGTCAGGACAGGGGAGCCGGTCAAGGCTGTGGCGCCGGGGCAGTCGGCGGTATTCTACGATGGTGACCAGGTCGTTGGTGGGGGGGTTATCCTCCCTGACTGGTTATAAATCCAATGGGAGCATTAATAAGATACTGATTCTGTTGCGTCATCATTTTGATTCCGTTTGGTCACAATTCTGATTCCGTTACGTCATCATTCTGATTCCATTACGTCATCATTCTGATTCCATTTGATCATCATTCTGATTGCGTTACGTCATCATTATGCTTCCATTTGATCATCATTCTGATTGCGTTACGTTATCATTCTGCTTCCATCTCGTTGTCATTCTGAACGAAGTGAAGAATCTCCAGCAGCAGGGGAATGAAAACAAGATTCTTCACATCGTTCAGAATGACGAGATGAGAATTCTCACAGGATATTCAGTAATCGGTCAAGATTCTTTATCAAGGGTAAGATTATGCCGGCAGGAAAATCTCCAGTAACCGCTTTTGAAATTCTTAATATAAAACGCAGGGGTGAGAAGATAACAGCCCTGACCGCTTACGATGCCACGTTCGCCCGCCTCGAGGACGAAGCCGGGATTGATATCATTCTGGTCGGCGATTCGCTCGGCATGGTTGTCCAGGGTTGTTCGAACACCATTCCGGTGACCATCGATGATGTAATCTACCATTGCCGCGCCTGCGCCAGAGGCGTTGAGCGCGCCCTGTTGGTGGCGGACATGCCTTTCATGAGTTACCAGGCTTCGATCGAGCAGGCGCTTATCAACGCCGGACGCTGTCTCAAGGAGGGCGGGGCGCAGGCGGTGAAGCTCGAAGGCGGCGAGGCGATGACCGAGACGATCAGGCGGCTGGTTGATGTCGGCATACCGGTCATGGGGCATATCGGTATGCAACCGCAGATGGTGAACATCTATGGCGGCTACAAGCTGCAGGGAAAGGAAACGCTTCAGGCGGAACAGATACTCCGAAATGCTGAGGCGGTTCAGGATGCCGGCGCCTTCAGCATCGTGCTGGAGAAGATACCGAGGGGGCTCGCCGGGGAGATAACCAAACGGTTGAATATCCCGACCATCGGCATCGCCGCCGGTCCCGACTGCGACGGGCAGATCCTGGTCAATTACGATCTTTTCGGCCTGGCCGACCAGTACAGGTTCAAGTTCGTGCGCCGATACCTCGAAATGGCGAGGGATATTAGAGATGCGGTGAAAAAGTATGGTGAAGATATCAGGTCGGGGGATTTTCCAAGTGACGCGGAGTCGTTTGAGTAGGAACCAATTAAGAGGAAACGGGAGGAGAAGAAATGGGCAAATCAGAAATATCTGAAATTAATGGAAGCTATGAATCCTTTGAAGATTACGCAAAGAATAATGGGGGCCCGTTTTGGTTAGCTTCTGATTTGATGGCTCTTCTTGGCTACAAGGATTTCAACTCATTTAAGAAAGTAATAAATAAGGCAATTGGTGTTTGTAGTATTTTAGACATTTCTATTGAAGACAATTTTCAGCAAATTAAAAGCGAGGAAGGAAAAAATAAAGTAGTTAATTATCGTCTAACCAGATTTGCCTGTTACTTGACATCGATGAATGCAGATGTGAGAAAACCACAAGTAGCCGCAGCACAAACCTATTTTATCTCATTAGCTGAAGCATTCAGGAAGTATATTCAGGAGGCAGAAGATGTTGAACGCGTATATATTAGGGGTGAAGTAACCCAGAAGGTTAGTACTTTAAGTGGAGCGGCAAAGGAAGCAGGAGTAGTTGATTATGCTTTATTTCAGAATGCAGGATATAGAGGCATGTACAATATGAACTATAGGGAACTTATCCAGTATAAAGGTCTAAATCTAATGCAAAACAAATCACTGTTAGATTATATGGGTAAAGAGGAACTGGCAGCCAACCTTTTCAGGTTTACACAAACGGAAGCGAAAATTAGAAATGAGAATATACATGGACAGAAACCTTTAGAAAAGGTTGCTGAAAAAGTAGGAAAAAAGGTTCGTCAGACTATGAGGGAGATTAGTGGTCAGCTACCTGAGGATTTGCCTATTACGGAAGATATTACCAAAGTCCGCAGCGAACTGAAGAAGACCAGACGAGAGTTCAGGAAGCTGGACGCTGGAAAAAGGAAACAAAAAAAGAAAAAGGGCTAAATATTCACTAATATTTCGCATCTGTTTAAGCAAGTGCTGTCATTTCCGTGATAGAGGCTGTCAGAGAATAGTCAATTAGTACCTACTTGCATATATAACCGTTATTAAAAAGTCACAATTTTGTCATTCCCGCGAAGGCGGGAATCCAGATAAGCATTTGATATTACGTAAGTTGCCTGGATTCCCGCCT
>JALGVR010000018.1 GCA_025774605.1 bacterium | reverse complement strand
AGGGAGACGGGCAGGAATGTCCACCCTCACCACCACTACTATCGCAGGGGAGAATACCCGAACCTCCCCCCCCCTTACTATTGCAGGGGGGGACTAAGGGGGGGGTTACCTTAGAATCCAAAAACGATATCTTTACGCCCTTCCGACCTTCGCCCCCGGATAGCGGCGTATCAATCCCTTAAGCTGCATCGACGTCAGCTGCCTGTTGATTTCGACCACCCCGATGGAACTCCTTCGGATCAGGTCGTCGATGAGCAATGGTCCTGCTTCAAGCAGCTCGTAAATCCTGGTTTCGTTCTCGTCGAGCTTTGGCAAGGTCAAAGTCGCCGCAACGTTCAGAACCGGCGCAAGCTGGGATCTCAACTGTTCCTTGATGTCATCACCGGTCTCGACAAGCGTCGCCGTACCCTCCTTCAACAACCGATTCACACCGGCGCTGCGCGGCAGACCCGCAGGTCCCGGAACGGCGAAGAGTTCTCGTCCCTGTTCGAGCGCCAGTCCCGCCGTTATCAGCGCGCCGCTGTTCCGCCCGGCTTCAACGATAACCACGCCCAGGCTAAGACCGCTGATGATGCGGTTGCGTTGCGGAAAATGATGCTGCTCCGGCTCCACACCGGGGGCATATTCGGTCATCACCGCGCCCTGAGAGACAATACGTTCATAAAGACGTTGGTTTGAAGGCGGGTATATCACGTCAATACCGGAACCGAGAACGGCGATCGTTCGCCCGCCGGCCTTGAGCGCGCCGTCATGGGCGAGCGAGTCGACGCCGAGTGCCATGCCGCTGACCACCGTCACACCGGCCGAAGCCAGCTCACCAGCCAGTCTCAGCGTCACCCGTTTGGCGTTGTCGCTGCAGGCGCGTGTGCCGACAATGGCTATCGAATAATCGTAGAGCGGAGAATCTTCACCTTTCACGTACAGGACAATCGGCGGATCATCTATCGTTCTCAGGCGGCTTGGATATGCTTCGTCCCAGATGGTTATCATCCGCGCCTCGATCCTGTCGAGATGATCCATAATCTTTTCCGCCGGCCGCGGCGATCGTCCCGATTTAACAACCGCACGCCCTACATCAAGCTTCACCTTTATCGCCTGGCAGATCTCCTTCGCCGGCGCCCTTATAACGTCAGCCGGCGAACCGAACATCTCCACCAACTCCCGGGCGCGGCCGTTTCCTATCCCGGGTGTGTTCAGAAGAGACAGCAGCGCCAGACGGTCGGTTATATCGAGCCGTTTAACCGTTCGCTCTTTCAATTGCCGGTCCCCTGATTCAATCCAAGCCTCTCTGCAATCAGGTCGATCAGCTTGTCCAGACCGTCGCCCCTTATACTCGATATCTCCAGGTCAAACGGGAATGATGCCTTATCATTGTCGCCGGACAGATCTGATTTGGACATGACCAGGATCTTCGGCAATGCTGGAAGCGCTTCGCTGAACCCGTCAAGCTCTTCGATCAATTGATCGTATGCCTTATGATAATCGGGTTCAGGGGCTTCGATCATGATAACCAGCAGTCTCGTTCGTTCAATATGCTTGAGGAAACGATGTCCCAGTCCGCGACCGTGGCGCGCCCCCTCGGCAAGCCCGGGAATATCCGCCACAATGAAACGTTGATATACGCCGCAGGGAACGATGCCCAGCGCCGGCGTCAGGGTGCTGAACGGATAGGCCGCGATGTTTGGCCTGGCGCGGGTCAACGCGGCAAGCAGGGTCGACTTGCCGGCGTTCGGTCTTCCGACCAGCCCCACGTCCGCCAACAGCTTCAATTCCAGCCTGATACGTCTCTCTTCGCCTGGTTTCCCGGGTGTGCACCGGCGCGGTGTCCGGTTGCGCGCCGTGGCGAACCTGCGGTTGCCGCGACCGCCTCTGCCGCCCCTGGCGACCTTGTACTCCCCGCCGTCGACGGAAATGTCGGCAAGGAGAAGGTCATTCTCGTCATCCCAGATCAGAGTACCGACAGGAACCCGCAGCGCCACATCGTTTCCGGCGCGCCCGCTCCTGTTTCCGCCCTGTCCGGATCTACCGTTTCCGGCACGATAAACCCGTTTGAGAGTGGTATCCTCGAGTGTGAAGAGCTGGCTGGAAGCACGGATGATCACATCCCCGCCCCGTCCGCCGTCACCACCGTCCGGTCCGCCCTTGGGTTGATACTTTGCTCGATGAAAGCTGATCACACCGTTTCCGCCCCTGCCCGCACAAACCTTGATTACAACCTCATCGATGAACCGCAATACAACCTCTTAAAGAGAAGCCGCGGCACCCATCCATTTGCGTGGAAACCGCGGCTCGCTGATACTGATTATCTCAATCCCGGGCTTCCGCCGGGTTACTTCATAAGGATAACCTTCCGGCTCGCCGACCTCAAATCCGTTTCAAGCCGGACAATATAAACGCCGGCGGCAAATGAAGAGGCGTCGACAGTAAAGTTGTAACGTCCTGCCGACATCTCGCCGGCGACAAGCACGGCAACCTCGCGACCCGTCAGGTCATATAGCGCCAGCCTGGCATAACCGCTATGGGAAAGCTCAACACCAACATTGGTCACGGCGTTGAATGGATTGGGATACGGCTGGTCAAGCCGGAAACGGTAGGGAGTGGAAGCTCCATCCTCCCGAACCGTCAGGGGGCCGACATCCTCGTCACCGGTCGGGGCGATGGCGTAGTAGCCGTTGTTCTCAGTGAACACACCCTTCATCCATTCAAACCAGGTGTTGTGTACAAGCCCTTCACCCTGTCCCGTATCGAGGAAGAGCTCGCGGTCCTTGATGACCTCCTCGGTCAAGCCGTTGGTCGTGAACCAGGCGTCGCCGGTGTTGTCGGTGATCTTCCAATAGCCCAAATCGAGCGCGGCTGCATCGATGGAGCCGATCTCGAAATCCCTGACCTCAACATAGACCCCCTCGAGCTGTTCGGCACGCTCCGCCCAGACCAACTCTCCGACATCAACCAGCAGCGGCGCCGGTTTCCGGCTCTGCTCGATAACCTCGTAGTCGGTTACGTCGATATAGGTGGCATACTCCCAGTAGCCGGGATCTTCCGGATCACGCTCCATCACCGTACCGGTAACCTCGATCAGGTCGCCCTCGTTAAGGTCGGCCTCGATGCCGCGCACGTAGATACCAGCCCAGTCATCGCCCGGTCCGTTCTGAATAACATAGGCGCCGAACTGCTGGTTGAAGGTTGCCGGAGTAGTGACAACGCCCTGAACCGTCACCTCGTAGCCTCGGTAGGGCGAATAGTCAACGCCCCACTCGCGCGGGTGACTCTGGACGTCCTGGATCGTCAGTCCGCCCTCCTCGCGCACGACGTATGACCAGTACCAGACCGCTGATGGACCATAGCCGTCGAAATCAGCGTCGTTGGTGGCGTGAACACGGTACCAAACGCGCGTTCCCTCTTCCTGACCGGGAATCGCGGCCGCCCAGGTATCACCTTCGATCTGCTCCATATCCACGGTTTCGATATCCCCTGGACCGTTGATGACATACTGGAGCTCAACATTCACGAGTTCCTGATCACCTCCCGCCAGCACGATCGCCCTGACATTAACGTCGTTGTTCGGGGTCGGGACACCCGGATCGCGCGTCTGATCTTCCACGTAGGGCCTGTAGTCGAGGTAGTTGTGGAACTGGAAGTCCTCGCGCGGCAGCTCGACCGGATCGCGATCATGATCCAGATCCTCAAGCGCAACCCGTTGATATATAACCTGGTTGTTGGTGGCGTCGCCCTCATCCGCCTGTGGCCAGCCGCCGGATTCGCCGTCCAGGATATACATAATGTGCAGCGAGTCATCAGCCACGTAAGCCGCCGAAGGCCAGTTTTCACTCATGCAATCACCCACATCCGGCGCCTGGTCATTCTCCCAGCGCGTCCCGGTGATGTTATACGGCTCCTGCCAGGTTATGCCGTAGTCGGTCGAGATCGAGACCATGATCTCAGCATTGCTGAATCCCAAACCGCTGGTGTCCGTTGCGCCCTCAAGCCAGTCCCAACCGGTGAAATTACCGTTATCGTCATAGGTTGGCTCCATGATCTTGGGGAAATTGCACCAGACGACGTAGATCGTTCCGGCATCATCCGGGTTAAAGGCGATCGAGCCGCGATCGGCGTTCATACGCCAGCCGCCGCAACGGGAATGCAGCCCGTTCTGATCCGTACGGTTGAAATACCAGCCGTCATAGATCATGGTGATCGTATCCTCGCGGGAACTCCAGAACCAGAGAATATCGTGTTCACCGGTCTGAGAAGCGGGCCAGCCCCTGTCATTCACCTGCGTGTATTCCCAGAAACCGTTGGTGGCGAAGGTCGCGTACAACTCATCGTTGCCCCAGGGATCGAACTGTATGTCTATGTCGCAATAGGGCCGGAATGTATCGCCGTAGGCTTCCGTCGAGTCTATCGCCCACAGATCAGGACGCACGGGCAGGATATTGGTCAACGTCTGAATCCCGTTATCCCAGTCCCATTCCTCGCCGTCGTCGGAGACGATGTACTGAATGTCGTTGTTATGCTGGAAGAAACCGCCAAATTCCTCCCACGGGCCGGTCGGAATGCCGACCCGGCTGTGATGCCAAGCCAACACCACCCTTTCCGAAGTCGGTGATGCTGAAGCGATCTGACTGATAACGGCGACCGTATCCAGGTTGACAGGCACTTCGGGCCAGGTCCAGTCGATAAACTCGTCATCAACGGTGCCGCGCCAGTAACCAATCCGGTGCCAGATGGGGCCGTCCTCGCCAAAGTATTGGCATGAGACGACATGCGAAGCATTATTGCCGTCAACAGCTCCGTGTGGCCAGATGAACTGGGTGTTCGGGAACGCCGGAGGATACGACGCGTCAAACGCTCCAAAAGCGCGCATGAAATCCACCGACTGCGTAGTGCTTACATACTGATCATCCGGCGCGCCCTGATAACCCTGGGAATGGAAAAAAACAACGCCCAAATCATTATCGGCGGGATCTTCACGCCCACAGGGCAGCACCGCGAGACAGCAGTAGCCGGATCGGGTTGCCGCGTCGGCTCGCTCGGCATCGCCCGGTTCCGCCAGCAGCTCACCATCGCCGCCCTCCTCAGGCAGGTGCAGGTAGTTGTAAACAGTGTGCCGCTGACGGTTTTCCGAATCGTAACCCTTCATCCAGGTAAAATGAATGCCGCCAAAACTGTCCCTCGCTATCTGCTTGCCGATACTGCCGTTTGACTGGTAGTCGTACCAGGTGTAACCGATCAGGAAATCGTCGCCGATCACAACGTTGCCGATTGGTTCAATTTCATCAGCTTCATCACGCTCAGGCCTGCCTGCGAAGCCCTGCTCACCGGACTCTGCCGCACCGCTTTCCAGCGGTTCGGCGCCGGGACCTATCAGCTTGACTGCGTGAGGATTCGAATATCGTATGTCAAAACATGGATTAACCGGATCCGCGGGCCGCGCAATCAGCGACGGGCTCAGTAAACCGGTCAGCAAAAGGATAAACAAGATCTTCCGCAACATTTCACCTCCTGTACTTTTATGGCTTTCTGTAAATTGTCTTATCGTTTAAAACTACAAAAACCTGACGCCTCTTGTCAAGTATTTTACCGAACTACTAATGACCAATACCATTGCCACAAGGAATCGCCCCACAGGAGAGAGATAATCGCTCCCAACGCCAGATAGGGTCCGAATGGAATCCTCTGCCCCCATTTCTTTCCGCCTACAGCAATCATAGCCACCCCGACAACCGCGCCTGTGAAAATCCCGAGGACGAACATGTACGCGGTGTGTGCCGGTCCCAGGTAGAGTCCCATCATCCCCGCCAGCTTGACATCACCCATCCCCAGCGTATCCTTCCTGAACAACAGCCTCCCGATCAACCCCATCAGACCGAGCAGCGCCAGACCGGTCAACCCGCCGAGAGCCATCGACAGCACACGATCCCGGAAGAATACAAGTGTCAAGACAACCGCGATCAGCGCACCGGTCAGGACGATCTTGTTCGGCAGCCGAAAAGTCCTGATATCAATCACGGACAACGCCAGCAGCGTTGCCGTCATCGAACCGTACAGCAACAGCTCCCGGCTCCAGCCGAAATACGCAAGCAGAAGAACCGTCAACAGCCCCATACCTGCTTCCACCGCCGGATAGATCGGTGAAATCACCGCGCCACAGCCGGCGCATTTACATCTGAGGAAAAGATAGCTCAGGATGGGGATATTCTCGTAAGGCTTGATGGCTCGTCCGCAATTCGGGCAGTGAGAAGCGGGCAGCACAATCGACTTGCCCAGCGGCACGCGATAAATCACAACGTTCAGGAAACTCCCCAGCGCGCTGCCGAAGATGAACGCCAGCAAGTATCCAAGCCGGTAATCAATCATCGGCGGTCAATCTCCCGTCTCCTGCAATTGAAAATGAATCGCGCCGGCTGGTGATGGATCATCATCTGTCCATTTGGAAACAACACCTGTAAATACAGAGAGACACGGCGAAACCGTGTCTCTCAAAAACCGTAAACAGTTGTTCATGCCGAACCCTGGGTACAGCTTCTAAAGACCTCGCGATAAGGCGAAACCCAACTTGAAGATGGGCAGGTAGATGGAAATGATGATCGAAACCACCACCGCGCCAAGGACAACTATCATTAAGGGCTCAATCAGCGAAGTCAACCTTTCGACAACTGCATCAACCTGCTTGGCATAGAAATAAGCCGCTTTATCCAGCAGTCTATCCATCTCACCGGTCTCTTCTCCAGTGGCGATCAACTGGATGATCGT
This sequence comes from bacterium, assembly GCA_025774605.1. Classification (GTDB taxonomy): domain Bacteria; phylum Electryoneota; class AABM5-125-24; order Hatepunaeales; family Hatepunaeaceae; genus JALGVR01. The sequence goes on along the minus strand of JALGVR010000018.1, from coordinate 23,171 downwards.
CGGCGGGAATACGTCCGTTTTCTTGAGCGCCACAGAGATGGCAAAGCCATCCTTTATCAACATCTTGGATGTCTCCAGCGCCCGGACGATAACTCGATTCCGCACGACACGCTGCACATGAGTCAACGATTCGAGCACCGGCACACCACTGCCGAGAAGGATGCCGAATGTCTTGGCGAACTTGTTCATGATCGAGTTCTGAACCAGCATGCCGAAGACGGGGAAATGAAGCTTGATCGTATCAAAGACCATACCTCCCTTCTCCGTCATGGAAACAATCCAGCCGACAAACAGCACCACTATCGTCAGCAGCGCAATTGTGACAAAATAATTACTGATCAACTGCGAAAGCGCAACCAGCGCCCGGGTCGGTCCGGGAAGCCTGGCGCCGAACTTCGCGTAAATCTCGGCGAACTGAGGAACCACAAAAAGCAGCAATCCGGAAACGATCAGGATCATGAAGATCATCACGAAACCCGGATAGGAGAGCGCCGAAATCACCTTGCGCCTCGTGTCAGCCATAACCTCGAGGTAATCGGCAAGCTCCTCGAGAATAACATGCAGCGATCCCGAAATCTCTCCAGCGTGAACCAACGCCACGTACAACCCATCAAACGTGCCGGGGTTGAGTGACAGCGCCTCTGAGAGGCTCATCCCCTTTTTCAGGTCGTTGCCAACCTTCGCCAGAATCCTGCGGAAACGATGGTTCTTCTCCTCTATCATCAGGTTGCTGATCGACTTCTCAATCGTCAGACCGGCGGAGAACATCGTCGATAGCTGACGGGTAAAAAAGACCAGCGTGTTAAGGGGAATAAAGTCCTTCAGCTTCTGGAGTGAGGTCTGGATCTGCTCGTGAACCGGGGGCAACGCGGTCGTTCCGACCGCGGATTTAACCTCCCGCAAGGACACAACCTTGTAGCCCTTCTTGGTCAGCGACTGCATCGCTGCATCCAGGTTGGAGGCTCGCAGTTTGTCCTCCCGTCGGATGCCCTTGGTGTCTGTAACTACGTATTGAAACTGGGGCATAGACTTCCTCAGTTAGTCGAATTTATCTCAAGACTCTATTCGTATTCCTGAACGGTCACCCGGAGCACTTCGCGAAGGGTGGTTACGCCGGCGGCGATCTTGCGCAACGCGGCTTCACGCAGGGTAACCATGCCGCGCTTTATCGCCTCGTCCCTGATCTCCTCCTGGTTCGCGTTGTCGAAGATCAAACGACGGATCGGCCCCTTGATCTCAAGCAGCTCAAATATCCCCGTTCGGTCGTAGTAGCCGGTGTTACGGCAGTAAACACAGCCCTTCCCGCGGTAATACTTGATGTCCTTGTAGCGCTCCTTCTCGTCGTCGCTCAAGTTGAGCGCTTGCATCTCATACTCGTCCGGCTCGTACTCCTGCTTGCACTTGGGGCAGATTTTCCGCACAAGACGCTGCGCCATCACCAGCAACAGACAACTTCCGACCAGAAACGGAGGAACGCCGATGTCAATGAACCTCGTGATCGTGGACGGCGCGTCGTTGGCGTGAAGGGTGGTGAACACGATGTGACCCGTCAGCGAAAACTTGATGGCGATGTCCGCCGTCTCACCGTCGCGAATCTCACCGATCAGCAGCTTGTCAGGGTCCTGACGCAGAATATGCCGCAGCGCGGTGGAAAACGTCAGCCCGATCTTGGGTTTGACCTGCACCTGGTTGATGCCGTTCGAGTGATATTCGACCGGATCCTCAACGGTGGTGATGTTGTCTTCAATCGATTTGATATCGCTCAACGATGCGTACAGCGTGGTCGATTTTCCCGAACCGGTGGGCCCGGACACCACAATCATCCCGTACGGTTGAATGATGTTGCGCTTGAAGATCATGAGCATATCCTGCTCGAAGCCGAGCTGCGTGAGAGACCTCGAGAATGAGGATTTGTCCAGTAAACGCAGCACGATCTTCTCGCCGTTTACGGTGGGCAGGATCGAAACACGCACATCAACTTCTCGTTCCGTCGTCTTGATCCCGAACCGGCCATCCTGCGGCAGACGTTTTTCAGCGATGTTCAACCGCGAAATGATCTTGATGCGCGAAACTATCCCGGGATGAGACGAGTGCGGCGGCGTCATGACCTCCTGAAGCACACCGTCGATGCGATAGCGCACTGAAACATAGTCATCCTGATACTCGATATGAATATCGGTCGCCCGTTCCTTCATCGCGTCAGCGATAATCAGATTAACCAGCTTCACCACCGGTGCATCATCCAGCGTGGCATCAGCCTTGGTCATATCGACCATGCCGTCCTCTTCATCATCGGCTTCGGCGAAAATCTGGAGATCGTCGATCACATCCCTGACTTCAGTATCCTTGCGGATGCGGACGTAGAGTTTCTCTATGGCGATTGCGATTCCGGTGGGCGTTCCCAGCGCCGGGATAATCTTCTGGTCGGTCAGTTTCTGCAGGTTGTCAATGGCGATAATGTCATCCGGATCCACCATGGCAACCATCAGATTACCGTTCTCCAATGCGCTGGCAATCAGTGTGTTCTCCCTCGCAAACGCCTCGGGAATCAGCCTGACAGCGTCTTCACTCGCCTCAAGGAGTTTCTCGTTATCGATGAACTCCATGTTCATCTGGTGAGCCAGACCGGCATAAACCTGTTCCTCGACCGCATAACCGAGTTTGATGAACAGGTCGCCTATCTTTTCTCCGCTGTACTTCTGTTCAGCGAGCGTCTTCTTGAGTTGCTCCTCGGTGATTACGCCCGCTCCAACGAGGATTTCACCCAACTTTGCGAATGTGGGTACGTCCTTTAATGCTTCCATTTGCAACTAAACGGTCCTATGGTGTAAGCTGATTATTTCGACCGTTATCACTACCGATAGAACTGCCGCGGTTATCCTGTCGAAATAACAAATGTTGAACAAATAAATTCAGAGGCGCTGACCGACCATGCCGGTCAGCGCCTCCGTAACCTTACTCCCCTCTACGGATGTCGAGTGATGACCACGACCACCGGGTCCGCCACCACATCCTCGTAACCTACAACCTGAGCCTCAATTTGAACGTTGACCTCAGGGGAAACGGCGTCGAGGAAGTAATCCGGTTCCTCACCGCGCAGATATACGGTAGCCTGTCCCCGCTGCTCGCGGTGCTCCCGATGCCCGTTGTCAATGTTCCAGCCGGTGTACTTGACCGCCGGTTCCGGAGGATCGGCCAGGTGGTCGTACATCCGGTAACGCGGCGCACGGTAATAGTTATACCAGTAGAAGTACGCCCGGTTGGATGTGAACAGAATCGGCGCATTATTGATCAGCACCTCGTGCCCGTCCCTGAGCTCCACCAAGCATTCTATGTTCGTCTCTCCCATGTCCGGCGCATCGATCATCCAGTTCTGCGGCGAGCAGTGCAGCACCAGGACACCTTCCTGCAGAGGAAGCGTATGCTGACGGGAGGCTTCAATGGTTCTCTCCTCGGTGCGGATCGAGGCTTGGATCATCAGGGTATCGAAGGTGTTGTCGCTGTTGTAGGTCATGACCGCGTAGGCGATACCCTTCTCCGAAGTCTGGTTACGACTCTCGTTGCCGGTCCAGGCTTCACCGATGGAAGCCACGGAATCGCAGGTGAACTGCACCGGGATGTCGTCCTCGACCGGATTCCTGTACTGATCGAAGACACGTGCATTGACCTCGATCGCCCAGACGCCGCCGTCCCTGTTCTCGCCCTCGTTGTTGACGTCGATGTCCGCCTGGTCAGGCGGTCCGGCGAGCACCTGAACCCTCGAAATGGTAACGCTTACCGTATCCTGTCGGGTAGCAGGATCTCGCCAGGTGTAGGCGCGTATCAGCTTGGAGCCGGACTGCGTGCCCGAGTTCAGTGTGACGACCGCGATGCCGCCGGAAGTCTCCGCCGAGTCGAGCTGACCCCGGTTGTTGATGTTGCATCCGGCGGGCTGGTCCGGCTCGTTCAGCAACTGGAACACCACCGTGCTGGGCGTCTCGACCGCGTTATAGTTCGCATCAAAGATCGAAGCGATCAGACGGCTGGACGAGTTGCCACCTGCACCTGCAACGGTAATCGCCGGCGGATCGGCGTCCAGTTGGATCGTATTGGGACCTGCCGAGGCGATATCAACCGTCGTCTGGCCGCTTATCGGGCCGGCAGGCGTGTTGACCGTGGCCGTAATTTCCGCCACTCCGGCGCTGACGCCCGGCGACAGACGAACGATCGCCTGACCGTTGTCGTCCGTGGATGCGGACAGGCGGTTCAGCGTTCCGAGCGTGCTGGTAAATGTAACCAACTTGCCGGCGCCCACCTGGTTGTTCGATGTATCCAGAACGGTCGCCGTGATGGTCGAGAAGACTCCGGGATCGTTGGTCTCCAGTCGTTGCGGATCGGCGGTGACCGTAATCCTGACCGGCGGACCGGCGACCAGGGTGATTTCAACCTCATTGCTGTAAATGATTGAAGAATCAGTATTGATTACATAGGATCTCAGGTGAGCGGTGCCGACGCGCGGATCGGCGATATAGTAGTTCTCCGCCTGCCCGAAGTTGCCCGTAATCGGTACCGCATCACTGACGAAACGCCCGAGATCCGTCTCGAAGAAGACAAGCTGTCCCTGCGGCGCAAAGTCTTCATTGGAGAGGAAGCACGTTGCACCGACCCAGGTCGAGTCAGGGCTGCCTGCAGTTACACGATCCTCAGCCGAAGACAGCGTTATGCGGTCCACCGGATTTCTTTCCAATATCGTAACTTCAACGCGCGATACCAGCGACATCGGGTTGTACAACGCTGAAATCACAGCCGGAACGCTGTTTCCCGCTTCGTCAAGTGATGGCACGCCGATATCGGTAAAGACCGCCCGGGCGATTCCGAGCGTGTCCGTGATCACCGGTGAGTTGACCGCACCATGGGTGGAAGTGAAGATGACCTCGCGACCGGCGAGAGCCTGGTCGTTGGCGTCCTTGAGGACCGCCTGCAGGTTGGCGACCGTCAAGCCGCGATCCGCATAAATATAGATCACATCGGTGGTTAAATCCAAGTGGCCAATATCGCTGGCGGATTTCTCAACGGTTATTCCGACCGTCTTATGAAGTTCCGCCCGCGTCCCGGGGATTTCCGCGCTGATGCTGTCTACGATCGCTTCGACCGCATCTCCGCCCTCACCCGGGGGGAAGTCCGTATTGGGGCGAATGTAATACTCTGCGGTGGCAACACCACTGCTGTCAGTGGGAGTCGAACGGGCCAGAGAACCGTAAATACAATTGAAATCCACCTGCAGATTGGCGATACCGTTGCGAGAGTAATCGACGACTGTTGCATACACCATTGCAGTGCCAACTGTATCGGGCTGAAGGTTCAAGTATCCCGGATTGACCGCCAGACTCAGATTTCCGATCTCGCTGGTGAGCAGTTCAACCGTAAGCTCCAAAACGTCTGTTATCGGTTCATCGTCATCAGCGCCCGCGATTCCCGCCTGACCCTTTCCTGAGCTGTTCATGTCATCCGACTGCACATCGCCATCGGGGAGCGAGAAGTACCCGCTGCTGGGAAGCACGGTAGCTCTGAGAAGCAGACGGCCGTCTTCGCCAAGCGTGCTGAAAGTGGTCCTGACTTCACCGTTGGCGTCCGTTGTATCGATCGGTGTTAATGATCCGAAGATTCTCCCGCCCGCGACAACCGGTTCTATTGTGAAGCTGACCGTGGCTCGGGGCACGCCTACGCCGTCTTCGTCGGTGACAACGGCTAAGATTTCAATCTGCGCGTTCTGATCGGGGACAACCTTTATCAAGGGTGTATCGGTCAAAATCGCGATGGCGAACGGCTCCGCACGTGGAGTGATTTCGATGGCGGTGGAGTCTTCGTGCTGACCCACACTGGCGAAGACTTTACAGGTACCCGTCTCGTTGACGATGGTCCTGAAGGTCTTGCTGACACGACCGTTGATGTCGGTGACGCCCGTCTCGCTGTCAACGTAACCCAGGCTCGACGGGGATGTCCTGAAGTGCACCTGGATGCCGGAGATCGCTTTCCCGTCCGTGTCCGACAACGAAGCGGTCACGGTGGCGGAAGCTGTCTGGTTCGGCGGAACCTTGAGCACATTCGGTCCTTCGATGTGAATGGCGCCCACGATATCATCCACGATCTCAAGATTGATGATCGTGGTTTGAGTTACATTTCCGGCGGTTGCCGTGATAACCACCGTTGCACTGCGCTGGAGCACGACAGAATAGGATGCCGTTATCTCACCGTTGGAATTTGTCATCGCCGAATCGCCGCCGGCCATTGCCAGCGTTCCCTTATAGGATTCGGGATTCTGGATGCCGAAATCGATCATCACGTTCGGCATTCCCACCCCGTTGGCGTTGCGCGCGATCGCCGTAATGGTCTCCTGGCGTTCTTCGCCTACGAAACCCCGGATCAGGTTGTGGGTGATACGCAGCTCAATAGAGGCGACTTCGTTGCCGCCCTGTCCGCCGATGATGCTGGGGTTGTCATCACTACAACCCATCATCAGGCCGATGGTGAGAACTGCAAATAGTACCGTTACAGTTACAAGCAGCTTTTGCATTACCTTACCCTCCATAACTTTGCATCTTACCATTTCACCACAGCTTCGCATTTCTCCGCCGCTAAGGGACGGAACTGCATATGGTGCATTACCTATAATGATTGCACTACCACTACGATAGTGGCTAACTGTGAAAGAACCAGGAGTATTTCCTTAGTATACTCCCACCAATTTGTATCCTTTTTCTCGGGGATAAAGATTGTATCGCCGATCTCGATCCTGCTTTTATTGTCAAGTCTCTCCCAGACTCCGCCATGTGCCTTAATCAAACGTATCTTATTCTTCTTGGCGTTCCAGGAAAAACCGCCGGCTTTCTCTATGTAGTATTTATAATCAGCACCGTCACTGAATTTCACCAGTCCGGGGCTGCGAACCTTTCCGATCACGTTGACCGTCGGAGTCAAAGTGGGTATCTCTATAACATCGCGATCCCTTAATACAACATCGCATGAAGTGTCATTTTTCCTGAATAATCTGTTAAAATCAACAATCACATCCGGCACGATCTCACGGGATTTCAATTTAAAATACTCATATTCCATATCACTCATCTCGCCGACCGGTATCTTCTGAAGTCTTTGGTATTCCGGATCATCAACCTTTTCAAGCGCTGTTCTTTCAACACTGCCGCCGGAAACGTCCGCCCTGCCGGTGAAGCCCCCGCAGGCTTCGATCACCTCGGTCAGGCGGGTGATGTTGTCCTCAATCGGATATACGCCGGGATACTTGACTTCACCCCTGATCTCAACGTAATAACGGGGGTGGTAATCCGGTTTCGATCTGACAAAGATCCGGTCATCAACCTTCAGTAACGGGCCGCGCGGGTCGGCGTTCGGGTCAGTCAAGTCTACCCGACGAACGCAGGTGCTGTCATCATCATCCAAAAAGCTCGTTACTTCGATATCGTTCAGCAGGGCATCAGTACGAACCCCCCCGGCGATCTCCAGGATATCGAGCAGCCTGTCACCATCAACATACTCGTATTCGCCAGGGTCCTTGACGGCGCCGAAGATGTGAATCACCCCGACATCCCTGTCCATCAACGGTACGTGCACCTGGGAGCCATCACTCAGAACCGGATTGGATCGGCGATCACCCGCCTTTTCGTAACGCAGGTAATCGACAACCTTCAGCCCGCCCGTTCGATCGACAATCCTGATCTTTCGCCGCGACGGGGCCGCTTTCTCCCTGTCAAGTACATCAAGCTCGCTCTTTTTTTCCGATCGACTCCTCTCCTCCGCAACGACTGTCTCTTCTTCCTGTCCGCTCGATTTCCGACTTTCGGGCTCCAGAAATCCACCCGCCAGAAAGATCAATGCAGAGAGGCGGTCAATCGAAGTAAGCTCATAAACGCCCGGTTCCGCCACCGCTCCGCTTATGGAGACCTTCATCGATCTGATCTCGATCAGCTTGAGGCTGATCCGCGCACCGGGATAAGACCGGCGGGATTTCTCATGCAGGAGCTTCTCCGCCTCCGCGATCGAATTCCCGGCAACATGAACAGGTCCGATGCCGGGTATGGAGATCGTACCGTCCGGTGTAACGAAGATGTCGAAGGTCATTTCGATATCACCCCAGACAGCGATCTCCAGCCGATCACCCGCTCCCAGAACATACTCGGCCGGATCGATAACCCCCTCGAGCGCCTTGGTTTCAGCTTTCGGGCGGGTCGGAACCTGTTTGTACTTCTCCAGCGGATTTGTGAGACCAACATCCTTGAGCTGGCAGAATGCCAAAGAGCAACAGAACAAATAGACCGACATTCCCCCCGTCAAAGCAGACCTCTGGAATCGGCGGTACTTCCTCGACGCTGACACGGCTATACCTTTACCAGCCAGAAGATATTCTCCTGACGCTGATTATCTCTCCTTCCTTTACTCGTCGTCGTTGAATTCCTTGCTCACCTCATTCTTGTACAGTTCAATCGTATGCTTGAGATCCTCCGACTTTTCGATATAGGTATACTCATCAACAAGTATATGGGGAGTGACCTCCATGATCAGATCGGTCTTCTTGTGGGTGACCACGTTATAACGGAAAAGACCGCCTATGTACGGGATATCGCCGAAGAAAGGCACCTTGTGCGTGGTCTTCAGGGCGGTCAAGCCCATCAGACCGCCGACAATAATTGACTGATGATTCTTCACGCGCACGGTCATCGAAGCCGTACGACGCACGATACGCGGAATCGTCTGATCGGGACCGATGAATTCAAAGATCGAGCTGACTTCAGGAATAACCGAAACGGTGATGTAACCGTCGGTGTTGACCTGCGGAGTAATCGACAGCTTGATGCCGACCTCCTCACGCTGTACCGACACCTGACCACCCACGCCACCTGAGCTGGTTACGTAGGGAACCACGTCGACCAGTTCGATCATGGCTGGTTGGGCGTTCATCGTCACGACCTTGGTGTTGGCAAGGACATCGGCTACGCTGTTCTTGAGCAGCCAGTCGAGGGCGATTTCATAAACCGGCTGCGATCGCCAGAAACTGCCAAATCCGTTGAAATCGTTGAATTCCTCGAACGGGTTATACTGAGCGGGACGCTTGGAGACCGCGTCGACGGCCGAAGCCGCTTCCGTACTGGGATTTACCTGCCCCTCAAACAGGTGCAGCGATGTACTGCCGGAGAGCTTCGACCAGTTGATGCCCAGTCTCTCCTCATCCTCAACCGAAACCTCTATCAATCGAGCCGCGAGAGTAATTTGGAGTGAAGCCACATCAATACTCTTCACTACGCGTTCAATATCGGTTATCACCTTGGGGGTTGTGATCACCAGTAGTTTATTCCCGCCCTTGTCCACCTGGATCTGTGCCGGGAAATCCTCAAGCAGATCCTTCACTGTCTCCGCGTCGGCATATTGAAGCGACAGGACATAGGAATTCTGTCCGACCTGCTCCTTCAACTTCTTTGATGTGGCGACCAGAAAAGAATTACCGACGATTTCGTAGGACAATCCGGCAGCCCGTACTACCAGATTCATGGCCTCTTCGATGGGTGTATCTTTAAGGTGAATAGAGATGCGTTCTTCTTTTGATACGCCTGGACCGGTTACGATATTGAAACCGCTCTTGGCGGCAAGAATTGACAAGACACTGGGCAAATAAGCATCTTCAGCGTCAATGCTGACGACCGTCCTCAAACCGGGGGCGGTCTCGGTTATTGACTGCATTTTTGTTCCGACCTCGCCCGTATCTTGAGCCCGTCCCGCGCTAAACGGTGTTGCGACAAGGATCAAAGCCGTAGCTATAAATAGAGTTCTCAGACCCCGGAACGTTCCGCCCATTTGTACTCCTTTTATAATGACAATTTAGATTGTTAGCTGTTCCTGTTTGTAATCAGCCGACCGATTTACTCGTTACCAATCGAGATCTGTTTGACTTCGATAACCGGGAGTTTTTCACCCGCGGGACCAAACAGCTTCTCCTCCTCCTGAATGGTATCAGGCGCCTTTTCGGTAATAAGTCTCAGTCGTTCGGCTCCACGTTTGAGAACCATGCGGTTCACCCCGATGGATTCCACACGGTAGTTACCGATCTTGTCCCCAACAGCCAGAACATTACTTCGGCCGCGATACTTGACGATGGCAGACGGCCCCTTCTCACCGGTGACCGTACAGGAAAGCCGCATCCTGGTTTCAGTTTCAGCCGATTCGCCGAATTTCTTCTTGAACTTGCGAGTGTGGATCACCCGCAACAGATCGAGAGGATCCTCCTCCAGATCAAATGTCTCTGCAAGGCGAGCGCGCAGCTCCGCCTCGAGTTTATCGACTGTTTCCCTCAGCACGGGATCATGAACGCCTCTCTCCTGACGACGTCTTATCTCTGATTCCCATCTGTTGATCTGCTGATCCACTTCGCGCGTTTTAACCCCCACCAGAATAATAACTACCAGAAGTAAAAACGACAGCAGATTGAAAAAGAGCTTATCGCGCCCCTTCATTTATAGTGCCTCCCGCCTCTTTAGCGCTGTTTGATCAAAGTCAGGGTTGAGATCCTGAGTGTCATTATGTGAGAACTCAAGTCCGCATCTATTTCGGTCCTCGCCCCGGATTTCCTGATTGCGTTGTCCACCTCGAACTGCTCGACTGTAATAAGCCTCTCGGACTTCTCCAACCGGTTGATGAATTTCCCGAGTTTCTTATACGAGGCGTCAAGCGTAAGCGTATACGGAGTACGAACGTAGTCAAGACGCGCCGATTTCTTTCCCGGTTCAAGCTTGATGAGCTTGATGTCAAGATCATCGAGAATCCCCGTGATATATCCCAGGAATGGAAGCGAAGCATCTTCGGCGAGCGAGTCGGACTTGGACAGCGCCAGGTTCTTCTCGATCAGGTTGGCGACCAGATCGAGCTGCTGATGGATGATCTGGGCGCTGATCAGCTTTTCGTCCCGCAACTGGATGGTTCGGTCGTACTGCCGAATCTGCTGTGGATAATCGGCAAAGACCCAGTGGTAATAACTCCAGGCACCACCGCCGAACAGCACCAGGACGACAAGTAAAATTAAATTGCGTTTCATCTAATAAACCCAGTGTATATAAGCTGTTATCTAACCGCGATACGACCCGGAAGCCCGTGAGCTTCTTCCCCTGCCGCGTCTTCCCTTCACTGCACCCCTCTCAAGCTTGCACAGCACGGAGAACGAGAGCACGGTCTGTTCGTCAACATCAGCGCGATGCTGTTCCTTCAGACGCATCTCGCGGAAATCCCGGAAGAACATGGGGGAAGCACGCAGTTTATCGATCATCTCCTTGACCTTGTCGAACTCCTTCTCGTTACTCTTGATCGTGGTTATAAACCGGATGAGAAAGATGTTGTTCTTGAATTCAAGGTATGTCAACGCCATCTCTTCAGGAAGCTCGCTGCCCAGCCCCAGAAGTTTCTTGGTCCACAGCACACGCTCCTTTTCAAGCTTCGCCAGCGCCAGAACATCCTGCTTGGAGATGTTCTTTCCGGTCTTCTCCAGGGAATCCAACTGACGATCTATATCGCGGATAATCGTCTGCTTGGTGGTGATTATACCCTCGACGATCCGGTATTGACCGATGTTGATTATTGTGGCGATCAGCACGGCGATAATCAGTACCGTCAGTGTAATGATCTCACGACGGCGACGCCAGCGCGCCTCACGCTCGGCAATATCCTCGCCCTTGTTGAGATTGATGGTGAATTGTGATATCATCTTTACAGGTCCCCTCTGATAGCAAGACCGATCGCGGCAGCCATTTGATATGGATTTTCAGCCTCTATCGGAACACGACTGTCCAACTGATTGAACGGGTTATAGAGCTCGATGGGCAGGTTGAACTTGTTGTTAAGGTAGGTGTCAAGACCAGGCAGCAGCACTCCGCCGCCGGTCAACACGAAATGAGTGAAAACGGATTGTCCGGTCTCCTTGACGTAGAAACGAAGCGACCTGTTTATCTCGTCGCCCAGTCTATCGAAGGTGGATTTTTCCGCCAGCGACAGTGAAGATTCGCCGTTACCGCCCTTCCTCTCAAGGTCGGGCTCCATCCCCTGTTCACGCTTCACCCTTTCGGCTTCCTCGTAACTGATGCCGTACTTGTGCATGAGCTCTTCAGTGAACGCCTGACCACCGATCGGCAGATCACGGGTGAAGAAGCTGTCCCGGCGACCGTAGACGGACAGCGTCGTCCGGCGGGCGCCGATGTTCAAAAAGATGGCCACCCCTTCATCGGGCATCTGGGAATGAATTATATAGGAATTCAGGCACGCCAGCGGTTCGATGTCTATAATGCCGGGCTTCAGTTCGATCTCACGCAGGAAGTCCTGGTGAGTCTCATAGTTCCTGCGGGTTGTGGCGACCAGAAGGACTCTCACCTTGTCGGAGTCCGTCACGTCGTCGCCCATGATCTGGTAGTCGACGACGGTTTCGCTGCCGTCCAACGGAATGTGCTTCCTGGCTTCGAGCAGCAGGCTGGAAGCCATCTCCGCCTCCGTCTGCATGACACTCGAAATCTCCTTCGCCGAAACGAGCTGCCCGCCGATGCATGACGCCAGTCGCTTGATACGTTTGGGCATTATTTGAAGTTCGTTGAACATCCTCATCAGCCCCGGAACGGCAACCGACTTCTTGGGTCCCTCGGGATCGTAGCGATCCCCTCCCGTATAAAGTTCCTGACACTTCCACTTGACCAGGCGAAAGCGCGGTCCCATTTTCTCGACCGCGGCAAGCTTAATGCTGTGAGAGCCGATGTCCAATCCAACTCTAAGGTTGCTGCGCAAGCCAAACATTTTGCCACCGATTTAGATAATGATCGGGAATTCCCGTATAAAAAAAACCGAAAACCGCTGTTGCACTTGCCGTGCTGAACGTTTCAACCATTCAGCATCAGGACAACATAAATCATAGTGCGGCAAGTCCCGCATTCAGCTTCCGGGTTTCTTGCCGGTTCCCGGCAGATGAAACCGCCGGGAACCGATTTATTAAGATCTCCTCCGGAATCGCCGGGAACCTATTCGCCGGGTCCCAACTCTCCCCATGATATTATATCAAACAGACCGTGACCTTCTTCGTCCATCGCCTCGAGGTAGAACGGCGGCGGACGCTCGTCGAAACGGAAGTCATAGTGATAATCCTTGCCGTAACCCGTTCCGATGTGGTTGGAGCGGTGAACGTACCCGCGGCGCCACTGTGTCACCGCGCCCCGCAGGTGGATGATGCCCCTCTCATCGGGCGTCGGTCCCTGGTAGGCCTCCCAGTCGTCGTTCTGGTGCTGGAAGGTGAACGACTGGTTGAGAGCGACCATACCGGCGGTGATGGTGATCGAATGCCATTCGATGGCTGCTTCGTGATGGGTGCGGAAACCGTTCTCCCGGCCGTTGTACCAGTTGTCCTTGATGATGATGTTGCTCTCGGAAACCAGTCCGAGCATGTGCACAGCCGCGCGCCAGTCGAAGTAGCCGTCCGCCTCGCGGGCGTCGGCGTAATAGATATTGTCAACCAGCCACATGTCGCCGGATGTGCCTACCGTCAGGTTACCGTACACCTCGCCGTAAACCTCCGCCTGACCGTCTACAAATATCGCACCCCAGCCAGGCGGTTGAAAGCGTTGAACGTTCTGCAGTTCATCAATAGCCATGCCGTAGAGCGGCGGCGGCTCGGCGCCCAGTTCGTACTGGTAGGTGACAATTCCCGCCGCGCCCCGCATCCAGACGCGCGTCATGTAGCGACCACCGCCGTCATCTATCCAGTGCGCGTTCGCCCGCAGCGTCTCAGCGGTCCTGGGGAACAGAACCGGCGGAACGTTGAACTGCGGCGGATATGCGAAGTATGGATTATCCTGGCCAAAATATACGAAACGATCCTGGCAGGTCGAAATAGGTCCGTAAAAGTGCGGTGAATACTTGAGTCCTATGTAATCGTTGGAATGAGTCCTGCCGTAAAGCGTGTCGTAAGTCCAGAACCAGATGATCTCGTCGTATTCCGTGGTCTCCAAGTTCGTGAGGTACATATAATTGGAAAACGACCTCAGCCTCGCTCGAAGCTTGGCGGTTCGCTCCACCTTCACCGGTTGACCATAATTGCGGTTTCCGAGCTGATGGTTCCAGAATTCCGCCCGCCCGGTCGCGAATATGTCGTATGTATCCGACCTCTGGAAGACGTTGCCCTCACCCATGCTATTCACCCGAACCACCTTTACCTTATGGTACAAGCCGGCGTCTCTGATGTAACCCGGGGTGAGATACACCGTGGCCGCGGGCAGTTCGCTCGGTTTGCGGGTGCGCAGATACAGCAAACCTTTTTCAATGAGCCCTGCCTGCGCCAGGAAATAAGCCTGTACTGTAGCCTGTTCGTACGCCGTATCCCATCTCTCGTCGGCAGACCATCTCATGTAACCCATGCCGGTGGCGACCAGCAGCGCTACGATCACCACGGACATAATCAGAATGTTGCCCTCTTCGCTGAATAAGTTTCTTTTCCGCTTCATTTTTCCACTCCTAACAGTTCATCTTTACTAAATCCATTTACACCGATTAAAATCCTCGATTCGGTGATCCTGTTAATCAACCCGGTTTCGGATCGGCAGGTTCTTGTTTCTGAGGTAAACCCGGTTCGAATATTCCTTCTCATAGCTCCAATTCCGCTCACCGGGGTTGATGGCATTCCGGTTATAACGGACCTTGAACCTGATGTCATAGGTTGCATTCAAAAACGCCTGGTTGCGGAAGTGCGCCTCCCGATTCTCGTCCGGATTGGGTGTCAACACTCCGAATTTCGTCAGTGTAAACTGAAGTATCTGGTACGATTCACCTCTGCCCGGTTTGCGCGGTGGAAAGAAGGGATCGATCGGGGCGTTGTCCACCTTGATCTGGTTTGTGTGCAGATCCGCTCGCCAGCGATGCTTATAGGTTCGATCCAGATAGTTGGGATCCAGATAACTGATAATGATTTCCTGGGTATTGCCGTAACTGTTCCGAACAGAAACATCCACTGCGTTTCTCAACTCGTGGGTCAACCTCTCGATGACATCGTTGCCGTATTGATCCATCACCCTGATGGACCAACTCCGGTCGAGATGCTCCCTGAACGCCATAAGAACGATCGTGAGGCCAAGCACCATGATCGACATGATCACCACGCTCAACATCGCCTCAACAAAGGTCCATCCACCATCCCTGGACCAATTGGTCTTCTTCAATCTCATGTAACCACCTTACCTTTCTACATCTTCGCCATGCCTTGGAAGCGTTAATTCAGTCCAATCTTCCCTCAAAATCCCGCAGGAACCATCCGGGCAGCAAAGTGCACCATGTGAATAGGTACGACATCATTCTCGCCCGGCTCGCTCCACCTTACGTAAACCGATATGGGCCAGTAGTCATCTCCTTTTGTATCCGGAAGATTGACCGGCACCATCGGGCCGTGCGAGACCTCGCAGTATATGTCGTCATAATCCCGCGATGGATCTCGTTGGTCGAGCAGTTTGATATCAGGGTTGTTGAGGTTTCCGGCTGTAAACTGCAGATCACTGAAACGTTTGTCGCTGTAATCGGAATGAAGCCTGCCCTGAATATACTCGACATGTGAACGGGCAATCGAGATCGCTTTCCTGTACCGCATCTGGAAATCAAGCTGATCATAACCATAATAGAGCGCTTGAAGTGTCCCGACTGCGGCGATGGAAATGATCATTAAGCCGACGATCAGTTGGATAAAGTCGATGCCGCCTTCGTCCTGCCGCCATTTCTTAAACTTTACACTCATCTTGTTCTCCTTCAAAATAACATTTTGTGCTGGGCCTTAAAATAGTTTTTCTCGCCCTTTAACAACAGATTCAACTGTTCGAGATCGTTCTCAATCCGAACGGGAACAGCGCCTGACCATGAGGCGGTCAATTCAATATCATGCTTGTCACCGGTTCCGATTCCGGTTACTGGTTGAGGTCGACCTCGAACAGTTTCGGGTTCTCCGCCACCAGGGCGGCGATCTCCCGATCGATCATCCCCTTGTGCAGGAGCCGTTGCAGGTCCTGGTCCAATCCCTGCATCCCTGCCTTGCCACCAGCCTGAATCGTGGAGGGTATCTGGTAGATCTTATCCTCACGAATCAGGTTGCGGACCGCGACCGTGGCGACCATAACCTCGCAGGCAACCACGCGTCCTTCACCGCCCTTCTTGGGCAACAGTTTCTGGGCTATCACCGCCTCAAGAGATTCCGCGAGCATCGACCTGACCTGCTGCTTCTGGGAAGCGGGAAAGATGTCGATGATACGGTCGATCGTCTTGGCGGCGGAAGATGTGTGAAGGGTCGCGAACACCAGGTGACCGGTCTCCGCGGCGGTCAGAGCCAGCGAGATCGTCTCCAGGTCACGCATCTCACCCACCAGTATCACATCGGGATCCTCACGCAGAGCCGACCGCAGCGCGTTGGCGAACGAGTGCGTGTTGGCACCCAATTCACGCTGGTTGATCAGGCAGTTGCGGCTGCTCTGATAGTACTCGATGGGATCCTCAATAGTGATGATGTGAAGCTCCTTGTACTCATTGATGTAATCGATGCACGCCGCCAGCGACGTGGACTTACCGCAACCGGTGGGTCCGGTAAACAGTATCAACCCGCGATCGCGCAACGTAAGATCCTTGAGTATTTCGGGCAGTCCAAGCTCCTCGAAGCCCCGAATCTCCGACGGGATCGTACGAAAAGCCACACCGTAACCGTTGATCTGTGAATATACGTTGACCCGGAAGCGAGCGATGAGATCGCCGTTCTCGGAATTGATCTTCTGGGAAAGGTCGATCTCCTTCATCTCCTCGAGCCTCTCCCACTGCTCGGGACTCAACATCCGATGAATCTCCTCCTCCATCTCCTCGGCAGTGGGCTTCGGGATGTTGAGTTTCTTCATCCGACCATCCACCCGGATCATCGGAATCGAGCCCGTTGACATGTGCAGGTCGGATGCGCCAAGATCCACGGCGAATTTCAACAATTCAGGGAATGTTTTCAATTTACCGTCAAGTTATAGTTACCAAAATTACAGCCTGATGACGGTTACATTTCTTCGTCAGTAGGCAATCCGTAACCGGAGAACCTTCCGGTCTCAACATCGAACAAAACGACGTGTCCTGCGCCACCCTTCATCTCCGCAGTCGAAACCGCTTCGATCTGTGTGACGGGATTCGACCCGATCAGCGTAAAGGTCCACTGACGCTCCGTGCCTTCGTCGATCTCCAGATATTCCAGCTCCTGGAGCTCTTCCACCGATGTGGGATCCTCGCCGTAGTCCTGACGATACATCTTCACGGAATTATAAATAGCGCCGATGGTCGCCTGGGCGTCAGAAGCGCGAGCACCTTGTACATATTGAATGTAAATCGGTACCGAAATCGCCGCCAGAATGGCTACGATCACCACTACAACCAACACCTCGATCAGGGTAAATCCTCGGTCCTGACGCTTGAAATTGGGAAGCATGTTCATCCTCCGTTTAAGTATTTATGCGTTACCTTCCCGCTTGTTTCGCTCAGCGGTAAGAGTATAATATAATACCTTTGTTTGCGAATGCAAGTGATTTTACTCTCTCGATCAAAATCATCATCATAATCCGTTATGTTTTACCATATTGTAGTCCTTTCAGATATATTCCATCAACTGTCTTATTGCAAATAACATACCACATATAACCGCCCTCGTGAAATCGTCTCACAGGACGTTCTAATCCATGTTTCGGACCGTCTCGCCGCGGGTAAAGATGTGATTTAGATCACACTTCGCGAGCTCCTCATCTGATCTACTGCAAGAGGCTCAAATCAACCTTAATCCACACTCCCGAATCACTACCATGCACACCTTGCCCTCGCGGTGCAATTTCTGCGCAATCATCGCTCAATCTCATCGAGAAGTTGAACCGCCGGTTGAAAGCCGGGATGCCGCGCGAGAAGCTTCCGCAGCTCCTCCCTGATACCAGCATCATCGCCGAGCCTGTAACGGGCCTCCAGACGCATGGTTCTGAACAACGGCTCGTCAGGCTGATACTCGAGGGCCTTGTCGAGATAGGCGGCTGCACTCCCCCAATCGCCCTTGCCCGCCAGTTCCAGAGCCCGTCTGCCGTAAATCCGCGCCGCGTTCCGCGCCGCCTCAATCATCTCCGGTTGCTCGGTCAGGGCGCGTTTAAAACAGATGAGCGCTTCGTTCTCCTGGTCCAACTCAACCAGGGTAACGCCAAGATTATTCCAGCCCCTGGCGTAACCGGGTCGCAGTTCAAGTTCCCGCCGGTAATATTCGACCGCCTGGCGCAGCCTGCCCTGTCTGCGCGCGAGCTCGGCGATATAGTAGTTGACAAAAGGCGCTCCGGAATTGGCTGCCAACGCTTTCCGGTAAAACTCCTCCGCTTCCTCATATCTGCCCAGGCTCTTATATGCATTCCCTTCGCTGAGAAGACCGTAAGAGGCGTCATTGAAATCTCTGCCGTAGGTCGCCAGACGCGGCAGGATCAACCCCGCCATGAACGCCGCCGCGACAAGCGCCCAGACCTTCACACCGCCGCGACGGGCCGCGATCATCCACGCCGTCTGAACGATACCGCCGACTGCCAGCACAATCAGAAACGGCGTCAGTGGGTGACGAAAACGCGCCGCGACGAAAAACTGTATCGCCGTCAGGAAAAAGACAACGATGAAGAGCGTGATCAGCTTCACCTCAGCGCGCTTCCAGCCGAGCACAATTCCACAGAAGGCGAACGGCAACAGCAGCGGAAAACCGATATTCATCAAAAGCGCGATGAGTGGAAAACGTCTGCCGTGATAATAGAAATCCCTGTTGTTCGGAATTTCCGCCCTGTTCCAGAAGAGAAGCGCCTTGCGGATCATCAGTTTTATCCAGCGCCCGGGGTGATTACCAACCTCACGCAGACCTTCCCGCCAGTACGTTCTGTCCGTCTCGGCATCCGTCAGCTGACGCCCCGCCCTGGCTTCAGCCCAGCGTGAGACATCCTCCCATCCCCAGCCTGTCCCCATGCCGGGAAAAGCAGCCGAAGCCCCGTCCGCCTGGTGATGATTGCCGATATAATAGTTGACACCGCCCTGCGCCGACACCAGTACCGGACCCGAACCAACCGCAATGTGCACCAGGAGCGAGGCGATCAGCGGCAGCGTCGCCGACGCCGTGAACTTCAGCAGATCAACCGTCTCTCTCCTATATATATAGATCAATAAAATCGCAATCGGGAGAAACGGTAGAACCACCGGGCGAGTCAGGATCGCCAGGGCGAGATAAACGCCCGCCTTGACCGCGGAGCCCTCATCGGCCTTCAGCAGGATAAGTTCACGGACGAAGGACAGATTAAGGAACAGGAACAGGCTGGTGGGCAGCAACTCGAGATCGAAGTACACCATCAGACCGGTCGTTGCGGCGATGACCCCGGCGATTGTCCCGATTCCCCTGCCGTAGAGTCGCTCCGCTATATGCTTCACCATCACGCACGACCCGGCACCGACGGCGATCTGGAAGAGGCGCGGTATAAGTTCACCGACACCGAAGACCAGGTAGACAAGTCCGAGGAACAGCGGGTAGAGGGGGGCTCGAAAAGCCAGCGTGGGAATAACCTTCCCATGCGAGAGTGAGACCGCGATGCCGTGGTAATCGGCGGCGTCCATGATCGGCGCCAGATAGAACACGGATTCCCGGTACTGGATCAGATAGATCAATCTTACCGCGACGGCAACCGCGAACACCAGCCAGGAACTGCCGGACAATCTGCGTAAAACCGTGTTCAACGCCCCGATGGCCTTCTCCTGCGATTTACAAGAACCGTGTCACGCGCGGGGCGGCTGTTATCCTCGTGCGGATAGTCTGTCGTATAGTGCAGCCCGCGGCTTTCCCTGCGTCGCGATGCGGAGATGATTATCAATTTGGCGACCTGGGCGATGTTCCGCAGCTCGATCAATCCCACGCTGAAGCCGGCTCGAGTATAAAGGTCTTCTACCTCGCGGCGGATCAGGTCCACGCGTCGGCGGGCGCGCTCCAGTCTCAGAGTGCTGCGCACGATCCCGACATAATCCCACATCAACTTGCGCAGCTCGAACAGGTCGTGCGAGACCAGCACCCACTCCTCGTCGTTGGAGGATCCGCTTGGGTTCTCGATCATCGGCGGTGGATTGGGGTCCCCGACCGACTTCAGATCCGAACAGGCGCTCCTGGCCGCGCGGTGCGAGAAGACAAGCGCCTCCAACAGTGAGTTGGACGCCAGGCGGTTGGCTCCGTGGACGCCGCTGCAAGCCACTTCACCAGCCGCGTACAGACCGGGCAGCGAGGTTCTCCCCATCAGGTCGGTCATCACGCCGCCGCACATGTAATGCGCCGCGGGCACCACCGGAATCCATTCCTTTGTAATGTCTATATTCTGGGACAGGCAATGTTTATATATATTCGGAAAGCGCTCCCGCACCTCGTGGGATCGTCGACCCGTTATATCGAGGTAGACAAAATCATCACCACGCGTCTTCATCTCCCTGTCTATGGCGCGCGCCACGATGTCACGCGGTGCCAGGTCGCTCATCGGGTGATAGCCCGCCATGAACGCGGTTCCGTCGGACGTCCTCAACACACCGCCGAACCCCCGCACTGCTTCGGAGATCAGGAATGCCTGACCCTTTACCGGGTACAGGGCGGTGGGATGAAACTGCATGAATTCGAGGTTGCCGACCCTGGCGCCGGCGCGATATGCCATGGCGAGACCGTCACCGCTGGCTATGGAGGGATTGGTGGTGTGGAGATAAACCCTGCCGCAGCCGCCGGTCGAAAGAGATGTGATCCTGGCGAGAATGAGCTCAACGGTATCCCCCTTAAGGATATAAGCTCCCGCGCAGCGGGGAGGATCGGCACTTTGATCGACCGCCAGGTCAATCGCGGTGGTATGTTCGAGTATCCGGATGTTCGGATGTTCTTCGCATCGTCTGACCAGGGTGCTCTCAACCTCACGACCGGTATAGTCAGCCTTATGCACGATTCTGTCGCGTGTATGCCCGCCCTCCCTGCCGAGCGCCAGCACCTTCCTGCCTTCATCGAAATAGTATGAGAATTCCACGCCCCATTTTTGCAGGTCGGTGATGCGAGTTGGGCCTTCCCGCACCATTGTCATCACCGCTCGTTTCTTACATAATCCCGCCCCGCAGGACATGGTATCCCTGACGTGAAGATCGAACGAGTCCTTGATGTTCAGCACCGCCGCTATCCCGCCTTGAGCGTAGTTGGTGCTCGACTCGGTGTCCTGTTTCTTGGTGATCATCGTCACCGATCCGTATTCCGCGGCTTCGAGGGCGAAAGTCAATCCGGCGATGCCGGAACCGATAACCAGAAAGTCTGTCTTTTGCATGGTCGCCTCAGGATGTCATTCTGAACGAAGTGAAGAATCCCGCTTGTCGGACTTGAGACCCTTCACTGCGTTCAGGGTGACAGTTAAAACTGTTAGGCTCAGGGTGACAGTCAAAGCCGTTGCGTTCAGGGTGACTGTTAGACTATTACGCTCAGGGTGACTGTTAAAGCTATTACGCTCAGGTTGACATAGGAGTATTCAATCACGCCCGCATCTGCATTCTAACCTTCGTTCCCTTGTCAGGACCGGACTCGACAATATAAATCCGCCCGCCGTGGACACCCTCGATGATCCGCTTCGTCAGCGACATCCCGAGCCCCCAGCCGCGCTCCTTGGTCGTGTAGCCCGGTCTGAAAACGTTCTTCCACTCCCGCCTCGGGATTCCACAACCGCTGTCCTGCACGTCGATAATGATCCTGCGATTGTTCTTAAAGGCTTTTATCACAACACGCCCGGACTTGCCGCGGAGGGCTTCGACTCCGTTCTTCAACAGGTTCTCCAGCGCCCACTCGAACAGGGTTCGGTTTACGTTAAGCGTCAGCCCCTCAACAAGATCGACATCGATGACAACCTCGGTTCCCCCGATCTGCGGCAACCGGCGGTTGATATATCCCGCTGCGGCGTCCACAATCGACCGCAGCGACTGCGGTTGAAGCCGCGATTGGGATCCGATCTGGCTGAAACGATCGACTACGGTGCTCAGTCGTTTCAGATCATCAGCTATCTCCCGGCGTACTTCCGGATCGTCCGGACGTTCCTCCAGAAGTTCCATCCAACCGTACAGCGAGGTGAGCGGCGTGCCGAGCTGATGGGCGGTTTCGCGCGCCATCCCCACCCATACGGAACGCTCCTCGCTCCTTTTGATACTGCTGAAACCTAAGTAACCGATCAGGATCAATCCACCGACAACCGCAACCTCAATCCAGGGCATGACCTGCAACCGTTTTATCTGGTCGGAATCCCCGTAGTAATAATACTGCTTGAGCCCGAATTCCGGCATTTCGAACGGCACCGGCTGGTTACCCTGACGCTGCCACTCCTCCATGTACTTGACGGCTTTGCGTAGGGCCGTCTCCCTCGGCATACCTTCCAACTCCGGTATTCCCGAAAACGACAGCGGTTTCCGGGTTGAATCGGTCAGTATCAGCGGGAAATCCTTCGCCGCCATGCCGCGCAGGTAGGCGTCCAGAGCCTCGCTGTCACCCTGTTGAAGCAACATCTTGTAACGCTCAACCTTTAATGACAGGTAGCGTCGGGAGCTCTCGCGCAGTTCGGAAACCATGCTCTCGGTGTAGATCATCACGGCGAGGATGATACCCACCGCCAGGACGAACAACAGCCCCTTGAAGCTGCCGACCAGCCGGTATGGCAGTTTGAAGCTCACGCTTCCACCGGTCGTTCGGCGATCACCATGAGCGAACCGCCCTTCGGATGGTCGCCCGGCAACATATCCAGCCACATGAAAAACAGCCCGATGGGAAACGCAAGGATCAGGTAAAGCGCCGCCGGCAATATCATGATTTTTCCCTTGCCGAGCCAGCTCAGCGGGATGCGTTGCAGCAGTGTCCAGGCGAGGCGACCCGCCCAGCCATAGCCATGGACGATCTTGACAATACGCAATCCGGCGGTTTCGATACGCCTGCCCGCATCGGAATCACTGTAGCCATCCCGGACATGCTCGTCCACGCGCCACCGATCCTCCCCGGTCTTCTCTACCCGGGAAACAGGACCTCCAGCCATTCTCTCATCCTGCGAAGCAGGACTCTTAACCATCCCCTC
>JALGVR010000017.1 GCA_025774605.1 bacterium | reverse complement strand
GTATTTGGTGATGTACATCACCTCGTTGTCGGGATCCCAGCCGACCGGCGAACAGTATATGTTCTGCTGGTTGGGTCCGACGAACTGTGCGATGATGTCGCCCGGATCGTCGCGGCGGGGACCTACGGCGTCATTCACGCCTCTCAACGTGCGGGAGTTCGAGTCGCGCTCCGGTTCGTCGATCATCTCGTGCTCGATTTCAATCGACAGCGGGGCGTCACCGCCGTTCCTGACCGTCAGTACATGCTCCTCTGATTCCGGAGTCACGATGTCCGTTTCAATTGCATCCGGATCAACAATGAACTGGGGTGGGTCGAACGTTTCACCGTGGAGATCGATCTCGACGGTCTCTTCATCCTCATCGTTGGTATTCAGAATCATCGTTCCGAAATACTCGTCGGCTTCCTCGGTCTCGAGATAAACCAGAAGATCGTAAGACTCGCCGGCTGCTACAACGAAATTCTCGTCATCTTCGGCGACGGAGAACACGGGATTACCGTCGAATTCAACGCCGACTTCGAGGTCGTCGGTTCCCACGTTATCGACTGTGACAACCATCTCAAGCGGGAAGCCGTTGAAGCAGTTGGGATCCCAGCGCATGTTCCAGTCAAGGAGATCCGGGAATCCGTCGCCCTCCGCCCAGTACACATCGATGTCGGGGGCGCCGGTTACATGCATCAGAACGTTCACCCTGACCTCGCGATCGTCGGGATCGTTGGTGGTGAAGATGATGTCGGCTTCGTAATCGCCGCCGTACAGACCTTCACAGTTGATGGTAACGGTAAATTCCATCTGGTCGTCAGGGTCGACCTCGCCTTCGGAAGGCTCGTAAGCCAACCAGGCGGGACCGCTCAACATGCTCATCCACTCCAGAAGCGTTTCACCGCAGGAGCCCCATTGACCTTCTATGTTGTGGTAATGCCATTGATGACCGATGGGCGAGCCGGAGACGATGACATAACCGCGTCCGTACTCATAGATTACAATGCCCGGGTCACCGGTATTCACGCCGATCGCTATCACCTGATACCAATCGCAGTCTTCGATGTTATTGAGGTCATCCTCCGGATAAACGCAATGGAATGTCGAGCCGCCCGGGAAGTTCTGATTCTGCTGCCATCCCATCTGGTCGACAAGCCAGTTTTCCTCTTCGCCTCCTTCACCAAGTCCGGGCGCCAGCCGCCCCTCCTGAGGCCTTCGGGTATCACGCAAGCCGCCGATAATGTGGTCGACATGGCTTCCGTTCCAACCCTGTTCGATGAACATCACGCCGCCATGAGAGACGAAGTCCTCGAATCTCTCGAGGTTGTTATTCCAGTTTTGAACGTATTGACCGCTCTGCTCACCGGTGGCAACCCACAGTGCATCGTAGTCATCAAGATCAACCTCGACGAGATCGTTCGCATTGCGATAATCGTCGTAGTCGATCTCTTCGATCGGATCAAAGACCCACTGTGCGTACCATCCCCAGGCTTGCTGATCCTGGAATATTGCGAAGCGACCTTCCACGTCGCGGCGCGGACCTGCTGCGTTCTTCACGCCCCTCAGTGTGCGGGCATCTGCATCACGCTCCGGTTCGTCGATAATCTCGTCATCAGCCGTCCACCGCAGAAGCGCGTCGCCGGAATTAGAGATCGTAAAGTCATAATCCACGATGTCGCCGGTGCGGAGATCATCCTCAATACTGCCGGGATCAATCTCGAATGCGGGCGGTTCGAAGGCTTCCGCGTGAACGTTGACCTCGTACTCGCCTTCACCAGGATCGTTCGAGGTGAAGACCATGACCTCGTTGTATTCGCCGGCTTCTCCGTCGGGAGCATTGAAGGTCAGTGTAACTTCGCCCTCCTCATCCGGTCCGAGGTTGAACTCCGTCGGATCGGCGGTGAAGAACTCATTCTCGCAGGCAATGTTTTCAACTGCGAGATCGGCGGTGCCGTTGTTGATGACATTGACGATAATGTCATACGGACCGCCCACGAAAAGATCCTGATATGCGGCGTTCCAGTCGACCGCGTCGGGGAAGCCTATCTCCTCCGGCCACTCGACCACGATGTTCGGCGCTCCGTGTACGGTCAGTAAAACGTCCACGACAACGTCATCGTCATCAGGGTCGTTGGAAAGTATATGCACGTCCGCAGTGTACTCGCCGTCGACGCATCCGGTGGCGTCGAGCGTCAGGGTCAGGGCGTCCTGGTCGTCCGGCTCGATGGTGCCTTCCTCCGGATCAACCGCAATCCAGGAGATCCAGGCGTCGGGACCGCCGAAGGCTATCACCTGGCCCTCGTGCGTGTACTGGTTGTTGCGTCCGGAGATGAACCAGCCGTGATCGCCGTCACCCAGGTTGATGCCCACCTCGCCGGTGTTGCCGCCGATGCCGGGACCGTATTGTATCACGCCAAGCCCGGAACCGTACAGCAGAACCTGGAAGTTGAAGCGGTGGTCGCCGTGCCAGGTGATGATCGCCTCGTCGTTCTCGTTCGTCCAGACGTAGATGTCCGTGCCGGCGAGGTTGTCGTCGTTGAAGGGCGCGATGGTATTGGCGCCTACCGCACCGTCCTGGGCGGCGTAAGGCATCCTGGAACAGTTGACCATGATGTTCCTGCCACCAAAGGTGAACGACATCCAGCCGTCGGAGTCAGCGAAGATCCGGTCGAAGGCCCGATCCCAGAACGGGAATTCCCAGCCGAGCTCCACGGCGCCGGTGTTGACGTCGTCGCCGAGGTTGAACTCGCGCGTGCCTTCCCAGTCCTCTATCTCGACCCATGCGTACTCGGGGCAGTCGTCCTCGTCGCTGTCGACCCAGAAGTAGTCCTGGTCGTCCGGTTCGCTGCGCCGGTCGCGGCGGGGACCAAGCTCGTCGTCACCCGGTTCGCCGGTCACCTCAACCTCGACCGTGTAGTCCAGGTTGCTGTTGCCGTTGTTCCAAATGGTTATCTCGTGATCCTCGGTCTCACCGGTGTTGAGCTCGGTGTCGATCGCCAGCGGATCCACATCGATGTCGGGAGCCTGCTGACCCCTGCCTGTAAGCGGAATCAAGGTGTTGCCGTCATCGTCGGCGTTGACCGCGTCGCTGTGGATGGTTACTGTCCCGTCGTATTGTTCAGCGGCGGCGGGCGAGAATGTAAACTCCAGCACCTCCTGCTGACCCGACTCGATAACCAGTTCCTCACCGATGTCAGGAACAGTGAAAACATCGTTGTCGGACGAGAGTTCATCGATGGTCAGGTCAACCCCGCCGACGTTGGCAATCGTAACTTCAACGGTTACAGACTGATCGACAAAGACATCGCCAAAATCGTACTCCTCGGGATCCACAGCAATACCGGGATCATCGGGAAATTGGATCCACGAAGTGGCGAAGCCGAAGATGGTGCCCTCCACGAGCCTGTTATCCTCCATCCGGAAGACTGTCAGACCATCGTCGGCGTCGGCGTTCTGGATGCCGACAACGGTGTTCCCTCCGGTCGGGGCGTCGCTTTCGTTATACTGGTAGAAGATTTTACCGTCATCCTCTCCATTGCCCATCAGAATGATCTGGAACCATGATGCAGCGCCGCCGCCCCAGGGTGGCACACCGTCCCAACTGATGATGGTTACTTCCTCATCAGCATCTGAAAAGAAGTATATATTGCCGCCAGCAGACGGGTTCAGGTCGAAGGGCTGGATGTTCAACAGCGCCCCGAAAGCGGCCTGGTTGTTGGGCATCTGGGCGTTGTTGAGCCAAGTTTGATTTGATGTGAAGGAAGCCCAGCCGTTTGAGCAGACCCTGATGGACCCGTATGCTTCACCGTAATAAGTGAACTCATAACCGAGATCGAGCTCCCCGCTGTTCCAGTCATCACCGGCGTTCAGTCGGTCGCCGACCTCTGATATGTCCTGGTAGTCGAAATCGGGTACGCCCGGCTCATCGCTGTCGCGCCAGGTGTAACCGTAATCGTCAGGTCCGCCCTCTTCATCGCGCAACGGACCACCTCGATTCCCATTCTCAATCATTCGCGCCTTATATCGATCAAGGAAGGCGCGCATCTCGGCAGTCAACTGCCCGGCTTGCTTCGCCGGCAGGACTACTTCCTGAAAGTAGGCTTCATCCGCATTTGAGATGGAGCCGCTTTTCGTCATGTTGTTCTCCGTGGTGGTCGCCGTGCCCGCAAACGTCGAACCGGCAAAGACCAGACAGAGAATCAGTAAGGATAAAATCCGAACCTTTAGCATACCAACCTCCAATAATGCTTTGGTTCCCTTTAAAGGGTATTTTGTTATGTTTCTGTTAATGTATCACCGAAAGAGTTGATCTGGAAGTTCAAAGCAGTAAGCTACACAGAAGCTGTTTATTTCCTGTAGTGATGAAGTTGAAATCAGGATCAGCAGTGCCAGCGGCAGAACAAGTCACAGGAATATAAGATCGAATATTTGTTTGCGCAAGCCTTTTTTTTATCCAAACAAGATTTTTTCGCGCGAAAGGATGCAAATAATTCAAGAATGATGCAAGTTATGCTTCACTATGCCAAAGATAATCGAACGAAAAGGTTGTTCGTGTGAGGTAGAGCACATGATCGCAGTGTTTTGAATATTTTTTCTCATTTATCAAACCTTCAATTAATCCACCTGGAGCTTCACGGGGAACTCAACCGACCTGAGCAGCGTCTAAATCCGGTGATAGGAGTCCTGAGAAAATACTTGTACGATGGGCTTCAATCATGGTTTACTTGCTTTTCATCGATTAAAATAATAACTTAAACGGATTAAGCGGCTAACTCAACCAGCAAAGGTATCCAGCATCAAACTGACAGTCAACCGCATAATCGCCTCAGTGCTGTTCGTTGTCGCCTTCGTGGTATTTTTCACCACGGCGGCGCCGACAACCAGTTTCTGGGATTGCGGTGAATTCATCGGGGCATCCTACACACTCGGTGTGCCCCATCCCCCGGGCGCGCCCTTATACCTATTAATAGGCAGGCTGTTCTCCATGCTGCCCATTGCCGAGAATATAGGACGCCGGGTGAACCTGTTCTCCGTCCTGGTCTCCGCCTTGACGATAATGCTGCTTTACCTGTGTATCGTCAGGCTCGCGCGCCTATGGCGCGGCGAGGAGAAAAGTATCCCGGACAAGGTGGCGGTTTACGGAGGAGCTGCAGTGGGCGCGCTTGCCCTGGCTTTCTCGCACAGCTTCTGGTTCAATGCGGTCGAAGCCGAAGTCTATGCGGTCAGCATGTTTTTCACCGCCCTCGTCTTCTATCTGGCGCTGCGCTGGCTCGATTCATCGGACACCCCCACCGGCAATCGCATCCTGCTGTTCATCTTCTACCTGATCGGCTTATCCAGCGGGGTTCACCTGCTCAACATCCTCGCACTTATGTCCATAACGTATATCGTGGCTTTCAAGAAGGTCGAGGAATTCACGTTCGGAAAGTTCATACTGACCGGAATCATCGGCGCCGGAGTGATTCTGGCTGTCTACCCGGGAATCATCCAGGGGTTGCCGACGCTGATCTCCAAGAGCGGAGCCTTATCATACTGGTCCGCGGTGGTCCTGCTGATCATTCTGATCTGGGCGGGGATCGAGTTCATAAGAAGGGATAAACGCATACCGGCGCTGGCGGTGTTATCGATCCTGCTGGTTATCATCGGTTACTCCACTTACCTTATGATAAAGATCCGCTCCGGGCAGAACCCATTCCTCGATGAAAACGATCCTGAAACCTGGAGCCGCCTGCTGTCGTACCTCAACCGGGAGCAGTACGGAACCGAAAGCCTCTTCCTGACCATATTACATCGCAAGGCGGACTTCTGGTCGTACCAGATCAACAAGATGTACATTCGATACTTTGGCTGGCAGTTCTTCGAACCGGCTCGTTTTTTCATGCTGCCGTTCCTGCTCGGTCTGGTCGGCGCCGTCCATCATTTCTATCGCGACAAGAGAAGCGCCTTCGTCGTGCTCGTACTGTTCTTCATGACCGGTCTGGCGATTGTGCTGTACCTGAACCAGCCTGATCCTCAACCGCGCGAACGCGACTATTCCTACGTTGGATCGTTCTTCGCCTTCGCCATCTGGATCGGTCTGGGCGCGCTGGCGCTCATCGAATTGGCAACCGAATCATTCAAACGTGTAAGACCGCTCGTTCTCGCGGGATCCATCGTCGCCGTCTGCCTGATCGCCGTTCCTCTGAACATGCTGGTGAAGAACTACCATAACCATTCCAGAGCCGGCAACTACGTCGCCTGGGATTATTCCTACAACCTGCTCACAACGTGCGACAAGGATGCGATTCTGTTCACCAACGGTGACAACGACACGTTCCCCCTCTGGTATCTGCAGACCGTCGAGGGCGTCAGGACCGACGTGCGGGTCGTAAACCTCAGCCTCTATAACACCGGCTGGTTTCTCAAGCAGATCCGCGACAAGGAGCCGCGCGTGGCGTTGCCCGCCAAATTCACCGACGATTACATCGACAACCTTGCGGAAAGCAGAGACATAGAAGGGCTGCTGCAACGAAGGTGGCAGGAGAAACGGAAGGTGAAGATCGCAGGACCCACCCCGGAGGATCCGGGCATTGTCTGGGAAGTACCGGCTACCTTGACCTACCCCATCGGCGAAGGCCAAACGGGGTATTTCCTGCGTGTACAGGATCTCATGATCCTGAACGCGATCGCCGCCAACAACTGGAAAAAACCGATATATTTCGCTGTAACCGTCTCCGACCAGAACCTTATCGGACTGCGGAGCATCACGGACACGACCAGGAATTTCCTGAAGATGGAAGGGCTGGCTTTCCGCCTCATGCCGAGGCCAACCAGTCTTATCGACCCGGAACTGATGGCGAAGAATCTGTTGCAGAAATACAAGTATCGCAATCTCAACAACCCCAAGGTGCACTTCGACAACAACATCCTTAAGCTGCTGGGAAACTACCGGCAGGGCTTGCTCCAACTCGCCCTGCATTACATCGGCGAATCAGAGCATTCATATCTCCAGACCGATACGCTTGCCGAACGAAATCTGTCGTTACAGGAGCGGATCGAACGATTCGACTCGCTCAGTCCGCGTACGAAAGCCCTGACCGCACTTGAATTTATGGACACGACCATCCCGGAGGAGACCGTACCGATCCGGCATGAGTTCATCAGCATCCAGATCGGCAGGCTGTACGCGCAGCTCGGGTACCCCGAAGAGGCAGCCAAAAGGCTGGACCGTCTTGCAGAAGCAAAAGACCTCACGCCGCAGAAAGCATTTGAACTGGGCACTTATTATCTCTCCGACGCGAGAAACACCGAAAGAGCCCGCGAGCTGTTCAACTACTCACTGGAGCACAACCGCTCCCCGGAGAACCTGCAACGAATCACCTACGCCTGGATACAGCTCTCCGACGACACCTCGTATGCGGCGGATCTGTTTCGGCGATTCCTCGATATGAACGACAGCCGTCAGTCGAGGTTGAGTATTGCCCAGCAGGGGTTGATGTTCGGCCTGAACGGGCTGGCTTACTCCATTTATGAGCCGATGCTGGAGCTCAACCCCGAGGACGCCGAAGCTGTGCGCGGCATGGTCGAGTATTATCAACGGATCGGAGACAATAGACATGGATTGGAGCTGGTCGAATCGTGGCTTGAAAGACATCCCGACGACCAGGTTCTAAGCTCCAAGCGCGATGAACTGAAAAAACTGACCGGTAAAGCCGACTCCGGATTATCACGGGCACAATAATTGCTGAGAGTCAGCGCGATCATTCCGCATGCCGGCGGTTGGGATATACTCCTGAAATGCCTGACGTCCCTGTATCGCTCAAGGGACGTTGAATTTGAAGCCATAATCGTTGAAAACGGCTCTTTCGAAAGGATCGAGGAGGAACAGGTCCGGCGGTTTCCCGGACTGCGCATCCTGCGCTTTGAACGAAGACTGGGGTTTGCCGGCGCCTGCAACCGCGGTGCGGAAGCCGCGGCCGGGAAACACCTGTTCCTGTTGAACAACGACGCTGAAGTCGAGCCGGATACCATTTATATTTTAAGTGAAGCCCTCGAAAGCGATAATAAACTTGCCGCATGCCAGCCAAAGATATTATCTTTAAGGAATCCCGGCAGGTTCGATTATTCATCCGCCTGCGGCGGCGAAATCGACGTTTACGGATTTCCGTTCGCCAGAGGCAGGTTATTCGAGACGATCGAGGACGACGTCGGTCAGTATGACGATTGCAGCGAGATATTCTGGGGCGCCGGCGCCGCGCTGATGATCCGCCGGGACATCTTCCTCGGCAGCGGCGGGCTCGAAGAACCGTTCTTTGCGCACATGGAGGAGATCGATCTGCAGTGGCGTTTTCACCTGATGGGCTTTTCGGTCAAGGTTGTTCCTCAGGCGGTTGCCCATCACCTCGGAGCCGCCACCATCGGGTACGATTCGGCCGCCAAGCTGTATCTCAACCATCGAAACAACCTGGCAATGCTGGCTCGCAACTATGGCTTCAGATCACTTGCCCGGTATTTTCCGGTACGGCTGCTCTTCGATCTGGCGGTCATGATCGGTTCGGTCTTTCGCCTTGAATTGAAGCGGAGTCTGGCAGTATTGCGCGCATGGGGTTGGTTTTGGCTCTCTTTACCTTATCTTATAAGGGGTAGATTTCGCGTCCAGCGACTGAGGCGCGTGAATGATCGTGAACTGTCGAGGAAGATTTACCGACGGTCGATAGTATGGCAATACTTCATCAGAAAGCGTCGTACTTTCAGCGAACTGATCAAGGCTGTAAAATAATTTGCCCGGCAACTCGGAAACTATTAAACCATCAAAGATGCAGGTACTTTGAACAATACACTAAATGGAGGCATCAACAATGCGTAAAACGGTAGGGGTGATCGCACTAATTTCGACTCTTTTCCTCGCCTTGCCCGCAGTTTCGACAGCCGCGGACGCCCACCCCAAGAAATATGGTGTGGAACTCCAGTTGGGTGGCGGTGTCTACATGATGGAAGACGTTAACGATTACATCCGCACGGATTTTATCTATGAAGAACCTGATAAGATCAACATCGGTTCCCAGTTCGGTGTGGGAATAATCTACCGTCACATGGAAAACTTCGGCTGGCAGATAGGCTTCAACAAGCTGGCAGCGGGTGTACCGGTCGTTTTTGAGCACAAATATGAAGTTCGAACTTATGTTGGCACAGCCAGCGAGGAGAGCTGGATGGAACAGACCGTCTCCGGATACGAAGTCTATTTCATGGCAACCTGGTACAAGCCGACCAAGGCCGGCGAGTGGATGCTCGGCGTGGGTCCGGCTCTCTACAAGGCGGTTCTCGACCGTTCGATCGACATCGTCAGGGACAGTGGTCCCAGCCCGTCGCACCTCACGGGCGGAAGCTTCACGGACGCAAAGGGTAAGGCGCTGGGGCTGATCCTGACCCTGGGCTATGAACTGCCGATGGGATCGAGCACCAGTCTGGTCTTTCAGGGAGGCGGCAGGCTTGCCCAAGTTGGCAAATTAACCTATGATGATCCCAATGCACTTGAAGGCAAGCAGACGGTTTACAAGAATGCGGCAACCGGTTCAACAATGGCTGTCGACTTTACCGGCGCCTTCGCCAAGGTGACATTCAGGGCATACTTCAAACCGTCAATCGACTGGCGGCAGCATCCCAGATAGCACTCTTGGATCAGGGGCGTTGGGAGGAAGCAACCTGTCCAATTTGTCCATCAGGTATCGAAAGCGTTCCTTTCTTAACCTGTAGCGACAGGTTAAGAGAACCGCAACTGCGCAACTATCAACTCTTGAGATGCACCGGTTGTGGTTTGATCTATCTGAGTCCACGCCCTGTCTCATCCACTGCCGGTGAATTCTATCGGGACGAGGGTTACGATCCTTTCCTCTCTGTTCATGCGCCGCGCGGTCTGCGCGATCGGATCTACGCCATCCTGCGGCGCGGGACGCTGAAATGGAAGAAGCGGCTGATCGACCGTCGAACCGGCGCGCGAGCGCGCATCCTCGACATTGGGTGCGGAACAGGTGAATTCCTGGCAATCCTCGGGAAAGATTACCGCGTGGAAGG
This sequence comes from bacterium, assembly GCA_025774605.1. Taxonomy (GTDB): domain Bacteria; phylum Electryoneota; class AABM5-125-24; order Hatepunaeales; family Hatepunaeaceae; genus JALGVR01. The sequence continues at coordinate 21,419 of JALGVR010000017.1, read as the reverse complement.
CATTGAGCCCGCGCCGGAAGCAGCCCGTTGGGCACGCGAACGGCTCGGGCTCAAGGTTCATACCGGCAGCCTGGACGACGTTGAGTTCAGTAGGGACAGGTTCGACATGATCACGCTTTGGCACGTGCTCGAACATCTGCCGGAGCCGTCGCGAGAGCTGGAAAAAATCCACCGCCTGCTTGCTGACGACGGACGGCTGTTGATCGCTCTCCCAAATATCCGCTCCCTCGACTCCAGGATATACAGATCGCACTGGGTGGCTTTGGACGCCCCGCGGCATCTGTGGCACTTTTCCAAACCCCAGCTTGAACTGTTGATGCACAAATCCGGATTCGAAATCACGGAATCCGGCATGCTGCCTCTGGATACGTTTTACAATTCCCTCTACAGTGAAATCAACCTGAAGCAGGCGGGAGGCAACCTGCAGCTTATACTATCACCGGTGCGGCTGACGATAACGACAGCCGCTTCGCTGGTTTGGGGCGCCGTATCCGGTCAGCATTCAGGCATGTACTATATTCTCCGAAAGTCATGAAGTTCATCAGAGCTGCATTAATCCCGGCGATCTGGTTGATCCCGTTGCTCTGCGGATGCACTGCAAAGCCCTTGTCCCTTGGTGATGGAGGCATGCTGGTGGTCATCGCCGACGAGCTGGATCGCCCGATCCTGAAACAGACGATCGAAGGTAAGTTCGGGATGCCGGTCGCCACGCCCCACGACGAACCGCTGTTCGATATAATCTGGACGGACGGCGAATCGATGTCCGGGCGGACAAGGGATCCTCTCCTCATACTGGCTGCTCCGCTGAATGGACAGGGACCGACCGCCGCACTGCTGAAAAGAATGCTGACGCCGGAGGTCGAGGAAGGGATAACGAACGGCCGGTTCAGTGTATTCACGCGGCGGAATCCCTGGGCTGTACACCAGCTGCTGCTCGTAATCGTCGGCAGGAACAGGCGGGAGCTCGCCGAGCGCGCCGGCGAATGGATAGATTCACTGTTCAACTGGGCTGTCGATTTCGAATATAACCGGCTCAAGCGGGAACTTATCCGCCGTCACAGGAATAAAAAGTATATCAGGAAATCGGACGGCGGAACCGCCTGGCAGCTCAACCTGGAGTCCGATTATATAGTCGCACAGGAGAACGACAGCCTGGGGTTCATCCGGTTCATCCGACAGCATCCGACCAGGTGGATAATGGTATCGTGGGGTGAGTGTGAAAAACCGCTCACGCCGGAGTTCATCTACCGGCAGCGCAAATCGCTCGGCGAAGGCTTCCTCGATCCGGTCATGACATACGACGACAGATGGAGTTGGCGGAGATCGGAGCTGAACGGTCATTCGGCGATACTCATCAGAGGCATCTGGGCGGCGAAGGAAAAGACCGGCGGAGGGCCGTTTTTCACTTACGGCTATAAAGTACCGGGCGAGAATCTCTATTATCTCGTCGACGGCGCCGCCTTCGCCCCGGGACAGGCAAAAATGCCCTTTCTGTGGCAGCTTGACATAATGGCTCAGACATTCGAACATCGTTCGGGCAGCATGGAGGAAAGATGAACGACGAAAAGGTTCTCGTTCTTATCGGTTCTGAGAGCGATCGCGGCGTGATGGAGACAGCTCTCCCCTACTTCGAATACTTCGGCATCCAGGCGGACATCAGGGTCTCATCGGCTCATCGCAGTCCCTCGACCACGGCAGACCTGGCATCCGGGGCGCGGGAGAACGGTTACCGGGCGATAATATGCGCGGCGGGCATGGCGGCGCACCTCGCCGGCGCCTGTGCCGCACACAGTGACCTGCCCGTCCTGGGCGTGCCTCTTGCCGGCGGAAATCTGGACGGGATGGATGCGCTGCTGTCAACCGTACAGATGCCGTCAGGCGTGCCGGTCGCGACATTTGCCATCGGGAAGGCCGGGGCGATCAACAGCGCGGTTTTCTGCGCCCGAATCTTCAGCCTGACCAACCCGGAGATCAGAACAAGACTAACCCGTTTTCGCAGCTCCGGATCCAAACTATCCAATTCCAAGTAGCATGGATATTCTAATCACCGGATCAAGTGGGTTGTTGGGGCAGAAGCTTCTTACAACCCTCCACAAGGAGACCAACCGGCTGTCCGGCATTGATCTCACCGACCGAAGCCTGGTCGTGGATGTTCCTCACCGTTACAGCCGGATCGACCTGACGGTCAGGAAAACCTCTGTCGACGCAATCTGCGAAATGAAGCCTCAAGTAATCGTGCATACCGCGGCGATGACGGCAGTGGACCGGTGCGAACAGGAAAAGGAGCTGTGCTGGAATACCAACGTGGTCGCCACCGAAAACGTGGTTACGGCGGCGCAGAAGATCGGCGCCAGGCTGATATTCATCTCGAGCGATTACGTGTTTGACGGAAAAAACGGACCGTACACCGAGGACAGCCTGCCCAATCCGATCAACTTCTACGGTCGTTCGAAACTGGCTGCCGAAAACATAATACGAGGCGCCGACATCAGCTGGACGATAATCAGGACGATCGTTCTCTACGGTGTAGGGATAAACACCAGAGCCAGCTTTGTAACCTGGCTTCTGGATCAACTCCGCGCCGGCAAACCCTCCAGCATTGTTGATGATCAGTGGGGAAACAGCGCCATTGCCGACGATCTCGCTTCCGGCATCGACCGGATAATCACCCTGCAGCGCGACGGTATTTTCAATATCGCGAATCACGGCTACATGAGCCGCTTTGAATTCGCCCGTCTCATCGCGGACAAGTTCCAGTTGAACCGCGGCCTGATTGCCCCAATATCCACCGCGGCGCTTGATCAGCCTGCGGGGAGACCTCTGCATTCCGGCCTAGACGTCAGAAAGGCTGAGCGTGAACTGCATACATCTTTCAGAACCACCGAAGAGGCTTTAATGTTATATAAAGAGCAGGAAAAAGAGATGGACGATAGAACAACCTCAGAATGAAATCTATATTTCGCTTAAATAGTATTTACGAAAGTATTAGACAATTTGCATTTACAGACTGGATAACTGCTTTAAACTGGCATGACACCCGTGGCTCCTGTCATTCCTGCGCAGGCAGGAATCCACTGTCTGTAAACAGGGATTTATATCTGGATACCTGCTTCCGCAGGCATGACACCTGGCGGAGTTTTCAACAGTAATTTAAACTCTCAAATCTATTAACAATAGTGGTGACTGAGACCGAAAAATCAAGCGCCGGTTCGCTGGTGATAATCCCAACCTATAACGAGCTGGACAACGTATCGGAGGTTATCCGTCGCGTCCTCCAGCAGACCGGTGACCTGGATGTTCTGGTCGTTGATGATAATTCCCCCGATGGCACCGGCGATCTCGTGGCTGAGCTTTCCAAACGTGAACCCCGCCTCAAGTTAATCAGAAGATCCGGCAAACTCGGTCTTGGAACCGCGTATATCACGGGATTCAAATATGCCCTGGAGCACAATTACAAATTCATCTTCGAAATGGATGCCGACCTGTCCCACGACCCGGATGAAATCCCGAACTTCCTCAACGCCATATCCAGCGCCGACCTGGTGATAGGATCAAGATACATCAACGGCGTCAACGTCATCAACTGGCCCCTGTCACGGCTTGTTTTAAGCTACACGGCCTCCCTCTACACCCGCCTGATAACCGGAATGCCGATCAAGGATACAACCAGCGGGTTCAAATGCTTCCGGCGCGAGGTTCTGGAAACCATCGACCTGGATAAAATTCGATCGGGGGGTTACGCCTTCCAGATCGAGATGAACTGGAACAGCTGGCGGGAAGGTTTCCGCATCAGGGAGATCCCAATCGTCTTCGTCGACCGGACGGTCGGAAAATCGAAGATGTCCAGAGCAATCGTCAGGGAGGCTGTTTTCGAAGTATGGAAGCTCTTCCTGGCTGGTTTGTTCCACCGTCCAAAGGTGCGTGTGAAGGCTTATGAAGCCGCCACGGACTGACATATCAATAATTATTGTAAACTATAATGTCAAGCATTTTGCCGAGCAATGCCTGCGCTCGGTTGCTGCCGCGACCGGATCACTCAACGTTGAGGTCTTCCTGGTCGACAACGGATCCGGCGACGGATCGGTAGAATATCTGCGTTCACGTTTCCCGGCGGTGAAGATCATCGATAACGGCGGCAATCTGGGGTTCGGCCGCGCCAACAACATCGCCTTTCGACAGGCAAAAGGCAGATACCTGCTGGTGCTCAATCCCGACACCCTGCTGGGTGAGGACACGCTGCAACTGCTCGTTGAATACATGGACGCCAATCCGCAGGTCGGCGCTGTGGGACCGAAGATATTGACGCGCGACGGCAGCTTTGATACGACGTCGAAACGCAGTTTCCCCACACCATGGGTCGCCTTCTGCCGCTTCTCCGGCCTGGCGCGCCTGTTCCCCCGCAGTAAACTGTTCGGACGGTACGACCTGTTGTATCTGGATCCGGATCAGCCGGCGGAGGTGGATTCGCTGGTGGGCTCATGCATGATGGTGCGCAGCGAGGTCTATCGCCAGGTCGGCGGCTTCGACGAGGACTACTTCATGTACGGCGAGGACATCGACTGGTGCTACCGCATTAAACAGGCGGGCTGGCAGATTCATTTCGCACCGGTCACTACTATCGTTCATTTCAGGGGTGAATCAACCCGGCGCAGCAATGTAAACCGCGATCGAGCCTTCTACGGCGCGATGCACCTTTTTGTCGAGAAACACTTCCGCGGCCGTTATCCGCTCTTCACGCACCGTCTCATTGATTTCGGCATACTGCTCGCCGGCACCGCCGCGCAGATCAGGCGGGTCTGGCGGCGTTGGGTATGGCCCGCTTTCGATTGGTCCTGCCTGTTTCTCGTTCTCTGGCTGGCAAGGATAATCAGGTGGGGCGTCGTCGAGCTGAACCTGCCGGCTCTCTTCGCCATGGTGATTCAGTCTTCGGTCTGGACGGCTTCACTGGCGGGATTCGGCGCCTACAAAGCCAGGCGCGGTCTGACGGCTCCGTTAATCTGGGGAATGCTGCTCGGATTCCTGGTCAACAGCAGTTTCACTTACTTCTTCAAGCAGTTCGCCTTTTCGAGATTCCTGAACTTGTTCGGTCTTGTTGTCGGGGGGTTGTTGATCCTGGGTTGGCGAATCGCGCTGAAGAAACTGCGGAGAACCAGCGGCTGGCGGCGTTTCTACCAGCGGCGGACACTGGTTGTCGGCGTGGGCGAAAACGGTCGGAAAACAATCCAACGCATTCGATCCGACCGGGATCTGCCCTACCTCGCAGTCGGCTTTATCGATCCCGACGAAAGCAGTGTCGGAAGCTTGATCGATGACCTCCCCGTGCTCGGATGTGAACATGATATATCCCGTCTTGTCCAACAGGAGGAAATCGAGGAGGTTCTGTTCGCGTATGAGAAGGTCGATCATGTCCGGGTCTTAAAGACAGTCGGTCTCATCGGTAAAAAACGCGGTGTCAACTTCAAGATAATCGCTCCGGAAAGCACAATTCAACCGGACGGTCATATCCCCCTCTTGTCGGTGGATTACCTGTCGCCGCGCGGTTTCGGAAAGTCACTGCGGAAAATAACCACACTAATGATAAAGAGGTAGATGAAGGATTTTACACTCGAATTCGAGCGACCGCTTCGCGAACTTCAAGCCCGAATCGACGATCTCGAGGAGCTGTCACGCAAGGGAAAGATCGGGTTGGAAAAGGAGATAGTCAAGCTCAGGCGGAAGGCTGACAAGCTGAAGCTCGAGACCTATACCGATCTCACCCGGTGGCAGTGCGTCCAACTCGCCAGACATCCCAATCGCCCCTACACCCTGGACTATATCGACCTCATCACAGAGGAATTCGTTGAGCTGAAAGGGGATCGCAACTTCCGTGATGACAAGGCGATCGTGTGCGGTCTGGCTCGCTGGAACGGCCAGGCGGCGGCGGTAATCGGTCATCAGAAGGGTCGCGGAACAAAGGAAAACCTGAAGCGGAACTTCGGGATGCCACACCCGGAGGGATACCGCAAGGCGCTACGTATTATGCGGCTGGCTGAGAAGTTCGGGTTACCGGTAATAACGCTCATCGATACACCGGGCGCCTATCCCGGGATCGGCGCCGAAGAGAGGGGGCAAGCCTCGGCAATCGCGGATAACCTCTCAGCAATGGCAAAGCTTAAGGTACCGATAGTCTCGGTGATCATCGGTGAGGGAGGTTCCGGGGGGGCGCTTGCCCTGGGCGTCGCAGATCGGGTCTATATGCTTCAATATGCGGTCTATTCGGTCATCAGCCCGGAAGGATGCGCCTCGATACTGTACCGCGACGCTTCACAAGCCTCCCACGCCGCGGAAGCGATGAAGATCACGGCGCCGGACCTGATCGACCTGGGAATCGTGGACGGGCTCATCGAAGAGCCGCTCGGCGGCGCTCACCACGATCCGGGGGCGGCAGCCCGCGCAATTTCCGAAACGGTCACCGAAGCCATTAACGAACTGTCCAAAATGTCGCCGGAGGACAGGATTGAGAAGCGCATTGAGAAATATCTGAGATTGGGAAAATGGATCGAGAAATAGAACTGAGCACCTCGGTTTCACTCAGGGTCAGATACAGCGAGGTCGATCGAATGGGTCTGCTGTATCATGTGAATTACCTCGAGTATTTCGAGCTCGCACGTTCGGAATGGGTGCGCAGATTCTGGCTGCCCTACAAGGAGATCGAAGACAGGGGATACGCCCTGGTCGTTCTTGAAGCCCACATCAGGTTCATCCGACCGGCGTACTACGATGACGGTCTAACCGTAACAGCCACTATTTCGGACTGGGGTCGCAGTCGGATCAAGTTCAACTACAACATCCATCGCGCGGGAGAGGGGGAGCTGATATGCACCGGCAGCACGTCGCATTGCTTCATCAACTCCAAGACCGGTAGAGTTATCCGCATGCCTGACGGACTCAAAGAAAAACTGGATGGAATCGAATCAGCCGACAGGATCTGACCGCCATCCGCTCTCCCCCTGTTAATGAGCCGAAGACAGCTAAGGAATCGTGGTGGTGTCGTGACCGGAGAATGACTTTAAATCAAACAGTCACCCCTGAACAACGTAGTTATTTAGAGGGATACTTTTTCTTTGCCTTGGAGGTCGGACATTCCTGTCCGACCGAACAGGTTGTGTTGTCGGCGGTTTTGGGCGGACAGGAACGTCAAGCCTCCAAGCCGCAGTCCAATTATTATTCTCATCCTTTAACAATATACAGTCATTAATCTATTAAGAGAGGTTTAACAAATGCTCGATAAGGAACTGTTGGATATACTGGCTTGCCCCAAGTGCAAGGGCGAATTAGAGTACAATGTGGATAATGAAACTCTTACGTGTCAAGAATGCCGTTTGAAGTATAGAGTTGAAGATGGCATACCAAATATGCTGATCGATGAGGCGGAAGCCTTTTAACACTTGACAAACGGGAAAATCGGTTGTAAATTCAGCTTTTGAGGATACAGCAGCCGATTCTTCACATCCAATCATCCTGCAGGAGGATAATAACTACACAACTTGTTAGGGTTTTCTGGACAAATGCTTTAAATTTGGTTGGCCAGATGACCCATCACTCTGCTTGATCCGGGCATCTGTCCGGATTTTTTATTATATTGACCATCCATGATCAGTGAGTATTTAAATTTAAAGACAATTATCCCGGTTGCAGTTGTGGGAATGTTGTTGTATCCCGCGCCACCCGTCATCAGTGGAGTGAAGGTCACCTCCGCCGATGAGAGTGGTGTGACCGTGGAGTATCATCCGGAGATCCTAAGCCTCGACGCTTCGAGTGACGGACCGATCCGTCTCCAGATCAGAGACGGCGATATCCTGCGCGTACCGGACATGCCCGAACTGCCGAGTTATATGGCTACTGTCGCCATTCCTCCGGGATCGAATCCGCGTGTTACCGTGCAGGAGCGGGTCGCCGGTAAAATCATCCAGGGCTCACTCCCCCTCTTTAAGGCGGAAAATCCCGGACTGTTCCATCGGGCGGAATACTTCCAGCGCGCTCAGGAAGAAACAGTCGGACCTCTCCAGATCCGCTCACTTGCCGGATTGCGCGTCGCACGTATACCGATATATCCGGCGATGATATTGAACAACCCCGCATCGATTGAGTTGGCTGACAGAATAACCATACGCGTGGACTTCGGCGACTACCTGCCGCCGACCGCCGGCCGCCGACTGCCGGTCAAGCTGAACAGGATTCAGAAGAGGATCGTAATCAACCACAAACAGGCTCGGTTATGGGGGCGTCAGCGGACATCCAGCTTTATCGATAATCATTGGCCTGAAGGCGAATATCTCTACCGGTTCGAGATCGGAAAGGAGGCTGTTTACCGCCTGACGTTCGAGCAGTTGCGCGAGAAGGGCGTTGAAATTCCTGATGATGGTCTGCCTTCCTCGCACATCAAGTTGTTCGGCAACGGAGGCGGGGATCTACCTCTCGACCCGGGTGAAGCGGCACCCATCGGATTGAAGGAATGCGCCATCCATATCGAAGACGGCGGTGACGATCTCTTTGGACCCGGTGACTGGCTGCTCTTTTACGGGAGAGGTCCCGGCGGTTACGTTCAGGATCCCCTGCAGGACTGGCGTTACTCGATGAATCACTACTCCACAAAGAACTATTACTGGCTTAATATCTTCCGTTCAACTCCGGCACACTCAGCCCTTCGGATGGAGCGGTTAGGTGAGGACGTTCAGCCCGACACAGTTGTAAACAACGGGATATCCCGATACTATGTTGAACCGGAACGATTCATTTACAACTATGGCAGTTTCAGCGCCTCCGGCCTGGAATGGTACGGATACACATTCGACGGAATATCAAGGCTGTCATATCCCTTCAATCTCAGTTCACCGGACACGACTCTACCGGCGAATATCAGGCTGAGAATCGTTAAATCATTGCATAATCCATATATCGAAGTTCGATTAAACGGCGAATTAATAGACGGTTTCCTCCCCGGCAGTGCGGGTTATCCCAGCGGAAACCTCATTACGAATATTCAATCGCTGTTGAACCGAAACGTCAACAGCCTGACCATGGAACAGACCACCGACAATGCCGAAGCTCTGTTCGACTGGTTCGAGGTCTCATACCACGGTATTCTCGACCACTCCCGGATATTCGAGGCGGTGGACTTCACCGGAGCCGTCGAGTACAGGATCACCGGCATGGGCGATCCCTGGGTTTTCGACATCACCGATCACAACCACGCGGCTTTCGCGCGCGGCGCCGGTTTTGTCGCCCGGCAGGATGCTGCGGAGCCCCGCCGGTACATACTCGCTTCAACAGGGGACTTCTCGATTGTGAACTCGCCCTTTGAGGAGTATCTTCCACCTGAAAACGATATTGACGACCTTGTCGACAGCACCAACCGGGCAATGGTGTTGTTGATTACACCGGATGGCTACTGGGATGAGGTTGAACCGTTGCTTGACCATTATTCATCAAGGTTTAACGCGCCGAACGCCGCGAAGCGGATTCGTCTGTCCGAGATCTACAATCATTTCTCCGGCGGATTGCGTGATCCCGCCGCCATCCGTAACTTCCTGATGTATGCAAACGACTATTGGGCGGACCCGCCTGATCATGTTCTTCTCTGCGGCGACGGTGATTACAACTACCGCGATATCGACCGGTCGTTCACTGAGAACTTCCTCCCGCCGTACGAGTACGAGGGAACCTGTTCAGACGACTGGTTCGTTGACTTTACACCCGCATCAGAGGATAATGTACGCCGTTATCCTCTGCCGGAACTCAGCCACGGTCGATTAACAGCCCGGAATTCGATGGAGATGAGCGCAACGGTGGAAAAGATCGTCAATTACTCTGAAGATCCGGAATTCGGACCGTGGCGCAACCGGATCACACTCGTGGCTGACGATGAATTCGGCGATCAGTGGGACCGGGAGGACGAGCACGTCGTCAGCACCGAGTTCCTCAGTTCGGATTGTATCCCGTCATCCTTCGACCGCGATAAGATCTACCTGACCGAATACGAACGGCAGTGGGGGCGCGAGAAGCCACAGGCCGGCGAGGACCTGCTGGAAAGCATAAACCGCGGTACACTGCTGGTCAACTACATGGGGCACGGCAATCCAACGCTCTGGGCGCACGAACATGTCTTCGTTCTTTCGCGCGATCTGCCGCGCATCGCCCCGTCGTCAAGACTGGCGTTGTTTCTTGCCTTCACCTGCGACTGGTCTTTCTGGGATGATCCTTCATCACAGAGTTTTCCCGAACAACTCCTGGCGCTCTCGGGGCGCGGGGCGATCGGCATCGTTGCTTCAACCAGGTTGACCGGCGGGGGAGCCAACCGCAACCTTGCCAGCAACTTTTTTTGCAACATGTTCAACGAACCGGACATGATGACCCTCGGCGAGGCCCTGATGGTCGCCAAACACCAGTACAGCTCACCAAACAGCGCGTATTATCATCTGCTGGGTGATCCGGCGATGTATATCGGCGCACCCAGGTTGAGCGGCAGGTTCACCGCCGTATCAGACTCGATACTGCAACCGTTGGCGTTGTCATCGGTAAGCGGTGAAGTATTCAATCCCGACGGACAGGTAGACGGCGACTTTGCCGGTGAAGTCGAGTTCATCGTAAGAGACACGGAGGTGCTCCACCACCATGCCATCTTTGTAAATTCGGATAATCCTTATTATATTCACCTCTACTACAATCTCAGCGGTCCGACGGTGTACAGAGGACTTTTCAGCTTGACCGGGGGCAGTTTCGAGGGCAGATTTGTGGTTCCGCGCGACGTCACGCTGGGCGGCAGGCTGGGGAGGATCGCCGCATACTTTCACGATGAATCGACGGACGGTGTAATAGTTATGGATTCGGTGGCATATTCAGACCAGATTGCCGATGCAGTGGATGATCAACCGCCGAAGATAGAGATATTCCTGGGCAACCGGGCGTTCCGCGCCGGTGATACAATCGGACCGGAACCGATCCTGATCGTTGACCTTGAGGATTCGTCCGGACTGAACCTGACCGGAGCGATGGGACACGGAATAACCGCCTCCATTGACGGCTTGGATGCCATCGACCTGACGCCTTTTTTCCGTTACGACCTGGACAGCCACCAGTCCGGCAGTCTGGAAAAGGGAATCGGTCCGTTGGAGCCCGGAATTCACAACATTGAAATTCAAGCCTGGGACAGTTTCAACAACATCGCCTCGGTCGAGCTCGACGTTAATGTAACCGCTGAGTCCGGAGGTTTGAAGGTCGAGCGGATCTTCAATTGGCCCAATCCGCTCCGCAACGAGAACGAGACCATGCTCACGTTCATGGTCACCAAAACACCGGTGGATTACGAGATCAAGATTTTTACCGTGGGCGGCAGACAGATCTGGGATTATCGCGGCAGCTCGACGGTCAACTACGTCAGCGACGTCACCTGGAACGGACGCGATCGAGCCGGACGAACGGTTGGAAACGGGGTTTATCTGTACCAGGTATCAGCCTGGGACGACGACGGCAACCGCGCGGAGGGGCTTGGACGCATTGCCGTAATCCGCTAATTCAAGTTTGAGAATAATAAAAACACATATCAATCAAAGAACGAGAGGGTTATGCTTCGCAAAAACTTAATCATTCTCATCGCGCTGCTGCTGCTTGCAGGCACGTTCAGCAGCGTCGAAGCAGGTGTCGCGGAAGCGACTGGGATCTTCCTGCTGATCGCCCCCGGGGCGCGCCCGGGCGGCATGGGTGAAGCGTTCGTCGCCGTTGCCGACGATGCTACAACAACCTGGTGGAATCCAGCCGGATTGGCATTCCTCGAACGACGCGAGCTGACCTTGATGCACACCAACTGGCTGCCGGAGTTCCATCTGCCCGATCTGTATTACGATTACATCTCCTTCACCAACTTCATCGATGATTGGGGAACGTTCGGCTTCAACGTTGTTTTCATCAACCTTGGAGAAAGCCCGCACACCGACGACACCGGACAGGTTCTGGGCTATTTCAGGACGTTTGAGACGGCGGCAAGCGCCTCTTACGGGGCGACTGTCACGGAGAACTTCGGTCTCGGTCTGAATATCAAGTTCATCTACAGCCATCTTTCCGACGTCGGCGCGGGGCAGGAGAAGGGCAGCGGCATTGCGACTGATTTCGCGGTCGATCTGGGTGTTCTCTACAAGTGGCATGATCCATTGCTGCACAAGTCGCTTAATTTCGGCGTCAACCTGGCAAACATGGGTCCCAAGATGTCCTACATCGACCGGGCGCAGGCTGATCCGATTCCGACCAACCTGAAGTTCGGGATGGCGTGGGTCCCGGTCGACGACGGATACAACAAGGTCACCCTGGCTTATGACATGAACAAGCTGTTGGTGCGCAAGCATTCCGACGGCAAGACCGATCCGTTTTTCATCGCCCTCGCCACCGCCTGGACGGATGAGCCTGTCTTCATCGACATGATATACAACATGGGCATCGAATACTGGTATTCGGACATGGTCGCGCTGCGCTTCGGTTACTGGAACGACCAGCTTGGTCACCTCAAGCCGATGACATACGGCGCTTCCTTCAAGATCTCCGCCTACCGTTTCGACTTCAGCTATATCTTCGGTGAGGGCTCCGAGACCCAGAAGAACACGATGCGGCTGTCGCTGAACATCACGCTGTAGGGATCGCATCATAACGAGGTTTTCGCTACATCGCCCGGCTTCCCTGATCCTGTTGTGCGGCATCACGTATCTGCTATCGCCGGCAGGGTCCGCCCGGGCGCTATCGGCGCGGGCGCAGCCGTCCGTTGAACGGATCGTGCAACCACGTCTGCCAACGGCGGTTATGGATCGATCTTCGCCTCACCGGGACAGGCTTTGTAAAATTCTGGCGCTGAGGGTGGAGTTCGTTCAGGACACGCTTAGCACAACAAGCGGCAACGGGAAATTCGACTATATCGGCGACGATTCGATCTATTTCGATCCTCCACCCCATGACTCTCTCTACTTTGCGGATCAGTTGGAGTTTAATCGGTTCTACTGGGACAGGATGTCGAACGGAGCCGTCGACGTCAATTGGGATATTTATCCGGCCGGGGCTCGAGCAGCTTACCGGTTGCCAAAGAAGATGTGGCAGTACAACTACAACTACCCCGAGGAGGATGATCCGGATCATCTCGACCGCGGGCTGGCGAACCTGTTTAACGACGCGATCAAAGCTGCGGAACCTGACACAGCCATCCATTGGCGGAGTTACGACCTGGTGATTGTGTTTCACGCCGGAGCCGGTACGGAGTTCGACCTCGGCTTCACGGAAACGCCGCACGACATACCGTCAGCATGGATGGTTCAGGAGGACTTTAGGATTCATCTCGGACTGGAAAATGGGATTCCGGTGGATGATCATGGCGTGCAGCATTACGTTACACAGGGTTTGATCCTGCCGGAGACCGAATCGCACGACGACGTGCAGATTGCCATGAACGGCGTGGTTGTGTTCCTGTTCGGGCACTGGCTTGGTCTGCCGGCGCTGTATGACAAGGACGACGGCAGGGCGGTGGTCGGCAAGTGGAGCCTGCTCGACCGCGGCTTCGGCAACTTCTACGGCGCGATCCCCGGACCTATGGACGCCTGGTCGAGGCACTACATGGGCTGGCTGGATCCCGCTGAATTGACACCGGGCGACTCCTCCTGTCTTATAAATGCCTCGGGATTCCAGACTCCCGGTGCAATCGACGCCGGTAGAATCAGGATAACCGATCAGGAGTACTTTCTCCTCGAATGCAGGTTCAGAGATCCGAACGACGATTCCGTCGCGGTCGCCTATGACCGCGACGGACGCCGGATGATCTTCAACGATGATTACAGCGTGGACGCTGATCCGGGCTTTCGCGTGCCGGTACGGATCGACGACCTGGATTTCGACACGCCCGGCTCGGGAATCCTGATCTGGCATGTGGATGAAGCGCTTGAAGCGATGATCGATGAGGGTCGTTTCAACAGCATTGATAACAGGCGCGGTCTCGACCTCGAAGAAGCCGACGGCGCACAGGACATCGGACAGAACTATCCTTTCCTGACGCCGGGTTACGGCACCGACTACGGCATCTTCGAGGACGCCTGGTACGCTGACAACCACGCCCACCAGGACGCGAACGGCGGACAGGCCGTCCGTTTCAGCGACCGTACTTATCCCGACAGCCGGTCTAATTCCGGGGCTTACACGAATATCGCCATCAGCAACTTCTCAACCATAGACACCGTGATGTCATTCAAGCTCTCACGAAGCGGCTGGAAGTATGATTCACCGCTTCGGCATGGATTGGAAAACAGAATGCTCGCGGTGGGGAACTTCGACGACGTAACGGAAGATAAGGAGATAATCCTGTTCGGCAGCGACCGGTTAAAGATCTTCGACGGGAACGGAGAAATTATTGACAGTGTATTATTCAACGATGAATATGGCTACAATACGATTGATCCCCTCGTCCGAGATCTGGATAATGACGGTTATGATGAAGTTGTCTGGGCATGCAGGAGCGGTGACGAAGTCCGTTTATTCCTGTTAAATCCCGCTCCGACGGGAGAGTTTCTACTTCAGTTGATTGACAGTTTCATTCCGTCTTTTCCCTGGATGAAGTCTAATACCGAGATTGCTTTCGGCGGACCCGAGGATCAGACGATGCTATTGGTGGCTCAACCAGTCGGCATGATGGATAGTGAGACCATATCGCTGATAAAATCGTACGATTCCTCCTTTGATCTCGCTGCTGAAGATACTATTACAGGCAAACATCTGTCATTGTATAGATTTGGTACGGCGCAATCCGATACCTTTCTGATTATTGACGATGATTATGAAATCTTTCTCTGGGATCAACGCGGAGTTGACTCCCTGGGGCTGATATTCCCGAACCGCGGTCTTCGATCCATAACCGACGGTCCTTTCCTGGTCGATTTCGACCGTAACGGTCGGCAGGATGTGGTTTTTATCTACGAGAAATGGGGTTTTGCAGGTGGTCCCGAGGGCGGAATGGCTTTGGAGAAACGTGCGCTGCTGACGGTTAAGGATATCGGTTACAGTAATGAAATTGATATTCAAGAATACCCGATGGACAGTCGCTCCCTGAGCACCGGCGGGATGCTGCCGGTGGATGTTGATCAGGATGGAGGATACGAACTTTTGGGCTTCTCAGGCAGGGGCTTTTCCGGGGATTATTCGATCATGCTCGCCCTGGAAAGCAACGCTGAAATAGTCGATGGATTCCCCCGGCAGATAGACCGGGAGACCGGGCCTGGATCGATCTCCAGTTTTATGATACCTGATCTGAACGGCGATGGAAGGTTCGAGTACCAGTACCTGTCCAACCCTAAAAGCATATCAATCAACGATGGTGGGTACTTCGATCATCCGCTGCCTACGTATAACAGCGACATTGAGATTAAGGATTACTGGGGTGGGAATCTGGCGGGATTCCCGGTCGCTTCACGCCTCTATAATCCCTCGTGCCGTCTGTGCCAGTTGGATGATGACCCGTGGTTTGAATTGTTGATGGTAACGAGTGAAGAATTCGACGTCTATGATTTTGAATTTGCCGGTAACGGTACACCGTCAATCTGGTGGGGTCAGCAGTATCGCGACGACGACCATTCCAACGCCGTCTGGGAACCGGCGACGCCGTTCTCGCCGTCAAACGCGTCGATACTGCTGCCGGATGACCTGTGCTACAATTGGCCCAATCCGGCAAGGGATGAAACCTATATCCGCTATTTCCTCAACTTCGATGCGGTTGTGGATGTTGACATATTCGATATCATGGGTGAGAAGGTTACAAGTTTTCACCGGCCGGACCAGTCAGCCGGTCTCCCGCACGAGATCACCTGGCCGTTGTCGAACATCGCACGCGGCGCCTATTTTGCACTGGTCAAGGCGGAAGGCGCGGGGAAAAGCGAGACGAAACTGATTAAGATTGCGGTGGTGAAATAGACTTCATGTTTTTGGCGCGTCATCACAGGGCAATGCTCAATAGTTTGATATACGAGTTGATGAATAGTGTTTTATCTCTCCAGCGTAAGCTGGAGTCCAGAATAACGTTTAATATGAACTGGATTCCCGCGTGCGCGGGAATGACAAGTAATATATCATCGGGAATGACAAGTAATATATCATCGGGAATGACAAATAATATGCCATCGGAAATGAAAAGTAATATGCTATCGGGAATGACACGCAATGAGCTGGCGGGAATAACGAAAACATGGTTGATCATAATTGCATTGCTCTTTGCTTTTACCACCAGCGGACTGGCTCAGCAGACGTCATACAACCATCCCGAACTGAAGTGGATGACCATAGAGTCGAAACACGCGGTCGTGCACTTTCACGAGGGTGCGGAACGTACGGCTCGCGAGATCGCAGCTATCGCCGACCTGGTCTATGCACCGATCACTGGACTCTACGGCTACGAACCGGACGGCAAGATCAACTGGATCGTCCGCGATCACGACGACTACTCGAACGGCGCGTCCTATTATTACGACCAGAAGATCGAAATCTGGGCTTCCCCGCTCGATTTCGAGCTGCGCGGACAGCACAACTGGCTGTATAACGTCGTCACGCACGAATTCACGCACATGATCCAATTGGGCAAGGCTCGCAAGGCTCCACGCTGGCTGCCGCAGGTCTACTTCCAGGGCTTCGGCTATGAAACGGAAAAACGCCCGGACGTGCTTTACGGCTATCCCAACGCCATTGTCTCCTGGCCCGTGATCGGAACGGTGGTGCCGATGTGGTTCGCCGAGGGCACGGCTCAGTTTCAGGCGCCGGGACTCGGCTTCGAATACTGGGACAGCCACCGCGATATGATAATGCGCACCCGCGTGCTCGACGGCAGGATGCTGACCATGAACGAGATGGGGGTGTTCGCCAGCAAGACTTCATACGGAAACGAATCGGTCTATAATCACGGTTTTGCACTGGTCAGGTACATCGCCGACACCTGGGGAGTCGACGCGTTGAAGGAGCTGACCAAATCGATGCACAGCCCGTTCAACTGGTCGTTCGACCGATCCTGCCGGCAGGTGCTGGGTCTTTCAGAACAGGAACTCCATAGAATCTGGCGGGACGATCTGTACAAGAAATATAGAGACAGAACCGCCATCATCAGCGACAACATCGTCAGCGGCAGGGTCATCAGCGACGAGGGCTTCGGCAACTTCTATCCGGCGTTCTCACCGGACGGTAAAAGGATCGCCTTCATATCCAACAAGGACAAGGATTACCTGTCGCTGGGCAGCCTGTACATGTACGACATCGAGAAGGACAGCGTCTATGCGACCAAATGCCCGGCAAACGGCCCGATCGACTGGTCGCCGGACGGCAGGTACATAGCCTATTCGGCAAAGGGCAACCCGGACAAACACGGTTCGCACTTCAACGACATCTATTTCTGGGACCTGCAGACCGACAAGCCGATCCGGATCAGTAAGCATGCGCGCCTGATCCATCCATCCTTCTCGGCGGATGGAAGACATATCGTTGCCGTGCATAACGGGGGTGGTTCGCAAAACCTTGTTCTGCTGGATCTGCCTGAAACGATAGAAGGCAGGGACATCAGCTCGGAGGTCCTTCTGAAGCGGTTGACTGAGTTCAACGACGGCACGCAGATATTCCAGCCGAGGTTTTCACCGGACGGCGGACAGATCGTCTGCTCCACGGCAAACCTTGCAGCACGGGATATCTACATATATGATCTCGAAACCGATGTCTGGAAGCCGCTGTTGAAGACCCGTGCCGATGACCGCGATCCGTTCTTTGCAGAAGATGGCAGGACAATATATTGGTCGTGCGACAGCACCGGCATCTCCAATTTGTACAGGACCGACCTCGAGACAGGCTCGACGAAACCGCTTACAAACGTGATCGGCGGTGCGTTTATGCCGGTTGTAAGCGATGACGGTACAATAGCTTACGCTGAATTTACAGTGAAGGGATACGGTCTGCGGTTACTGGAGGAAGCCGCTGAAGTAGATCCTGTTCTGATGAGATACCTGGCCGATGGAGGCGGGCTCCCTCGTGATCTTGAATCACCGCCCCGGATCGACGCGGCGGCAAAGCCCTATTCCAATCCCTTCGGCTCCCTGTTTCTCATCCCGCGTCTGTTCTGGGATCATGGCAGTTTCAAACCGGGTATCTACGCCATGACCAGCGACATGCTGGAGAAGATCAGCCTGTTCGGCAGTATCGCCGCCACGCCGCGGGGCGAGGCTGACCTTTACCTCGATCTGCAATACCGTGTCCTGTACCCGACGCTCTTTGTACAGGCTTTCCGGATCATCAGGAAACAGAGCCAGACGTTTGACGATCCGTTTGTAATCGTCGGTGAGGACAGCGTCGGGGGCGACGTTGTGCCGGTGTTCGGTAAATATTCGGTCGATTATAAATTCAACCTGACCGAGGTCGACCTGGGCGGCAAAGTCCCGATCGGAAATGACTTGACGCTGTCCGCTTTTGGTAGAATATCGGAGTATAAATCCGCCATCGACTTCGATGACGGCAGCTCTTTTGACTACACGTATCACCGCGGGCGGGCGCTGATCCTGCACCTGGACTTTGACAAGCTCGGGATATCGGCTGCCATGGACATCCATCCGGTCGGCGGCTGGCGCGGCTGGCTCGAATACGCCCGTGAGAACAACCGCTTCATCGAGGGTTTCAAGGTCGATGCCGAAAAGGGAACCATCGGCGAGGTTTATAAATCATATAACTACCATCGTGTTGAAGGTGATTTTAACTTTTATCAGAAGATATGGGGCGGGCTGGTGTTCAATCCGCGGCTGATGGCGGGCGCGATTTCGGACAGCGTCGATTCCTTTTATCACCTGTACGCCGGCGGGATGATCGGTATGCGCGGTTACAGCTTTTACAGCCTGGGCGGCACGCGCAAAGCTGTTCTCAGGACTTCGCTGCGCTTCCCGGTGCTTTCAAACATCGACGCCCGCTGGGGGCCCTTCTACCTCGACCGGATCAACGGGGCATTGTTCGCCGAAACGGGCGACGCCTGGACCGGCAGGCTTGATCCCGCCAGGCTGAAAAAGGACATCGGCGCCGAGCTCAGGTTCAGCCTGTTCAGCTGGTACGTCTTCCCGACCGATCTGCAGATCGCCGCGGCACACGGGCTCGACCGCTTCGATGTAACTGAAAACGGCAATCGAACCGAATACGGGAGGGAATGGCGCTGGTATCTGACGCTGCTGTTCAGTTTTCTGTAAATTCACAACAGATTAAGGACTCGATTTCAAGGATTGTTGCGTTATCGTCAGGTTTCAAAGGTTATTACTCACATTGTCATTCCCGCGAAGGCAGGAATCCACTGTTTACAAGCATGAATTTTTCTGGATACCTGCTTCCGCAGGTATGACACCCGGAAGACCTTTGCATCGGGCACTGTTTATTAATAATATAGTTGAAAATTCACAACATACATACAACATTTCAAATCCGGAGGATTAATGAAACGGCTGCTCTTCGTACTGGCGCTTGTCTTTGCTTTCGGCAATGTATACGCTGCTGACCTGGATGGCTTAGCCGACAAGCTGTTTGCGCCGGAAATCGTACCTCTCAAGCTGACCGATTTTGGCTTGACCAAAACCGGCAAACCCAGCTTCCAAGCCAACAACAACCCTTCCGCGACAGCGGGAGATCTCAACCCCGGCAAGGCATTGCTTCTCTCGGCAATTGTCCCCGGCGCTGGAGAATTATACGCCGGCAGCAAGATCAAGGCGGCGGTATTCTTCACTGTCGAGGTCGCTGCGTGGACCGGCGTAATCCTGTTCTACAACAAAGGGCAAGGATAAAGAGGACGAATTCATGGATTTCGCCGACGCGAATTTCGATGAGAACGCTTATCGTCAAGAGGAATTCCGTCTCGCCCAGGACCCGACTCACGGTGATTCCGGAGCCTATAGTGGTGGGTTTGATGACTGGACTGCTGAGCAGTGGGAGCAAAAAATCCACTACCTGCCCCGCGAAGGCTTCACCCATGAGCTCCCCACACCGGATCAGCGGGAATCCAACTGGAGCATGAAGCAACAGTATTACGAGATGATCGGCAAGTATATCCACCAGTTCGGCTTCGGCTGGAAGGACGCAGACGGCAACACCAACGAGGTTCCGTATTTCAATGGTTCATCGCCTTTCTCGCTGAAATACATGGATATGCGCGACGATTCAAACAGAATGCTGGAGTATTCAGCCTGGGGTTACAACATCGCACTGCTTAACCACGTCGCATCAGCGCTTGACGCCAGCTTCACCGTGCGATTCGCCAAACGCAAAGCCAAGGCACAGCTCAGCTTCCGCCAGGTGCCGTACGACGGTGAATTGGCCAAAGCTGCAGGATTGACCTTTACTTGGTAGCTCGCAGACTGGTAGCTGCAGTTACGGCGGTTCTGACGTTGACCGCTGCCGGGATACAAGCTCAACCGAACAGTACCCCCCCCTCCTCTACCCCCCCGGAAACCGGGGGGGAGACAGGGTATGGTTTTCACTCCCCGGAAACGGGGGGAGAGATAAACCGGAAGGTTTCTGCAAATCGACTCCCGTATCCCAGCGTTCGATCGCGGTTAAATTGGGAACACGCGCGTACCGCAAGCGATGCGGGCAGCGCTGTTGAACGAAAGTCGACCCCCCAACGGAAGCAGCCGTTCTTCAAGTCGCTGCTGCTGCCGGGCTGGGGACAGCTCAGTGAAGGCAATCGCTTCAAGGCATACGCGTTCTTTGCCGTCGAAGCGACCCTTATCACTTCACTGACTGCCTTCCAGATATACAAGGGCTGGCTCGAGGATGACTACCGCGCCTTCGCGCGTCAACATGCCGGTATAAGCGGCGATAAGGACCACCAGTACTACGTCGACATCGGCAACTGGCTGAACAATGATGATTTTAACCAGCAGCGTCTGCGCAACCGCCAGTTCGATCAACTCTACACCGATTTTTCAGACAGCTGGTGTTGGGATTCCGATGAAAACCGGCTTCACTTCAAGTCGGTGCGTATCGACGCCGACCGCGCCGGTCAGAAGTCGCTTATTGTAGTCGGCGCGTTGATTCTGAATCATCTGTTTTCAGCGGTGGACGCTTCAGGGAAATCGAACAGCAATTCCGGGAAGGTTACGTTGGAATCGCACCAGGATGGTGGGATTTCGGTCGGTTTGAATTACAGGTTTTAGTAACGTATTTTAAACCCGGTTTGAGGGCAAATCGGATCACAGGCATTGTTATAAATATGAACTGATCTCATCCTGACCGAAGGGTGAAAATGTGAACTCGTACCTACTTGAGTAAAAAAGCGTATGAAAGATGCTGTCATTCCCGCGAAGGCGGGAATCCAGGCAACTTACGTAATATCAAATGCTTATCTGGATTCCCGCCTTCGCGGGAAT
>JALGVR010000115.1 GCA_025774605.1 bacterium | reverse complement strand
ACCATAATCACTACTTGGTTAACGCTCTCGATTTTTCATTCTCATACATGATAAACCTGTCCGGCAATCCCCGCCTTCGCGAGGACAAGGCTGTCCAGGCCGCCCGGTCAGTCACCCGGTTGTTCCCGCCGGGCTTCATCGAGGAAACATATTGAGTTATTCAGCCAAATACATCGATCATTTCTCCAACCCCCGCTCTGTCGGTGAAATAGACAACCCGGACGCGTTCTCCGAGGTTCAGCATGAGGGCGGAGGTTGTTTCGATACCGTCAAACTGACCCTGAAACTCAGATCCGGCAGGATATCCGAAGCCATGTTCCGCGCCCGAGCCTGTTCCGGCACCATTGCCGCCTGTTCGGCGCTTGTCGAAAAAATCAGAGGCATGGATATCAACGATGCTCGAGACCTTACACCAGCCGACATCGCCGATTACCTCGGCGGCATTCCCGAGAAAAAACAGCATTCGGTCGAGCTGGTGATCAAAGCATTGGACGAGGCGCTGTCGCGATAACCCGATACCCTGGCTGTTTTCATTGAGATGTTTCACTGCGTTAAGCATGACAAAACATAAAAACACACCTTACATTTTTGCTTGACAATCCATATACTTCATACCTTCGTTGACAAAACCCCGCCGGTATGTTTATAATTTATCCCTAATCAATTCTGTAACGCCTAATCGGGATTTTAATTGAACCTCCACAGCACACTGTTGATTTATCTTAAAGAACTGAAGGATATCCTGCGCGACCGACGGACACTCCTGTCAATGCTTCTGTTTCCCATCGTCCTGATGCCGGTCATGTCGATAGGTATGGCCAAGTTCATGGTCAGCAGGATGGCCAAGATTCATGAGGAGCGGTCGATTGTCGCCTGGCTTTCCACTGGAGAATCCGATGATCTGCAGTACCGGCTGAGCTCGCTTGAGGGAATGGACATCATGACCGAGTTGTCGGATTCGGCTGCGGCGGTTGAACTACTCCTGGACAAGAGCATCGATGCGGTTGTGATTGTTCCCGCCGGATTTTTTCAGTCGCTGGATCTGTTCCTGTCCGGTCAAAGCCATGACCCGCCCCGAAATATAGCCCTGTATTCGGACGATACGCGCGAGAAGAGTCAATTCGCTGCACGCCGGATTTCAGATGTGATAAAGCAATACAGAACCGATCTTGTCACCAACAGCCTGACAACACGGGGATTGCCGCCGGAGTTGATGAAACCGTTCGACCTCGTGAGAAAGAACATCGCCTCCCCGAAGCAGATGGGGCGTTACATCGCCGGCAGTTTTCTGCCTTATATAGTCATACTGATGGCGTTGACCGGAGCCATGTATCCAGCCATCGATCTCACCGCCGGCGAAAAGGAACGCGGAACGCTGGAAACGCTCCTCGTATCCGGTGTTTCCCGTCTGGACATTGTTCTCGGCAAGTTCTTGACCGTCTTCACCGCCTCCATAATAACCGCCTCGCTTGCCATCGGCAGCATGACCGTAACAGGTATTGGTCTCCTGGGGTTGACACCGGAGATAAGCTCAGAGCTGAATTTCAGCATCGAACCGGTCAGCGTGATACTGATGGTCATGGCGATGATACCCCTCGGGGCGCTGTTCGCCTCACTGCTGATGACTTTATCACTCTTCGCCAAGAGCTACCGCGAGGCTCAGAGTTACATTTCGCCGTTGATGATAATCGTAATCATACCCGCAATGGCTTCGCTGATCCCCGATACGGAGCTCAGCAAGGAACTGGCGTTCGTACCGGTTCTCAATGTCTCAATGATGATGAAGGACGCCCTTCTCGGTTCGGTTGATGCCGGGTCGCTTGCGGTGACAATGGGTGTCAACATTATCCTCGCCGCGCTGGGATTGCTGCTCGTACTGCGCATGTTCCAGCGGGAGTCCGTTCTATTCAGGATATAGTGCCGTTTATGGAAGCATCCGGAGAACGAATGAAAGATCAATCCCTGTTTCAGTTCATGGATGAGGTGGGTGAGACCGGTCCAGGTTACCGTGTCGGGATTGTCGGCGCGACCGGCATCATCGGGAAGACCCTCATCGGTATCCTGCACCAGCGGAGATTTCCTGTCGGCGATCTCCATTTATACGCCTCTCCGGAATCAGAAGGCCGATGGATCGATACGCCGTTCGGTCAGAAATGCATCGAGCGACTCAACAAAGCCAGACCGCCTCATCTCCAGCTGGTTTTCATGGCCGCCGGGGCGGCGGTGGCTCGAGAATGGGGATGGCGTTTCGCGCACCGCGGCGCAGTGGTAATTGACAAGAGTTCCTACTTCCGCGATAAATCATACGCGCCCCTGGTTATTCCTGAAGTCAACCCTGAATCCATAAGGGAGCACCGGGGCATAATCGCCAATCCCAACTGCACCACCATTCCTCTCGTCGCCGCCCTCAAGCCTCTTCACGAGGCTTTCGGTCTTGCCGGATTCACGGCGGTAAGCTTCCAGAGCGTTTCGGGAAGCGGCGGCAACGGTATGCTGACGCTGGCAAGAGAGCTCGAAGATATAAACGCCGAAGCAACAACGTTCCCTCATCGTATCGCTCACAACGTCATCCCCTGGATAGGTTCACCGGCTGGCGGTCACAGCAGCGAAGAGAAAAAGATGATCAACGAACCGAGAAAGATACTGCGCCTGCCGAGGCTGCCGATCAGGGTTACCGCGGTTCGGGTTCCCATTATGATAGGGCATTCACTCGCGCTGCATGCATCCTTCCGCAAACCGGTGTCAGTGGAGAAAGCGCGCAAAGCCCTGGAAAGTATGCCCGGCGTAACCGTGAAAGATGATCCGGCTGATGGTCTCTATCCAACGCCCCTTGCCGCCGCAGGGCGGGACGAGGTGCTGGTCGGTCGGATTCGCCGCGACCGTGGATGGCACGGGCTGGCTCTCTGGATTTCCGCTGACAATCTGCGGAAGGGAGCCGCCCTTAATGCCGTTCAAATCGCTGAAATGCTGATAACCAACCAAGCAGCAGGGGATTCAGGTGTTAATACCATACCGGGATGAGAATCCTTCCTATTCCTTTCCATTCTTTACCCTTATCCTGATCGGTGTCAACGTCGTTCTGTATTACCTGACAACAATGAGCGGAGGAATAGATTTTTATGCATCCAGGCTTGGATTCAGACCGGACCAAATCCTTGCGCGCCCACTTATCCTGATCAGTTCCATACCTTTGCACGCCAACCTTCTTCACCTTGTCGGCAATATGTGGTTCCTGTGGTTGTTTGGCGACAATATCGAGGACAAGTTCGGCAGGATTTCCTTCTTCATACTTTTCGTTTTATCCGGTGTGGCCGGCAACCTTACGCATGGTCTGTTCAGCTTATACAGCTCGGATACGCCTGTTGTCGGCGCCTCCGGGGCGGTGGCTGGGATAATGGGCGCCTATCTGGTGCGCTTCCCGGCTGCGAAAATCCGCTGTGTTTTCATCCTGATCTTTTATCCGATATTCTTCAGAATTCACGCGTTCTGGTTCATCGGCGCCTGGATAGTCTGGGAAATCATCTCCGTATACATCGCGCCGGAAAGTTATATCGCGCACTGGGCGCACATCGGGGGCTTTGTCTTCGGGCTGATGTGGGCATTCCGCAGAAGCGACAGGAGAGTCTTAACCGGGAGTCTATAGGGTGTCGATTGACCGAGCCCCCAATTCGCGGATCAAGCGCATGAACTACCGGGAAGCGATCGCACACCTGAACAGTTTTATCAATTTTGAACGGCTGCCGGAACCACGCTTCAACACGCAAATCAGAGACCTGGACCGTTTTCGCGAGCTCCTTGATGAACTGGGCAACCCGCAGTCCCGCTATCCCATTATACACATCGCCGGCACGAAAGGAAAAGGCTCCACCGCGGCGATGATATCGTCAATTCTGCGAGCGGCGGGCTACCGAACCGGTCTCTACACCTCCCCGCATCTGGTCACGGTTCGCGAGCGAATCAGGGTCGACGGGCGGATTATCCCCAAGGCGGAATTCGCCTCTCTCATAGACTATATTGGAAAGACCTCCACCTCCTCCTATCCTTCGAATCACCCGACCTACCGTACGGTATTCGAATATCTAACTGCGGCGGCGCTGTTGTGGTTCGCGCGAAAGAGGGTCGATTTCGCCGTGGTTGAAGCCGGACTGGGCGGCAAGCTTGACGCAACAGTGGTGGTCGACCCGCTGCTTACCGTGATGACACCGATCGGTCTCGATCACACGACGGTCCTCGGCGGCAGTGTATCCGCCATCGCCGCCGATAAGGCTCACATAATAAAATCCGACGTCCCGGCAGTCTCCGCCCGTCAGTCCGCCGAGGCTCGGTCACAGCTCGTCAGGCGCGCGGGCGAGGTCGGTACCGAGCTGACCTTTGCGCCCGGTCACACGGAATTTGAGCCGCTATCCTCCGGCCTGCATCATCAGTCGTTTTTCGCACCGCGCAGATCACTGGGTAATGATGCGATCCACCTCAATCTTGCCGGTCGATTCCAGCTTGACAACACGTCCACTGTTCTTACATCTATCGGGAAACTGGTCGAAGCCGGCTTCCCGGTCGCTCCCCGGGCTGTCCAGCGAGGCTTGTCGCGTGTAAGGCTGCAGGGCAGGATGCAGCTCGTCAGGCGCAAACCATCGCTGGTTCTCGACGGATCGCACAACCCCATGTCAATCGAAGCACTGCTGGAATCGCTGTCGGAACTTATCGGAAACCGCAGCCTGCACGTGATATTCTCCGCGATGCGCAGCAAACCGGCCGGTCGAATGCTTGAACTTCTGTCATCCGTGGCAGCGAACTTCTACATCGCGCCGATTTCATTTCCGAAAGGGATGACCAATGGAGAGCTGAGATCCGAAGCCGAGCACCTCCATTTGCCCCATGTAATCTGCACCGATATTCCCTCCGCTTTCGACCGCGCCTGCCTTGAGGCCGGAAGCAACGGACTGATTCTGGCGACCGGCTCGCTGTACCTGGCCGGCGAGGTTATCCGTCATCTTCGCGGGCTCCCTCCACCATATTTGGACGGCAGAATCGATGATCGAATATAAGCTCAAAAAAGTTCTTGCAACTAACAAAATTGAGGCTTATATTACCGCAACGATTTAAGGATACTGTGACGTCTTATCGAAGTTTATATCTCTAATAATTAAGGCATTGTGTTGCCCAGGGATTTCAGCATCACATGCCTGAAATCTGACTGCTCGATTACTACCCTCCAGGGCGCTCCAGGTGATGAATCCTGGTGAAATTTTGTAACTTTTTAATCCCCAATTATTAGTGTGAGAACGGAAATCAGAATCAGGAATTGCCGCGAAGATGACCTCGCTGATTTGATCAGAATCTGGCGACAGGTTGATTTGACACTCGGTATTTCTGATACCATTCCCGAGCTGAAGAGGATGCTGGCGTTAAATCCGGATACATGTCTCGTTTTGGAACACAATGGTCGTGTGGTGGCGGGCGTGATGGGAGGATTCGACGGCAGGAGAGGTCTTGTGCATCACCTGTCCGTTGCGCCGGAATTCCAGCGATGTGGCTACGGAAGAGCTCTGATGGAAGAGCTCGAGACGCGGTTCAGGGGGATGAACGTGGTAAAATACAGCCTGTGGATAGAACCGCGCAACCAGTCCGTGATTGATTTTTATAACCATATCGGTTATGAACTTCGAGACCTCATCACATTCAGTAAAACTCTGCGGCAATGAACAAGGTCGATAAATCCTCGGGCGACTCAAGCAGCGAAATAGGCGCGCTGGTTAATGCCTTCAGGTACTTCAACGAAGCCGCCTCCAGCCTCAACGTGGCTTATCGGCGACTCGAAGACCGCATCGAGCTCCTGACACGCCAGCTTGACGAGAAGGACCGCGAATTATACAGCCGCCTCAGGGAGCTCGATCGAGTAACCCGCTACCTGAGCAGTCTTCTCGAATGCATATCATCGGGTGTGATCGCCGTCGATATGGACGGCAACATCACCATTTTCAACAGAAGCGCCGCCGAGATGACCAATGTCGTTGCTGAATCCACCATCGGCAAGCCTTATATTGAAGTGATGGGCGAGAAGAACCGGGATCTGGGAGCGGTTTATACACTGCTCAACGGTCCCGAATTGCGCGGCGTGGAGAAACGTCTTCCGGGCAGTGATTGCCAGGTTGAGGTCAATACGACGTGGGTTGTCGATTCACTCGGCGAGCGAATCGGGGTGGTTGAAGTCTTTGAGGATATATCCACGCTGCGTCGTCTGCAGGAACGTTATGAACACCAGAAGGTCCTGTCGGCAATGGGCGAGATGGCTTCAGCGGTCGCACACGAGCTGAGAAACCCGTTGGCGGGAATTGGAGGATTCGCGTCGATCCTGAAGGAAGATCTCGCAGACGATCCCGCCAAACAGAGACTGGTAAACAAGATTATGCAGGGGGTCAATGATCTCGACCGGGTTGCCGGCAATCTGCTGTTCCTGACACGCCGCAACGAAATAAGACGTGACAAGGTTGATTTGCGCGCGCTCCTTGAAGACATCGTACAACTGTTGCAGGCCGAGGTCCACAACAAGGGATTGAAGGTGAACGTCTCGGCGCATCTCCCTCGGGAAAACGTGGATATAAATGGCGACAAGGAGCTGCTGAACATGGTCTTCACCAATCTCGGCAGGAATTCGATTCAATCGCTGACTGGTGAGGGTAACGTCACGTTGCGCATGGACTGGATGCTGTTGTCAAACCGCGTGCAGGTCGAGGTCATCGATGACGGGTGTGGCATAGAGCCCGAGAACATCTCCAAGCTTTTCAATCCGTTCTTCACCACGAGAAGCGAGGGAACCGGTCTCGGGTTGGCGCTGGTCAAGAAGGCGATCGATTTGCATAAGGGTTTCATCGATGTTGTGTCGCATCCCGGTGAGGGTTCCAGATTCAGGGTGCAGCTTCCGATAAAACCGTTTACTCCGGAGACGCATGAAGCGAAATTCGAAGAAAAGACGGTCTGAGCTTTACACACATTCAAACAAATTGCAGTATCCTCCGTTCATCAAGCTATCGTCATCACTAACGATTCTATCCCCGAATTACTCGATTATAACCAGAAGTGTAGTGGGATTCACCAACTGACTTTACCCGAAGTGAAAATATCGTTCAAGGATCGGCTGCTGTTTACGCTGGCGGGTTTGCTTGGTCCCTGGTTGATCCGCCTGTTGGGCGTCCTTTGCCGCTACAAAGTGGTTGGTGGAGAGCGCCTTTATAAATCACTGGAGGATGGCAGAAGTGCAATAATCGCCCTCTGGCATGGACGGATGCTGCTGCCGGTCTATCATTTCAGAAACCAAAACATCTCATCGCTCGTCAGTCTGCACCGGGACGGTGAATTGATTACACGAGTAACGACCAAGCTCGGTTATGTCATCAGGCGCGGCTCACCCCGCGAGGGAGGCCGAGAGGGTTTTCTTGCCATGAGCCGGGATCTGAAATCGGGGCGAACGGTTTCTATTTTTCCCGACGGTCCGACCGGTCCCAGACACAAGTTGAGAGACGGGGTTCTGCACCTGGCGAGAATCTCGGGAGCGCCAATATTCCCGATCAGTTTTTCCGTCTCATCTTACTGGCGGGTGGGGAGCTGGGACCGGTTCATGATCATGAAGCCTTTCAGCCGCGGGGTCATCTACATCGGTGAGCCGGTCGTTGTGCCGAGGCGAATCGCTTCCGACGGTGAGCTGGCTGAACATCGCAGGAAGATCAGACAGGCTCTCATCGATGCTGAGCTCGAGGCTGACAGGCTAATGGGTGTGGAGGAAGACAATTCGGGGGGAGGGCTTTGAAACCGCTGGGGTGTCTTTTACCGCTCAGTATCCCGTATGGAGCGGTTGTGGGGGTGCGCAACCGGCTGTACGATCTGGGCGTACTTAAGACTGGTCGCGTGGACGCCCAGGTGGTCAGCATCGGCAACCTGAGTGTCGGGGGGACGGGAAAAACCCCGTTTGTCATGCATCTGACGGAGAGGTTGAAGAGACTCGCCGGCGCGCGGAAGGTCAAGCTCGGTGTTTTAAGTCGGGGTTACAAGGGCAGCGCCGCCGGAAGGTTGCTCGTATCGGACGGCAGGCGCCAACTCGCCGACTTCATGACCGCTGGTGATGAACCGGTACTGATCGCTCAACACGCTCCCGATGTGGTGGTGCTTATCGATCGCGACAGACTTCGGGGAGCCGAACATGCGGTCGCAGATTTACGGGTGAAGTTGCTTTTGCTTGATGATGGTTTCCAGCACCGAAGACTGCATCGTGACCTTGACATCGTGCTGCTTGACGCCGAAGATCCACTGGGAAATCGGCTGCTCCTGCCGGCTGGTTATTTAAGAGAGCCGGTGAGATCGTTGCAGCGGGCGGATATTGTCGTACTTTCCAAGGCTTCGGGCGGCAGCGACGAGCTCAGTCGGCGAGCGGAGAAACTTCAGGAAATCATTAAGAAACCGGTCTTGGTCACCAGGATGGTTCCTAAGTTCTGGCGGCGGTTGAACCAGTCGGAGCTTTATGCGCCCGATGAGATCGCCGGTAAAAGAACCACTGCTTTTGCCGGAATTGCCAAACCGGTTTCATTCTTCAACACGGTCAGAGACTTGGGGGCCGATCTCGTGGAGACGCTGCCGATGTCTGATCATTGTCCGTATAAAAAGAGACATCTCGACTACATATCCAGCCATTTTATGCGCAGCAAATCGGAATGGATGGTTACGACCGCCAAAGATGCGGTGAAACTACCGCCGATTCTCCGATTCCTGCCGGTGTACTATCTGGAAACGGACATGGAAGTAGTGTTTGGCGAGGGCGTTCTTGATCAGGCTCTGCTGAAGGTTATCGACACGGCGGTTTAGATAAAAGAAGGCTTTGGGAACCTGTTCTGCACGCATGGCCCGGACAGCCTTGTCCTCGCGAAAGCGGGGATCGCTGGACGGGGCTATTCTCTTTGAATCTTGACGATCTTCTGCACTGACAGGGGTGTCGATGCTCCCTGTCCGTTATCCTTCATCATTTAAACGACCCCCCCTTTGTCCCCCCCTACTTCGCAGGGGGGGATGGGAGGCGGTCCCCCTACTGACGCGGGAGGGGAGAGAAACATCCGGGCTATTTCACTCGCTTCCTCGCTCCCTCGCTTCCTCGCTCCCTCGCTCACTTCACCCCCACCGCCTTCCTTATCAACGACCTGCGACCCCCCCTTTGTCCCCCCCTACTTCGCATGGGGGG
>JALGVR010000114.1 GCA_025774605.1 bacterium | reverse complement strand
CGAAGGCGGGAATCCAGGCAACTTACGTAATATCAAATGCTTATCTGGATTCCCGCCTTCGCGGGAATGACAAAATTGTGACTTTTTAATAACGGTTATATATGCAAGTAGGTAGCAGTTCATTTCATCAGGTGATCTTATTTTGAGCAGTTCATTATTCAACTCTATGACGATAAACCCATTATAGACCCGTCCAGCAGGCTGTTCGGGGCAACACTGCACTGTTGAGGTTAAAACGTACAATGCCGGGTTTAACCGACCAGGTGGGGCAGGACTCCGCGCCTGCCCAGACGCGTCGGCAGCATCCCCTATTCGTCCCCGTGCCCGCTTGCCGACTCCCTGACCAGCGTCTCGAACTGATCCTTGTCGCTGATATTCAACCCGACAGCCTGCACCACCCAGGCTTTGATCTGCTCCCTGTCCAGATAATCCGTCGACCTGACCTTGATGTGACGCATAAACTTGCCCGTACCCTCAAGCATACCGCCCGGATCGGTCAGGAGCGCACCCGCCTGAAAACTCAACGCCACAGAATCCCTGAGCCCCCGGATGTAACAAACCCGACCGTGCCGAACGAACCACGGCAGATCAAAATGAATCGTCTCGGTGATCTCCGGCACGGCTTCATGAATGATCCGGCGTAATTCGGATGCTATCTCCGACCGAGGCGCCTCCAAGCGGGCGATATAGTCATCCACCCTCTGATCGAACTTCCCTGCTTCTCCACCTGTCGAACCACCCTGTGAAAACATGTGATTATCCCTGAGATTTGAAACGATGCCGCAACGAAAACTTATTGATAGATTAACACTTCAAGATAATAACACACAGGGCGGCAAGCAAGCGAACCGGGTCAGGCTGGAATGAAATCTACCTCTTTATCTATCGCTGAAACCCCTCTGTCCGGAATAAACCATCAAGCGGAAGAAGGACTTTTACATGGGAGGAGTGACAGGATTTTTCAACAGCCGTCCTGACGACCGAAATCAATGCTTGCTTTGCCTGGCATTGGGTATTAAATTATCAGGCTATATATGGGGATGTAGCTCAGTTTGGTTAGAGTATCGGCCTGTCACGCCGAGGGTCGCGAGTTCGAGTCTCGTCATCCCCGCCAGATTATCCCGGGTGAAACCGAAGACAGCCAGAGTTCTGCGTCAGGTTATCCTGCTGTCAAGCCTGCCATGGAATGTTCAGACAGGGTCCGACAAGTTCGGAACCGCTTGATGCTGATGCCCGCGAGATGTTTAAAGTTGATGTGGTTTCAGGGGGGTAATTGTGATATCGACGGCAGGTTGACGTGCCGGCAGACGCCCCCGTCCACCGGCACGAAACACTATCATTTCAACTGCAACTACTTGATACACACCATCTTCGCCTGTCTGACCTCAGCGCCGCATGTCAACTGCACGATGTACAACCCCGAAGGCAAGGCGCCCGCGTCGATCACCGCGCTGTGATAACCCGCCTGCTTCACGCCGTAATCGTACCCTGATACCTCACGTCCGGCGAAGTCAAAGAGTGTCAACCGCGTTTGTCCTGCCTGGGTCAAGCTGTAACCGACGGTCGTCCGCGCGTTGAACGGATTGGGATGGACCGACCGGATGGCGAACTCACCGGGCAGATTATCGCCCGATACATCCACATCATTCACACGAACGTAAAAGATGAACCGGTCGTTGCACTCAACCGTGTCGGTATCGGAAACCGCAACCACCCACCAGGTGACCGGCGAGCCCGGATCATACTCCGCCAAAAGCGTGTCGGGACGGGCGTCCCAGGTGGTGTCCTCAACGGCGAACCAGATCGAATCATCCATCGCCTGGAACCAGATCAGGTAGCTGACAACATCTTCCGGATCGGGGTCTATCGACGATTCCCAGATAAAGGTCTGAACCGTGTCCGATGAGAGCGTGTCGTTGTTCACCGGTTCGAGCAGGTTGAACTCGGACGGCGGACGAGGCGGCGGATTCTCGTCGATGACATTCAGACTGACCGGCAGATGCGTCTCGGCGCCGACACCGTTGTGAAGGAAAACCAGCTCGCCCTCGAACAGCACCGGCGGAAGTCCGTGCGATGACAGCAGCAGGTCGAAGTCAGCGCCGGCTCCGGCTTCAATTATCCCCTCGACCGGATTAACCCGCATCCAGTCCTTGCGGGCGTCGAGCTGCCAGATCTGAACCTGGTCGTTGGCGCCGTCGTTCACCAGCGAAATCATCACCCAACTGTAAACGTCGAATTGGTTGGTGATGAAGGCGCCGGCCGCACGCCCCGATGCCTCCGGGTCCAACTGCGCCACGAACATCGTATCCCCGTCGTCCGGATTCATCTTGTAAACCAGCCGAACGTTCGCCTCCGGCGAATGATAGATATAGAGCGGGTATCCGTCCGGATCCTCGGGCCAGTAAGCCAGTCCGTAAATGCGGAAACCGTTGCGGTCAAGTTCGGACCGGAATTCACCGTCGCGAGTGTATCCGGAGATGTTCGTGGTAATACTCGCTATCCACAACAACTCCCGGTCGGGATCCCACGCCAAAGCCTGGTTATTGTTGTTGGGACCCTGGAAGGTCACCTCCGGCTCGCCGTCAGTTGTGAAACCAAAGACGGTCGCTTCACCCGAGCCCCAGATCAGTTCGCCGTCCCAAGCCAGGTCGCGCATGCCGAAATTGCTCTCGCCAGCCTGTTCGAATTCTCTCTCCAGTCCGCCATCGCGGTTGACAACGTAGATCATGTTCTCGCCGTCCTCGCGGTTCCACATGTTGGCGCCGGCGATGTAGAAATAATCGCCGTCAAAGATCACCCCCTCCAGGCGGCTGTCCTCAAGCGTATCACTGGAGTTGTACGATCTGCGCAGCTCCCACGGATCGGCGTTGGCGTCACCCAACAGACGCCGTTCTACACTGTATTCCAGGTCGCCGTTGCCGTCGTTGGACACCTGGAACTGAACGTGGGTCTCGCTCTCGAACGGCAGCTCCTCTTCGATCGACTCACGGTCGATGTTGCATTCGGAATGAAGCAGCGCGACGTTCAACTCGTATTCACCCGCCTCATCGGGATCGAATGCCTCGACCAGCGGCAGGTAATCCGTGGCGGTGCAGGTCAGCTCGTATGCCTGGAGCGGCAGTTCGGTGAACGAATAGAGGCCCTCCCCGTCGCTGAAGCGCTCGACGATGTAGGCGTCCAGGGCGACGTTCGCACCCTCAATGGTCTCATCGGTCGCCGCGTCGGTGATCGTGCCGGACAGGTCGACGACCGGAGATCCGAGCGACATCACCGCCGATATCTCGATCAGACTCTGATCGAGCTGGTCGCGTTCCTCTTCGTTTGCCTCCTCGAGCTCTATCAGGATGCGCATCTCGTAGACGCCGTCCTCAATTTCAACCGGGTTAAAGATGATATTGACGGTCTCGGAATCCTCCGCGCCGATAACGCCCTCTTCGGGATCGGTCAGGATCCATTTTGGCCCAGTCATCTCAGACAGGTATAACAGTAGTTCAGCAGCAATTGAACCCCACTGTCCTGGATTTGGCCAATGATTCCAGTTCCATCCTGTTGGTCCACCATGTGTGAAGACCATACCACGACCATATCCGTACGCTACACCGAGATTCAGGTTATGGTCATTCCAACCATCAACGATGACCTGAAACCATTCAATGTTATCGTCGTCTTCAAATTGGCCAAGTTGGTAACCTGAATGTGCGTGGGCGTTTCCCTGGAGCATATATCCAAAATTCCACCAATCATCATTTTCTTGGGATTCTTGGCAGATTTCCGCAAACAGGCTGTAGTTTTCATCTTCTGGATCAGGGCTGACAGCCAACCTGCCGTTACTTTCACCACCCGTATTGTTGATAATGTCTCCCGGGCTGTGAATCGGCGAGTTCTGGTTGCCTGTTTCGAAATATGCCGCGCCACCGCCGTCAATATACTCGCAGAAACGATCATAATTGTCGTTGTAGTTGTTGTTAAAGTTAGCTGACTGGTTGCATGCGGCGACTACGATTGCATCATAGTCTTCAAAATCTACATCGTTCCAAGCTCCAGCGTTACGGTAGGAATCGTACATATCCTCATCTATCTGGGGATCCCGATCGAACATGTCGACATCGAACCAGTTCCATGCTTGCTGATCCTGGAAAACAGCGAACATCAAACCATCGAGGTCGACATCATCGCGGCGCGGTCCGCGTTGTCGCTCCTCCTCCTCCGGCGGCTCGTCGAAATTGACGCTGAAGGCTACCTCTTCCTGGTAGTCGTTGGTGATTGTCATCTCGACGGCGATACTGTCATCGAGCTCGGCCGCGACGGTTATGCCGACCGGGTCGACGGCGACCTGACCGATTGCCGGTAAGCTCGAAAGCAGTAAAATCAGAGTTGCGGCAGAAGGGATAACGACTCTCGTTAGGTTCATCTCTTCATCCTCCTAAGTAATTTATTATACAATCTTCAGGATTTACGGGTTTATCTTCCCAGCCGTTCATAGGCGTAAGAATGGATCAATCCACCAGCAGATTGACTTCGGTTTTGGATGTTGTTCTATTGCTGCGTTTTCTTGCTGGGATTGTGTTCGAACGAATCTCGCGTGATGTTTCACATTCGTCCGGAATAACCTCGTCTATTGAAAGGACTACCGATTGCTTCGGATTAAAGATTATTTTTCATGGTGGGTTCAGTAAGCTTTCTTAAGCCTGAATATAAACACGTGTTAACACAAAGTCAAGATTTACACATAAACAGTTGCCAACGAAATTCTCTACAGAATATTATTGAACGGTCTGTCACGCCGGGGGGCGCGAGTTAGAGTCCCGTCATCACCGCCAAATCATCACAAGACAACTCAACCCGCGTGCGAGCCGTATTTATTTCTGCGGGGTCTGATGCATCGCTCCCACAGACACGGACTAATTATCCGGCGCTGCCGGTGAAAATGCGGTTAAAGGTTTGGATATTACGAAACCGCTGCATACTTTTACGATAATTCAACCGTTTTGATTGAGGAGTACCCATGTATCGTGTTTCAGCGATTGTTTTAACGCTCGTACTGGGAAGTATCCTGCTTGCCCAGGCCGTCCCGGCTTTCGCCGGATGCAACGGTTGCGACGAGGGATTGAACATCAACGCTAATGTCCGCTGGCGGAGTGAAGCGGACGGCAAGGATTTCAACGGCGACACCGACATGGCTCTCTCGAGCTCGATGCGCGCACGGCTCGGTTTCAGTTACTTCCAGAACAACGTCGGCGGTGTCTTTCAGTTGCAGTACCCGCACACGCTGGGATGGAATTCAGGCGCACTCAACACCGACGTCAACCTCGACGTTCACCAAGCCTACCTCGACATCTGCAACCTCTGCCTGGACGGCTTGAGCTTCAGAGTGGGAAGAACCGAACTTTCCTACGGAGATCAGCGACTGGTCGGTCCTGTCGGTTGGAGTAACATCGGACGGGTGTTCGACGGCATGATATTCAGCTATTCGAAAGAGGACAAGTTCTGGGCTGACCTGTTCTTCACCAAGCAGGCGGAACGGTCAAACGCCAACCCCGACCCGACTGTTCCCGGTGAAGGCTTTGAGAAGGATGACCTGTTTTTCGGCTTCTGGGGGATGCACGTTCCGAGCAAGATCAATGTCTTCTTTCTCCACAACCGCAATGCGGGACAGGCAACCGACAGCGCCTGGGTCACCAGCCTGTCACGCAGCACCTTCGGTGTGCATTACTGGAACAACTTCAAGGATCCTGGACTGAAGGCGCTGTTCGATTTCGCCTACCAGACGGGAACCCGGAAAAACCTCACGGTCTCTCCCGTCGGTGAGACCGATATCGCTGCCTGGATGGTGCTGTTCGGTCTCTGGTACAACCTGGACGTCGGTCCCCTGGAGTCAATCGGGGCCGGTATCGACATGGTTTCCGGCGATGATGACGCGACTGACGACAAGATCAACAACTTTGACAACCTCTACTACACAGGGCACAAGTGGCGCGGCTACATGGACTACTTCATCACATCCGATACGACGGGATTGAATGATATATTCTTCAATCTTAAGGTGAAATGTCTCTTGATGGAGAACACCTACTGGAAACTGGCATTCCACAACTTCACGACCGGTGTTGATTATGCCTCTGTGGTTGACAGCAGCAAAACAAACGCCCTCGGTAACGAGATCGACCTGGTATTAACACGCAAAATCAGGAGCAACCTGACCTGCCAGGCCGGATTGGGCTATTTCATGCCCGCTGAGGACTGGAAGGGCAGCAACGCCGACAACGCACTCTGGGCGTTTCTGCAACTGCATGCCAAATTTGGCAAGAGTTGCAGTAAATGATAAGTTACTGAAAAATCGGGACTCATTCCAGAGCAGCCCGGGATTGTTGAGTTCCAGGTTTCAACGATTCCGGGCTGTGCTTTTAAGCGGAGTATTGAAATGGCAACCGGAACAATAATTTCAGAAGACCCCGGGGTGCGAGTGGGCTGCCTCTTACGCGAAGCGACTGGTACCGCTGACTTATACTTATAGAGGGACATCGTCGATCATTGCTCGTTGTTCGAGGACCGCTTTTCATTAACCCGCTGCAATCGGGCTCGCAAGGTCTGCTTCGCCCGGTACAGCAGCGATTCCATGGATTTCACACTTACACCCAGCGCCGCAGCCGCATCCTCCACCGGCAGCTCCTCACGATACCGCAGATGCAGCGCCGCCCGCTGACGGGGCGGCAGCCGGTTGAACTCCCGCTCAAACCTGATCTTCTCCTCATCCTCCATGCTCTTCCGGTCCGGCGCATCAGCTGCGGTTGTCCCCGGCAACTCCTCCTCCTTCACATCCGACAATGAAAAGAACGACTTTACATGCTTCATCCTCAGACGGTTCAGCGCCCGGTTCATCGTCACACGATACAGCCATGTCGAAAACAGGGCGGTCGGCTTCCAGGCGCGTGGGTTTTCCCACAGCCGGATAAACACATCCTGGGCTACGTCCCTCGCCTCATCCGCATCACCGCCAAAGACCCTGACCGCCAGCCGGAAGACGTTATCCTCGTGCCGCCGCATCAGGATCTCAAACGCCGTCTCATCACCCTCCGCCACCCTCACCATCAGTTCCGGATCGGTTGGGCTTGAAGGGCGATTGATCTGTTCAGGATTCTCGATTGATCATCTCAGCGATATGATTCATGCCATTAAAATCCGAAGTTAAAGATGATTTTGCAACCCTATCGTTTTATTCTCGGAGTCCATTGCTTAAATTTTAGCCTCGTTGCAGGTAATAATAAGTACGGTTGGTTGCAGTTTTTTTTTGAATCACCGTTCGGCGGAGCGGGAATCTCACTGTTCACACTCGATGCTTTGCCGGGCCTGGAACGACCGGATGAAACCGCTTGGTGAATTTTCTTCGTTCCGGTTTCTCACTTTAATTCACTCAACTATAGAAAGGATAAGTAATGGTTTCCAACGACGTAAAGGATGTTAATCTTGCCGAAGAAGGGAAACGGCGCATCCTCTGGGCTGATGCGGATATGCCGGTACTGGCACAGATTCGCGCCAGGTTTCTCGACGAGAAGCCGCTTGCCGGCGTGAAAATGGCTGCCTGTCTGCATGTTACCGCGGAGACTGCAAACCTCATGCGGACCTTGTCCGCCGGCGGCGCCGAAGTCAGGCTTTGCGCCTCGAACCCCCTCTCGACACAGGATGATGTGGCTGCCGCCCTGATCACTCATTATGATATACCGACATTTGCTATCCACGGCGAGGACAACAAAACTTACTACAAGCACATATATCAGGCCATCGAACATGCACCGGAACTGACGATGGATGACGGCTGCGATCTTGTAACCACCATAACGAAGGAGCGCCCCGAACTGGCTGAGAAGATGCGCGCGGGCATGGAGGAGACGACCACCGGTGTCATCCGGCTGAAGGCGATGTTCGCCGACGGCGCGTTGAAGTATCCGGTAATCGCCGTTAACGACGCGGACACGAAGCACTTCTTTGACAACCGTTACGGAACCGGTCAGTCCACGGTTGACGGCATAATCCGCGCCACCGACAAGCTGATAGCGGGCACGCGGGTAGTGGTCGCCGGCTATGGCTGGTGCGGTCGAGGCTTTGCCACGCGGGTGCGGGGCATGGGCGCGCTGGTGGCTGTTACGGAGGTCAATCCGGTGCGGGCGCTGGAAGCCGCGATGGACGGTTTCCAGGTGATGACAATGGCGGAAGCCTCCCGCTGGGGCGACCTGTTCTGCACCCTTACCGGTGACTGTTCGGTCATCCGCCGTGAACACTTTTTGAACATGAAGGACAACGCCATCGTCTGCAATTCGGGGCACTTCAACGTTGAGATCGACATTGAGGCGCTTGAGGAGATCGCCAAAGAGAAGCGCGCGGGAGTGCGAGAGCACGTTGATCAGTACATTCTGGACGACGGTCGACGCATCAATCTGCTCGCCCAGGGGCGGTTGATCAACCTTGCCGCGGCTGAAGGTCACCCGGCTTCGGTAATGGACATGTCCTTCGCCGTGCAGGCGCTTTCAGCAGAATTCGCGGTGGGAAACAAGCTGTCGTTGGGCGTGCATCCGGTGCCGGTGGAGATCGATGACACGGTTTCCCACCTGAAGTTGAACGCGCTCGGCATCTCGATTGACGAGCTGACCGAAAAGCAGAAGAATTATCTCTCCAGTTGGCTGGAAGGAACGTAGTTTATGGATGGTTGACTGTCCAGCCCGTGTGGCCCGGACGGCCTTATCCTCGCGAAAGCGGGGATCGCTGGAAAGGTATATAATCTGATTTACGACCCCCCCTTTGTCCCCCCCTACTGGCGTAGGGGGGGAGAGTTTGGCATTCCCCCCTGCTGGCGCAGTAGGGGGAAGGAATGACCGTGTGGCCCGGACGGCCTTGTCCTCGCGAAAGCGGGGATCGCTGGAAAGGTATATCATCCGTTCTGCATCTGCTCGCTGACCATGTTACCGGATTAACCCTTTCTTCCCGTGTTCAACCTGAAAAACAGATAAGGTGCAACAACCAGCCAGAGGAGAACGAGAATCCAGATCCGACCCTCAAGGAGATTATAGTCGTGAAGCAGTCTCTCCCATGAATTGCCCATCACGAAATGCCCGAATATAAACTCGAAAACAACTGTCATGCCAAGCCAGACAAAACCAACCGACCAGGCTTGACCAGAAGATCGAAGTCGCCACCGGCTGGTTACCAACCAGATGTAGATTCCGAATAGAATTATACCGGTCACGGTTGAAAGCTGATGCGCCCGCAGTTCGCCGATGAGATCCCTGTATCCATAAACGCGTATCGAAGCATTAGCGATACCGATGAAGACCATCGGAAACCAGGCGAGGATGTATTTCAGGATCATATTGATGTCTCCTGATACAAAACTATTGATTCTGATGATAAACCCATCCAGCAAATCCCGCATTCGCGAGTACAAGGCTGGCCGTGCCACCCATCAGTGGTTTCAAGCACGCAGGTACAACTAAGGG
>JALGVR010000113.1 GCA_025774605.1 bacterium | reverse complement strand
ACCTTTGATGAATCCTAATCACATGCTTGAACAAGTAGCAGAGGAACGCGGCTCAGAAGTCGCAATACGTTTTACCAGCACAAATGTAACCTATTCGTCCTTCCTCGATGCGGTGCGACGGCTGACACGCGGGCTCTATCGCATGGGCATACAACGCGGCGACAGAGTCGCCCTGATGCTGCCGAATTTACCACAATTTCCGATTGTATATTATGCTGTATTACGTCTTGGCGCGGTCATTGTCCCCATCAACATGATGTATAAGGGCAGGGAAGTTGCCCGGCTGATCGAAGACGCAGAAGTCAAGGCGATCGTCGCCTGGAGTGGTGCATGGGATGACTTCGCTCACTACGCGGCGGTGCTGAACTCCATCAAGCACATTATAATCCTGGGCGATTCGCTTCCACCGAACAGCATAAGCCTGACAAGGTTGATAGCCCGCAATAATCCGATGATGGATATCGCCGATATGGATGACGATGATCCCGCGGTACTGCAATATTCGACAGGGATTACAGGTGCTCTCAAAGGCGCTGAGCTTACATATGGAAATATCACTTCCAACCTGGTCGCCTGCCGGGATATTATGCGGGTGACCCCCCGTGATACCATGCTTGCCGTCCTCCCACTCTTTCATCCCATCGGCATGACCCTGATAATGAACACCTCGCTCTGTACTGGGGCGGCAATGGAGCTCCATCCGGTCTTTGATCCCAAAATCGTCGCCGAGAAACTGAAGGAGGGCGCTTCGACGCTGTTCGTCGGAGTCCCGTCAATCTTCAAGATACTCCTCAATCATGTCAACATGGAGGATGGCCCGCCGGAAAAACCGATCCGGCTGTGCGTCTGTGGCGCCGGGGCAATCTCCGAGGATGTTCTCAAACAGTTCGAAAAGGTATTCGGAACATATATCCTCGAATGCTACACCACCAACGAAACATCTCCGGTGACCTCCTTCAACCAGTGGCGCACCGGCAGGCGCGTGGGTTCATTGGGTCACCCGATCCCGGGAGTGGAGATGAAGATCGTGGATGAACAGGGCAACGAAGCATCGATCGGTGAAGTCGGTGAGATAATCATCAAGGGCTCCAATGTGATGAAAGGCTACATCAATAAGCCGCGTCTCACCGAGGAAGTGCTGCGCGACGGCTGGTTTCACACCGGAGACCTTGGGAAAATGGACATTAACGGCTTCTTCTATCTGGTTAATCGTAAAAACGATCGTATCATAAAGGGAGGCTTCTCAATCTATCCCACTGAGGTTGAAGGCGTCCTCTACAATCATCCTGACGTCGAGGAAGTCGCCGTGATAGGTATTCCCGATGAAGTCATGGGTGAGGAAGTGAAGGCATGCGTTGTGCTGAAGGAGGGTGCGACCGTTACAACCGAACAGCTTGCAGACTACTGCCGGGAAAGAATGGCGCTATACAAGGTTCCTGCTGTCATCAGGTTTTACAAGGATCTGCCCCGGACATCCACGGGCAGACTTGACAAAGCGGAACTTGCCGGTTAAACCAAATCCTGTCGAGTTCAATCATGGCAAAGATCTTAAGCTCTGACGACCACGATACTGTAGTTCGAAAATATGCTGAACTGGTTGACAAGAACAATCCCGGTCAGTACAAGGTTACCACAAACCTCGCCGGCAGCGATCAGGTATCGGTCGCTGGGATCAGCCCGGATATAGTACTCAAGCATGCTGAAAGCGGCCAAATCCTCACTGCGATCGAAGTGGAGACCGACACTTCCATCAGCGGCGACAGCGCCGAAGAACGCTGGAAGCCGATCGCCGAAGCGATTCCCCTGTTCCAGATTCTGGTTCGAAAGGGCACCTTGGCTCGAGCGAAGCGAATCTGCAAGAAACTCGGGATC
This sequence comes from bacterium, assembly GCA_025774605.1. GTDB lineage: Bacteria > Electryoneota > AABM5-125-24 > Hatepunaeales > Hatepunaeaceae > JALGVR01. The sequence goes on along the minus strand of JALGVR010000113.1, from coordinate 7,568 downwards.
AAAGCCAGGTTTCAGGAGTACTAAGATAACAGCAGGAACATTTTAACTGAACGGCCTGTTTGGAAAACAACTATATCACTCGATAGCAAGAGTTGGATATCGGTAGGAGATCAACACCGGAGAACATGCTGTTCCCGGGGAAAATTACTATTAACGGGGGCGTTTTACAGTTATATTGTCATCCTCAACGCAGTGGAGGATCTTCCTGATGGAAGGGGATGAGATTCTTCACTTCGTTCAGAATGACAGGTGAAATTGTAATTATTAGCCGCCCCAGTAATAAGTCAGCTTACTTTCATATCAATGTCATATCAGAATACAGATAACAATAGCCATCGCGACGAACTCCTTGAGAGGATAAATTCACGCCGGGCGCGGTTCGGTGTTGTTGGTTTGGGGTATGTCGGGCTTCCGCTGGCGGTTGGGTTCGCCGAGACCGGAATGCGGGTGACGGGAATCGAACTGGATCCCGAGAAAGTCAGGATGATCAATCGCGGCGAGAACTTTATCGGCGACGTCGATCCGGACCTTCTCGCCAGGCTTGTGGCTGAGAAGCGGCTGGACGCGACCGACAGTTTTGACGTCCTCGACGAGATCGATGTGATAATCATCTGCGTGCCGACCCCGCTCAATAAGACCGGAGACCCGGATATTTCAGCCATCGTCAGCGTCAGGAACAGGATTCGCGAGCATCTGCACGCCCCCCAGCTTATCGTGCTGGAAAGCACCACTTATCCGGGGAGTGTAAGTGAACTCATTCTGCCTTATCTCTCAGAGACCGGATTGAAGATAGGTGAAGATTTTTTCCTCGCCTTTTCGCCGGAGCGCATAGATCCGAATAATCCAACGTATCAAGTGGTAAACACACCGAAAGTGGTCGGGGGGGTTACTTCAGCCTGCACGCAGACAGCCGTGGCTGCTTACGGTCAACTGGTGAAGAGGGTGGTGCCGGTCTCCTCGCCGGCAACCGCAGAGATGGTAAAGCTTCTTGAAAACACCTTCCGCTCCATAAACATCGGTCTGGCCAACGAAGTGGCGATCATGTGCCGCATCCTCGGTTTGGACGTGTGGGAAGTGATCGAGGCTGCAGCGACAAAGCCGTTCGGTTTCATGCCCTTTTATCCCGGACCCGGTCTGGGCGGTCACTGTATCCCGGTTGATCCATCATACCTCTCATGGAAGCTGAGAGCCTTGAAATACAGGACGCGGTTCATCGAACTGGCGACGGAGATAAACTCGACAATGCCGGAATACGTCCTGAGACTGGCTATGACCGCCTTGAACGACGAGAAAAAGGCGCTGAAGGGTTCGAAGGTGCTTCTCCTCGGCGTGGCGTATAAGCGCGATATCGATGACCTGCGGGAATCTCCCGCGCTGGATGTATTGCGTTTACTGGACGATATGGAGGCGGATATCGCCTACCATGATCCGCATGTTCCGAAGATCAACCACGGGAGCTCAGTCTATGAAAGTGTTGAACTGACCCCGACACTGCTGAGTGATCAGGACATCGTCATCATCATCACCGATCACACTGCAATAGATTACAACGAAGTATGCAGGCATGCACGTCTTGTGCTTGATACGAGAAACGCCACCAGGAACGTGATCTCGCCTGCGGCGCGCATCGTAAAACTTTAACAGGTGACAATATGTGTGGTATAATTGGTTACATTGGTCAGCAGAGGGCCGTTCCGGTTCTGTTGAACGGTCTGCGCAGGATGGAATACCGCGGCTACGACTCGGCCGGCGTTGCGGTTCTGCACAACGGCAATCTGAATATTACGAAGGTAAGTGGAAAGATCGCCAGCCTGCGGGAGATGCTGCAGGGGCATGAACCGCCCGGCAGTATCGGGCTTGGCCACACCAGGTGGGCTACACACGGCGAACCTACTCAAACAAACGCCCATCCGATTACCGACGGATCAGGCCGGATAGCCATCATTCACAACGGCATCATCGAGAATTTCCTTACGCTGAAGACCGAACTGATATCAAAGGGGCATTCATTCCAGACCGATACCGACACCGAAGTACTCGCACATCTGATCGAGGAATTCTATGAAGGCGACATCGAACAGGCTGTCAGGCTGGCGCTGAAGCACGTCAGAGGCACCTACGGCCTGGTTGTGATGTGCCATGACGAACCGGACAAACTGATTGCGGCGCGTCTCGGCAGCCCGCTGGTAATCGGGCTTGGGGAGGATGAGAACTTCGTGGCTTCCGATCTTGCCGCCATGATTGATTACACGCGCAACGTCATATTCCTCGATGACGGCGAAATGGCCGTAATCAACAGAAGCAAGGTGGCAAACACGAAACTCGACCGGCAGGTCGTAAACAAAAAGGTCGAGCAGATATCCTTTGATATAGAGGAGATCGAGAAGAACAGATTTCCGCACTTCATGCTCAAGGAGATATCCGAGCAACCCAACTCATTATGCGACGCGATGCGCGGGCGGTTGCTTGAGGAGCAGGGCACGGCCAGGCTGGGAGGACTTCACGGCTTCAGGGACGAACTGAAGAATGTGAAGCGAATCGTACTCCTGGGCTGTGGTACCTCATGGCACTCAGCGATGATCGGAGAATACCTGATAGAAGAGCTTGCCGGGATCCCGGTTGAGGTTGAGTACGCCTCCGAATTCCGTTATCGCAGTCCGGTTATCGAACCGAATACCATTGCCATTGCCATAAGTCAATCCGGTGAAACCATCGACACGCTTGCCGCGATGCGCGAGGCCGAACAACGCGGAGCCACCGTGCTGGGGATCTGCAACGTGGTCGGCTCCACGATCGCACGTGAATCCGCGGCCGGAGTTTACATTCACGCCGGTCCCGAAATCGGTGTCGCCTCCACCAAGGCGTTCACCTCGCAGGTTGCCGTCCTCACGCTGCTGGCGCTCAAACTGGGCAGGGATAGAGGCTTCATCGACGTCGAAAGGGGCAAACGACTGGCTGATGAGATGCTGAAGCTCCCGGATAAAGTCCAAACCCTCTTGAACCGCTCTGCCGAGATCGCCGAACTGGCTGATGAACTGAAGAATAAACCCAACTTCCTCTACCTCAGCCGCGGCGTAAACTTTCCGGTCGCCCTGGAGGGAGCGCTTAAGCTGAAGGAGATATCATACATCCATGCTGAGGGTTATCCCGCCGCGGAGATGAAGCACGGGCCGATCGCGCTGATCGACGAAAATATGCCCGTGGTGTTTATTGCGGTCAACGGACACACTTACGACAAGGTGATCAGCAATATCGAAGAGGTGCGGGCGCGAAAGGGTTATATAATCGCGGTCGTCAACGAGGGGGACGAGGTCATCTGCCGGCATGCACATCGGGTGATTGAGATTCCCGAGACAGATACATTCCTGACGCCGATTCTATCGGTGATCCCCCTCCAGTTGCTGGCATACCATATTGCCGTCATGCGCGGCTGCGACGTCGACCAACCACGCAACCTCGCCAAGAGTGTAACGGTTGAGTAGATCAGACAGCGCTGCCGGCCCTGTGTGGCTGACAACATCTATACCGGTTGAATAAAAGAGTCCAACTGTGTCTCAACGAAGCTTTAAGATCGCCGCCGATGTGACAGTCGGTGGCGATTCTGTTCCGGTTTTAATCGCCGGGCCCTGTGTGATGGAGGGTGAGGGCATGGTCATGCGTCATGCCGAAGAGATCCGCCGTATCGCATCTGAGGCCGGCATGCCATTCGTGTTCAAGGCGTCCTATGACAAGGCGAATCGAACCTCCATCGCATCATATCGCGGCCCGGGACTGGATGAAGGGCTGAGAATACTCGCCGGAGTCAGGAAGGAGGTCGGCGTACCGGTTCTGACGGATGCCCATTCAGTTGCGGAGATCAAAGCCGTCGCTGAAGTCGCGGACGTCATCCAGATCCCAGCCTTTCTCTGCCGCCAGACCGACATGTTGACAGCGGCGGCGAAAACCGGGAAATGCATCAATGTTAAAAAGGGGCAGTTCGTTGCGCCGGACAGCGCAAGGTATATCATCGAGAAGATCGTCAGTGCCGGTGGAGATCGCCTGATGATAACCGAGCGCGGCAGTTGTTTCGGTTACAACAGACTGGTGGTGGATTATACCGGTCTGGTGAGGATGCGCGACTTCGGCCACCCGGTTATATTCGACGCGACTCATTCCGTCCAGACGCCCGGAGGCCTTGGCGACCGATCCGGTGGTGAAGGCGCATATGCTCCATATCTGGCATGGGCTGCGGCTGCCGTGGGTGTCAGCGGACTTTTCGTCGAGGTTCACGAAAATCCGGCACAGGCGCTGTCCGACGGACCGAACATGATTCCACTCGGTAATCTTAAACCGATACTTGAAAGATTCCTCAAGATCTCGTCAATCAATCACGGGAAGTCCGATTTGTGAAGCGGATCGATCTGCACACACATTCCAACGTCTCGGACGGTCTGCTCTCGCCGCGGGATCTGGTTCGGCTCGCCGCGGACGAGGGGATAAGCGCGATCGCGGTCGCTGATCACGATACCGTTGACGGCATCGATGAGGCGCTTGAAGCCGGCGGGGAATTCGGCGTCAAGGTTGTTCCCGCGATTGAGATCAGCGTCGATCATGAAGACGGCTCCCTGCATCTGCTGGGCTATTTCATCGACCATCACAATCCCGATCTGCTGGAAACACTGCAAAATCTCAAGCGGGCTCGCGAGGAACGCAACATTTTGATCATCTCCCGCTTGAATGAGCTCGGATATGCTGTTAAATTGGAGGATGTGCGCGGGATGTCTCCCAATGGAACCTATGGTCGAGCCCATATCGCCGAAGCGCTGGTCGCCTCAGGTTATTTCAGCGATGTCGGGTCGGCCTTCGACGCACTGCTTAACCGCGACGGACCCGCATACGTCGACAGATACAGGCTGCCGCTTAAGGATGCCGTACACCACATTCACAACGCAGGCGGTGCGGCGGTTTGGGCACATCCCGGCACACACGGGGACAGGCTGGAGCGGCTTCTCGACCGACTGGAAAGATGGAAGGGCTACGGTCTGGACGGGATTGAAAGCGACTATTGCAATCACACTATGCAGTTGCGAGACCGGCTGAGATCTCTGGCGCATCAACACGGGCTGATCTACACCGGCGGTTCCGATTTCCACGGCTCGATCAAGCCTGAAAACACGATTGGATCAGGCCCTGAGGGCGAAGAGATCGACTATAAATGCCTGATTCGATTGACAGAACGGGTCGAACGAGTGCGCAGCGCGAAATCCACTCCTTGACCTTGAGAGAACCATCTGAAATAGTGTTGAATTATTGGTGATATCGGAGAGGCAACAATGAATTCACACCGCTGTATATCCAGGCACCGCTTCACCGCCGGACTGCTGTTACTGCTCGTCTTCAGCCTGATGATCTGTTGCTCGGACGACGCAACCAGCCCCACTGACAGCGGGACGCCTGTCGACAGCGGCAATGGAAACGGTGGCAACGGAAATGGTAACAACGGCGGCGATACAGCGGATTACGGCATATTGTACTTTATCAGCGGACCCGATACGCCCTGGCGGGCAGACGGTCCCGTCTCAGTCTCGAACGGGGATATCGCGGCGTTCAACCAGGCGAATGTCATCCAGAGCGGCAGGTGCATGATCGAGGAGCCGATCGATTTCGGGCCGTCCACGCATATAACCTTCACCTGGCGGGAAAACGTCCAGAGCGGTGCGGACTACAGCTTCCTGGCTTCCGACAGTCCCGACAGACTGCAGTCCATTCCATTCCACGAGGATGACGACGGAAACATGGCTGCGGAACTTGATCTGTTCATGAGCGCTTCGATTTACGCCTGCTTTCTGTTTACCATGCCGCCATCGGGCAGTGTAATGTTGACGAACATCCGCGGATACGGGAAGTAACCCGGAAATATTCGCCCCCGTAGCTCAGCAGGATAGAGCAACTGATTCCTAATCAGTAGGTCACGTGTTCGAATCACGTCGGGGGTACGATCGTGTCGTACTTGGAGGGCGGACATTCCTGTCCGCCCTCCAAGCTGCTATTCAGGTTTTAGTTGCACACCTAATAACTTAATGGTGGAAACGACAGCCCGCATGTCGGAAACAAGCGTTTTTCCCCTCTCACCAGGAGTGTCACTTCTTCCCGCACAACCTGTCGATAAGTTCCGGCAGCTCCTGTTGTGCCTGTTTAAGGCGCTTGACGGATCCGTTCACCCCCTTGATCACCCTGGGTAGTTTCCTGGCGTTCTTCCCCTGAAAATCGTTTCGGATCGATCTACTTAACTCCGACCCGCTTGAGATCAGATCCTTCGTCCGCTGCAAGGACGGCGCAAGATATTCAACACAGAACTTGTGGAAGGGCGAATCGCCTGTTATGTATGGTTTTCTCTTCCTCAGCCTGTATGACTTCATAAGCTTCTTATCCCGCCCTTCAACGACCGCCGCAATCCGCTTCGCCAGCAGAACCACACCCCTGATTACTGCAGCATCCCTTAAGAATTGGTCATATTTCTCGTTGTCAACCTGGGCGAAGAATACCGGATCCGTCTCAAATGGATAGAATTCCTTCCGGCAGAGCCGCTGATCCGGATCCATCTCCTCCGCGCCGATATCGGCCATCATCAACGCCGTCATACCCTTGGGCGGTGTGGGCGCCGTCGGTTGCTCCGGAAGCGGTCGGATCTTCTCCTTCTCCACCGGGACGGACACTTTCTCCGGCTCAGGCGGTTTCCTCGCAGCCGGTTCCGCAACCTGGACTCCGCTGACCGCTCCTTTTTGCGGCAGGCAATACGAATTGACCAACATCACTGAAAAGCCCTTCGCTCCACCAAGAACTCCCCGCTGCCACGAACCGTACAGGTTTGATCTGAAACCCTTGATACCAACGCTGAAACCGGCGCCGAGTTCGAAACCCTCAATCCCTCCCAAAGCAATATCGGCTTGAAGCGTGAAGTTTCTAAACCGTCTGAGTTCGGTTCCCACTGAGAGCTTGGGAACCGTAGAATAGCCGGGCGCCTTGTTTAACGCCTGGTAGATGCTGACGAAAACATCACCCTGACCATCCAGGTAGACATTGGGTCTGAAAGCCGTCAACAGCAGGTAGCGTGGTAATGGTGACGTGAAGGAGCCCGCCCAGTATGTCGTATCGGTCTTGTTGAAGAATCTCTCCCAGTAATCCGCCCGGGTGATTGAATCCAGATCGACGCCTCTATGTCTGGCAAATCGCACTTCCTCCACCCTGACACTCGACCAGTTTATCGTTCCGATCAGGTTGCCGATGGTCAATCCTGCGTAAGCGTTGATCGGTCGCAGCCAACCGGCAATTCCCAGGTCGAGGCCGATGCCGTCTCCCGCGCTGGAACTCCGGTATTCGAAAATACCCTCGGCATTGATGGTTGTATCACTGACCTGGAAGCAGGCGTCCGTTCGACCCAATCCCCAGTAGTCGGTTCCCCTGAGATATTTGAAGGTTGCGCCCACGGAAAATTCGTCGAACCAGCGCGGCGGGAAGAGGGATTTCGACATCTGAAATGACGTAGTCCAGTAATTGTACGCCTTCCACTCGACGTCATCGAAGTTGTA
>JALGVR010000016.1 GCA_025774605.1 bacterium | reverse complement strand
CAACACGCCGAACCCGATGGACGGCGGCTGGTATGACGGTCTGCTCTACATCTGCACCCTGAACAACAACCAGGTTCTGCGGCGGTTCGACGTCGAAGGCAACCAGGTCGGTGAGATACAGATGGGCTTCATGGTCTACGGCGTGGCGTTCGACAACGAGGAAGGGTGGATGTTTGCCCGCAACCAGAACGCCGGCGGCGCCATCCAGGTTTACGAGATGGACGGAAACGACCGCGGCGAGCAGATCGGGACGATCAATAACTGGCAGCAGTTCAACGGCAACAACGTCAACGTTTACAGCGTTGAGTGGGTTCCCGCGCACCCCGACGGTCAGCTCTGGATGGTGAACAACGGTACTCACAACATCTACGAGATCGCTGTTGACACGGACGAGTGGCAGGCGACCGGCGCGGTTCAGAACTTCCCCGCCAACATCACGCAGCCGTGGGACGCTATAGCTCATGACGGGGAAAACATGTGGGTCGGCGGCTGGGGAGCCAACAACATCCGCATCTACGACGACGGCGTCGCCGAGATGCGCTGGATCTCACTCGATCCCGAGGAAGGCACACTTGAACCCGCCGCGGATATGGACGTGATCTGCATCCTCAACGCGGAAGGCCTGGCGGCCGGTGCGTATGAAGCGGATATTCACTTCCTCTCCAACGATCCGGAGGATCCCGACCAGGTCGTGACCGTCAACATGAACGTGGTCGGCGCGGCGTTTGTGAACGAAGATCCCGAAGCCACTATCCCGCTGCCGGATGAGCTTGACGGTGATCCGGTTGTATTCCCGCCGGCGTACGTAGGTTACGATCCGCCGGACGGCGAAAGCAGGCTCGATATCATCATCGCCAACTCCGGTTCCGAAGCGCTCGCGTTCGAGGACATCGTGGTTGAGCCCGAGGATGAGTTCTCCTTCGAGTTCGAAGGTGAGAATATCCCGCCGTTCGAAGAAGCTCCGGTGACGTTGATCTTCACGCCTGCCGAGCTTGGCGACCGGGCCGGCACGATAACCTTCCACAGCAACGCTGAGAACGAGGCCTTCGAAGAAGGTGTGTTCCACTATGAGTTGCAGGGTATCGGACAGGATCCGCCTGTGATCTGGATCGATCCCGACGCTGACTTCGGCGTGTCCATGAACGTGGACGACGATCCCCTTGAAGTGCCGATGGTCATCGGCAACGACGCAGGTGAATGGGGTCGTTACCTGACCTGGGACATCGGCTTTGAAGAGGTCGATCAACAGCGCGACGCTTCGGCCAGGACGCTACGCGGCACCCGCAATGCAGTTGGTCCGCGCCGCGACCAGCCGGAAGCGGCCTTCGCGCTGTTCCAGGAATCCAACCCTTGGGGCTACGACATCGAGCGCATTTTCCAGGCGGTTGAGGACCTGAATTACGTGCGCATCCGCTCATGGAACGATGACTTCGACCTGGGGGACTTCGACTGCATCTGGGTTGCCAACTTCCAGTCCGATGGATGGAACCGGACGTACATGGAGCACCTTGAGGAGGTCGAGGAGTGGGTGGACCACGGCGGTGCCTACTATATGTGCACCGGAACCAACAACGGCTTCCTTCCCTCCCATCCGGGCGGTCTGCAGCCCACGAACAACCCGCGCACAAACACTGGTTTCACGGTTGCGCCTCCTGATGAGTGCTACCTGTTCGAACTGATGGAATGGGATGTCGGCACCCAGTTGGCTGGAAACTGGTTCAACCATGAAGCGTATCCTCAGGATCGTCTTGACGAGATCGAGAATTGCGACGAGGTTCAGGTGCTGGTTGCCCATCAGCAACAGAACGGCGTACCGATAGTCGTCCGTTACAAGTACGGAGGCGGTCAGTGCGTTGTTTCCGGCACGACCGACGGCTTCCTGCACAACAACCCGGGGGCATACATCTGGGGTCAGACCGGCGAAGCGATGCTTTACTATCTTGAGTCGCTGAGCGGTCTCGGTTGGATTGAAGCCATACCCAGCAGTTCCGGTGAACGCGGCGGCGAGGAGGACTTCACTGTCGATCCGGGTGAGCAGACCGATGTTACGATTGTCATCACTCCGGAAGGGCTCGATCCGCTCACCATGTACATGGCTGACATGACCGTCGAGTCCAACGACATCGAGAATCCTTCGATTGTCGTCCGTATATCGTTGTACACCGGAGCGCCTGAACACTTTAACAACGACAACAACGAACAGTTCGTGGAGACCGAATACATCCACGTGTGGGATATCAACGAATTAACCCTCGATGCCCAGGCTGTTCCCACCGGCTGGGAGATCGGCGCCTTTGCGCCGGAACCGGAAGACAACCTTTCCGGCGCCACCATCTGGACGGAAGGCGGTTGCAGCATGAACCTGTACGGTGACGATCCGGAGACCGAAGATGTAATCGAAGGCTTCAACGGCGGCGATGAGATCATGATCAAGATCTATGATCCGGACAGCGAAACCGAATATGGTACCCGGATTGAATTCGTCGAAGGTCCTGAGGTCTGGGTCAATGATGGTCATTCCGTGGTCAATCTGCTTGGTTACACCGAGCGGACCCAGACGATCACCTTTGAAGGCGGCTGGAACATGATCTCGCTGAACATCGTTCCCAGTCCGGATCTCTACGATTACAATGACGATGGTCCATTACCGGAATCCATGTGTCGTGCGGCACTGATGGATGGTGAAGACTGGCTGCTCATCATCATGAAGGACGCCGCCGGTGACTTCTGTGTTCCTGCCTGGAATTTCTGGGGTATCCGTTACTGGGCTATGCCCGAAGGCTACCTGATGAGGGTGGTTGGCGATCCGGAAGACACGTTTGATGCTGAATGGACCGGCGCACCCATACCTCCGCAGACTGAGATCGATATTACGGCGGGTTGGAACATGATCGCCTACTATCCGGATTACGATCTGGACGCCACCAGCGACGGCGGTTACTACGTGATACCTGAGGATGTCATTGACCACCTGATTATAGCCAAGGACGGGCATGGTCGTTTCATGTCACCCAGTTATGGGTACTCGGGAATGGATCACTGGGAAGCCGGTCAGGGTTACCAGGTGAACCTGGATGAGGCGGTAACCTGGATCTATCCGGAAGAGCAGGATCAGGGCGCAGTGGCTGTGAGCAGGCAGGATCTGTCCGACAGGCACTGGACTGCACCCAGAACCGCCGAGAACATGAGCGTACTGGTGACGTCGGTTGCCGGTCTGGCGGTTGAGGATGGCGATCAGATCGCCGCCTTCAACAACGACGGCAGGCTGGTAGGCGCCGGTACGATCTACGACGGCAGGTGCGGATTGGCCGTCTGGGGCGACGTCGACTACACGAAGGATGTCGTTGAAGGCATGAAACGTGGTGAAGCATTCACGCTTCGCCTGTGGGACGCCGACAAGGACGCCGAAGTGAGTCTGGGCGTGCAGCGGTTGAAGACGGGAGCCGGTCTGGTTTACGAGACCGACGGGTTCACGGTTCTGGATCTGAATGTTGAGCCGGGTATTCCGGACGAATACTATCTGTCGCAGAACTATCCCAACCCGTTCAACGCCGTAACCCATATTGCCTATGGTCTGCCTGAGGCTTCCAGGGTTTCGATCCGTGTGTTCGACGTTACCGGTCGTCTGGTGACGACGCTGGTCAACAACGAACAGAAAGCGGGTCGTTACACGGCGGTCTGGAACGGAGGCTCGACCGCATCCGGTATCTATATCGTCAGGATGGAAGCGGCTGGCTTCAAGTCGGTGCGCAAGGTGATGCTTGTGAAGTAGGCTTTGCAATATCCCGACTGTAACTTAACCGAGCCCGTCCGGCATTTCTGCTGGACGGGCTCTCTCTGTATTGTTGCTGTTTTTAGGGTGAATTATTTGACATCTGAGTTTATTAACTATAAATTTAGCTGTTTATCGACTTTGGAAGGATCATCTTACTGATTAATGATTTCATTGTTGCAGGAGCCAACCGGAGTATAGCGAATGCCGTCCAATGAGGAAAAACCTACACCTGAGCTGAAGCGGATCATGGTTACCGGTGGAGCGGGTTTCATCGGGTCAAATCTTGTGAAACTGATCCTGAAGGAACACCCTGAATATTCCGTTGTTAACTATGATTTGCTGACATACGCCGGCAACCTGGTTTCGCTGAAGGATGTCGAAGATCACCCGCGTTACCGTTTTGTCAGGGGGGATGTATCGAATCTTCACGATGTCAAGCAGGCTATGGATGGTTGCTGGGGCGTGCTTCATCTGGCGGCCGAGTCGCACGTTGACCGGTCGATCCTCGATTCGGGACCGTTCCTTCAGACCAATCTGATCGGCACACAGGTTATGCTTGAAGCGGCGCGACACCACCGGATCAAGCGTTTCATTCAGGTTTCAACCGACGAGGTTTACGGAAGCCTGGATCCGGACGATCCACCCTTCACCGAACGGAATCAGCTGACGCCGAACAGCCCGTACTCGGCTTCCAAGGCGGGAGCGGATCTGCTGGTGCGCGCCTATGTAAAGACCTATGGATTGCCGGCTGTTATCACCCGCTGTTCAAACAACTATGGTCCGTACCAGTTTCCGGAGAAACTGATCCCGCTCTTGATCCGTAATGCGATGAACGATCAACCGATACCGGTCTACGGCGATGGAAAACAGATCCGGGACTGGCTGTACGTTGAGGATCACTGCCGCGCGATCATGAAGCTGCTGGAGGAGGGTAAGCCCGGCGAGGTTTACAACATCGGCGGCAACTGCGAGGTGGTGAACCTCGATCTCGTGAAGATGGTGCTTGCCGAGCTCGGTAAGCCGCAGTCGCTGATTAAATTCGTCAAGGATCGCCCGGGACACGACAGGCGCTACGCGATGGACACCGGTAAGATAACCGCTGAAATCGGCTGGAAACCGGAATATTCGCTTTCGCAAGCGCTGCCCAAAACGGTAAAATGGTATCAGGATAATGCACAGTGGGTTCAGTCGGTTGTTTCGGGCGAATACAGAGATTATTACCGGAAACAGTACGGCGACAGAAGTTGAAACGATGCGGAGCGCTCTGATTATAAATGTACGGACTGCCGACCGGCACCATGGGGCGCGATTGAGTCTGCCGGTTGTCCTGATCACATGCCTCGCAATTCTGACAGGGGCGAACGCCGTGTCGGCCGGAGCGGCCGGTTCCGCCTGCGTACCGGTTTCAGACCCCGTATATGACTTCCTGGAAGCCTGCGTTGCCCGGGGCATTCTTCCGCTGTGGTCTATCAATATGCGACCGCTGTCCCGGGCGAGGATCGGCGATCTGCTGCAGTTGGTGATCATGGACTATCCTAAATTGGCGGATAAGGTGTTGGAGGCCGAGCTTGATTATTACCTGCGGGAGTTTGCAGGTGACATAATCAACCGTTCGGACAGATCCGGTTCCGATGCCAGGACGCTAAGGCTGGTGCGGTATGATCCCGTGAAAGCGCTTCATGATCCGCACTGGCACGCCGTTGTATTTCGGAGAGACGGATTTGATTTCACCCTTGATCCCCTGATACGCTTCCGGGTCGATGCCGACAGAGATCAATCGATATTTAGAAGGGCAACCGGTATTCAGTTCAGGGCTGTGTACGACGGCGGGATCGGTTGCTATTTCCGGTTCGTCGATCATGTTGAGCGAGGCAACGGTCCGTATCTGAGCCGCGCTGATCTGCTGGAGGATCGATATGGTTACGTCGGTCCACTGCAGGGTGCGCGTGAGACCTATTACGATATGACGGAAGCCTACCTGGCGACTGAACTGTCGAACTTTGAGTTTGCCTTCGGCAAGGATCGGCTTTCCTGGGGACCGGCTCGCGGGAACGATCTGCTGCTCTCGGGAACGGCGCCGTCGTTCAACCAGTTGCGAATCGGCTTTCGACCCTTCGACAAGGTGCGGTTCGGTTATGTTCTCGGCTGTCTTCAAGCCTGGAACGCGCCGACGGACACGCTGTATCAGACCGACCGCGGCTGGACGAGAATATCCAGACCGAAAAAATGGATTGCCGCGCACCGGGTCGAGTACATGCCTTGGGGCTGGATATCGCTGTCGGTAAATGAGAGCGTTATCTGGGGGGACAGGGGATTGGACTGGTCGTACATCAATCCGATAAACTTCTACTTCTCGGCTGAACATGATGGCGACGACCAGGACAACGTGCTGTTGTCCGGCGATTGTATTGTACGAATCGGTCGGTCTGGTCTGTTGTACGGTGAGCTGCTGATCGATGACATGAAGCTCTCCACGCTTGGCGAAGGAGATCCGGGCAACAAGTTCGGTGTCGTCATCGGTGCGAAACTTCTGGATACCGGGCTCGACGGTCTGACTTCCGGCATTGAGTACGCGCGTCTCGATCCGTATGTTTACACGCATTTCTATCCGGTCAATCGTTATTCCAACTGGACCTCAAGCCTGGGCAGCGACCTGGCAGCCAATTCGGACCGCCTGCGGTGCCGGCTTCGATATCGACCGCGGCGCAACGTTGAGTTGAGAGTGGAGATCGATCGCCACCGGAGGGGAACTGTGGGGGCTGATCCATACGATTCCGTAGAGCGAAATCACAAGGGAAGCGTGCGTTTCCTGGATGGGAATCCTGAAAGCTGGATCTCGGCCGGCAGCCGATTCAGTTGGGAACCGGCCGTCGGAGTGGTTTTGGGAGCTGGCTGGATCAGCAATGACAGGCGGTCATTTGTTAGGGACAGGTTTTATCTGGAAGCGGGTTATCGATATTGAGGCTTGTTTCAACGTTCAGTACGCTTTACGGCAACTGTACATGGTTTGTTTAAAAGTAGGATAGCAATGAAAGACAGCGAACCGGTGACACGGTTAAACATACTTGACCTGCTGGTACTCATCTCCAAATGGTTCAAGCTTTTTGTCGTGAATTTTATCATCGTGGTAGCCGTTGCGGTGGCGGTAGCGCTGCTCCTGCCGAAATGGTACTCGGCGACCGCGGTGATACTGCCACCGACGGGCGGCGGCGGGGGACTGCCGTCGTTCCTGCCCAGCGAGCTTAAAGGCGTGGCGATGAACTTCGGTCTTGAACTGCCGACCGAGGAGATATATCAGACCATCCTCGGCAGCAGAACGCTGAAGGAGAGGATCGTGGAGAGGTTTAAACTGCGCGAAGTCTACAGGATGTCGGAGGATGTTTTTCCGGAAGATGTTCTGGATGCATTCAGCAGTCATTATTTCGTCGAGACGCTGGAGGATCAATCGATCGCCGTTTCAGTGGAGGACAGGGACCCGGAACTGGCCGCTGCCATAACCAACGCCTGCGTTGAAGAGCTCGACAGGGTCTACAGCAGCATTACGCGCGAGACCGCGCGCAAGAACAGGATCTTTATCGGCAACAGACTCCAGCAGGTCGAAGATTCGCTCATGGCATTGGCTGACAGTATCAAACGATTTCAAAAGAGTTCCCGGGCGATCTCGATTCCCAACCAGGTCGAAGCCATGATCCAAACGGCTGCGGATATTAAGGCGGAGATACTCTCCAATGATATTCAGCTCGAGATTATGCGCACCAGCCTGGGAGAGAATCACCCGTCAGTTTCCCAATTGAGGATAACCAACAGGGAATTGAAAGATAAATATGACAGACTTCTATCAGGTGAAGAGGGCGGTTTCTCCCTGTCTCTTGATGATCTGCCGGAACTGAATCGTCAGTATGCTCAACTGATCAGAGAGGTCAAGATACAGAACGCGCTGCAGGAGTATATTTATCCGCAGTACGAGAGCGCCCGCATTCAGGAGGAGCGCGAGACCGCAAATGTGCAGGTTCTTGACTATGCACGCGTTCCCAATAAAAAGAGTCGACCGCCGCGGAAGATGATTGTTCTCATTGCAGCCTTTATGTCCGTTATTGTGACCCTGATTGCAGTTCTGCTGCTGGAATATTGGCGTACTCTGCCTCAGAGGAACCGTGCGGACTGGGAAAAGATGCAGAATATCCTTCGGTTTTTGGGGAGGCGTTAGAATTTGCTGTTAGATCCATACCGGAGACTCTGGACCAGGGAGGGGGAATCCCAACCCACACTGGCGGTCACCTGGGCATTGCTGGCGGTTTGCACGGCATTCCCTGTCATGATCGGGCTTCTGCCTCACAATCCGATAATCCCTTTGGTGGCGTTGGCTGCGGTTGGGACCGTCGTTGGGATAGCCCTTTTCTTCAACGTCACTGGTTTTGCCGTCTACATTCTGCCGCTGATGTTCTTTTCAGGTGTCAGCCAGGTAACGCTGGTTCTTGTTATTTTACTCTTTGTCTCATATCTTGCCTGGCGTGTACATGCGGGTGATGTTTCGTTCCGGCTCCCTTATCCTCTCGCCATAACCTTGATCGTCCTGACGGCGATCAACGGCCTCTTCAGAGCGCTTGACATGACTGATGCGCGCTATTTCTTCGTCTATACAGTGATAGTGCCACTTTTTGCCTTTCTGGTATATTACAATTTACAGCTCAGCACGAGGAATATCCGCATAAGTATGACCATAATCTGTATTATCGCCGCTATTGTCGGCTGGATCAGCTTCGGGACCTATCTCTACACCGGCATGCCGCGCACTGTGGCGACCTGGGCGGTCGGATCACAGAACAAAGGTGCCGCCTTCCTCGGGATATTATTCCCCTTTGCCCTGGTATCGCTTATAGATTCAAGAAACGACAGGAGAAACTTTTTACTGTGGTTATGGATATTCCTTGGTCTGACCGCCGGTATATTTCACTCGCAGACCAGGGCGGTGATATTTTCGGTTATTATCGCGGCGTTCTATATCAGTCTGCGCGACAGGTTGGCGATGAGAATAATGATACCGGTAATCATAGCCTCTTTGATCGCCCTTCCGTCGCTGCTTATCACGAGGATGGCGATGCTGGTCGGCATCGGCGAGGTTGACTGGTCTTCGGTGGGCAGGGTGCAAATCTGGCTTGGCAGCCTCGAGTTGTTGCCGAAATATTTCTGGTTCGGGATGGGCATCCACAGCTTCAGCATAATCTATCCTGTTGAACACCCGTTCACCTTTATAAAAGCCATACATGCACACAATATATATCTGAAGATGATCTTTGATTACGGAGTATTCGGACTGGTCGGTTTTCTGCTGCTGGTTCTCGGTTGTCTGCGGAGGGGACACCGGGCTCTGACCAGCGTAGACAAGCAGAACAGGGACATTGAGGTCAGGATGCTGCTCGGTATCAATGCCGGCATGATCGGCATATTACTGGCAGGTCTGGTCGATTCCTTTCTTCAGGATATACGGGTTGCGGTTTTATTCTGGATTATGATCTCGTTCCAGTTGTTGTTGTCGAAACGGGTCCTGCGCCTGGGAAAGAGTGAATGATGCGCATACTCTACGTTTCAGATATCACCAGTGTCCACACGATGCGCTGGGTGCGTTACATGGTTAATCATGGCTATGAGGTGGTTGTTCTTTCGGTGCGCCCGGGTGAGGTGAAGGGCGCCAGAGTCATCTACCTGGATCCCGGCGACAAACCGGCGCCCAAATGGTTGAGAATATTTCGTCAACTGTGGTTTGTCCTGAATGAATGGCGGATGATCGAGATGGGCGGTTTTGATATAGTCCATGTTCACTATCTGCGCTCCGACCTGACCGGACTGGTGGCGACGCTTCATCCGAACTCGATCATTTCAGCCTGGGGAAGCGATGTCAGACCGGTCTCCGAGAATGGTGACCCGCGCCGTATAGGACTGCGTCGCAGGGCGCTTGAACGCGCCAAAGTGGTCACCGCGGTAAACCTGATCAATGAGACAAACGTGCGTAAGATGGCTCCGGCCGTCAAGCGGGTCGAAATCATACCGTTCGGCGTGGATCTGTCTCTTTTCAACCCGCGCGGCTGGCAGGGCGGCAAGCCCGGTGAGATCGTGTTCTGCGTCCCGAAGTTGAAACTCGTTCCACTTTACGGTCAGGATATTGCGGTCAAGGCGCTGGCGCGTGTGGTCAAGCGTTTTCCCGGCGCCCGGTTGATCCTGACCGGTGACGGCGAGCCGGATTTCATGAGGGAACTGAAATCGCTGGTGAGGAAGTACAGACTCCAGAAGCATGTGAGGTTTACCGGAAGGGTCGACTATCACACCCTCCTGAGGATATTCGAACGAAGTGATGCGATACTTCAGCCTTCAAGGTGGGATACCTTCGGCGGTGTGGTCCTGGATGCGGGTGCTGTGGGGCTGCCTTCAATATCGACGACGGTTGGAGGACTGAGCGATCTGGTCATAAACGGGGTTACCGGACTGACCGTGGAGCCCGATGACGAAACTGCTCTGGCGCAGGCAATGATCAATCTGGCGGAGGATCCCGAACTGCGCGCCAGACTGGGGCAAAATGCACGCGATCTGGCGAAAAACCTCTACAGCTTTGACATGCACGCCAAACGCATGGAAGCTATTTATGGAGACCTGGTGAGCGGGAAGAGCAGTTGACTGAACCTGCAAGATTAAGCCAAACGGGTGAGGTTGACAAGCGCGAATCGCTCTTTGTCAAGTTGACGTCCGCCTTCGGGAGTCAGTTGGGACTCCTGATGTTCGGGATGGTGGCTCAGTTCCTGCTGGCAAGATTCCTCGGTCCCGCCGGCAAGGGCACCTTTTCGCTTACAATAGCCCTGGCAAACACCCTTACAATCCTGGCGCATTTCAGCCTCTCATCCGCCAACTCCCACTTTGCCGGCCGGTATCCGGATGATCGCCGCGCCATGGTTGGGAACAGTATCTTCATTGCCTTTATTTGGGGTGCGATTGTAACCGCGCTTGTGGTGTATGTGAAGGGCAAGGTACCCGAGGCTTATCTTCCACGCATCAGCGAACGGATGTGGGGGATGGCGCTGGTGGCGGTCATTCCGCTCCTGCTCTTTGAATTTGGGAACGGCCTGGTTCTCGGTCTTAACTGGATCAAGCGGTTAAGCGTGGTTTTACCGCTCAAGGAGGCGCTGTTTCTGGCCGGGATCCTGTGGCTGGCAATGGACGGAATACTGTCAATCGAAAGCGCGGTTGCGGTCTGGGTGTCGGCGGTGGTGATCGTGGCGCTTCTACAGATATTCTCGGCCTGGTGGCGGGTTGGCTGGGCTATAACCGTCAGTCCGAAGCTGCTGGCGAAGATGGCTCTGTTCAGCGTTCAATCGCACACCGCCAACGTTTTCACGTTCCTCCGGTCGCGCTTCGACTGGTTTCTCATCGACCATTTCCTGACCCCCAGCGATTTGGGGTACTACACGATTGCCGGGATGCTGGTCTATGTTCTCTGGTACCTGCCGATTGCCATCGCCCAGGTCCTGATACCGCATATTTCATCACGTGATGATGCGGCGGGCAATGAACTGACGCCACTTTTGGCGAGACTGGGCTTCTCGCTGGCTTTAATTGGTGCGGTCATGCTGGGGATCTTCGGCTTGCCGCTGATAATCCTGCTTCCCGGACGCCAGTTTGTTCCGGCATATCCGGCATTGCTCCTCCTGTTGCCGGGGGGAGTCGTGATGAGTCTTGCCAGAATCCTGGCGGGTGATCTGATTGGTCGGGGTCTGCCCAAGTACAGCATGGTTATCTCTGTCGTGGCATTCATATTGAATGTTGCGGTTAATCTGGTGTTTATTCCAAGATTCGGTATCCTGGGCGCCGCGGCGACCGCGAGCATTACACACATCTTTGCCGGTCTGCTGTATATCTATTTCTTTATTAGAGTGTCCGGCGTCCCTCTCGGTGAACTGCTGATCCTCAGGCGGGAGGACCTGAAGGGATTGAAGCGCATCCTGCGGCGCGCCTCATGAAACTGAAGCGCGGTACGGTACGGCTCCTGTACCTGATATATAATGAGAACGTCCTGGAAAGCGGCATCCTGCGCAGCCAGGTCAGGGAGATGCTGACCGAGATGATCAGGCTTCCCGGCGTCGAGTACATTCAACTTCTCAGTTTCATCAGTCCCCGGCTATGGATGAGGAAGAGGCGGGGATTCAGTCAACTGGTCCGGGAGCTTGGCGATGTGGGGATCGACTTCCGGGTCAGACTTATGCCTGCCGCTCAGGGATGGAGTTGGTGCGGGGTTCCGCTATTCACCATTCTCTGCCTGCCTGCATTGCTGCTCCGGTTGTTAAAGGGGCGGTTCAACGTTATTCACGCCAGGGGATACGGAGCCGGGTGGCTGGCGTTTCTTGGAAGCAGGATTACACGGATTAAATTTGTATTTGATCCGCGCGGGCTGTTTCCCGAAGAGATGGTTTTAAACGGCGCCTGGCGGGCGGGGGGAGCCACGTTCCGGTTCTGGAAATCGATCGAGCGGAGGATAATCCGGGGATGCGACGCGGTCGCGGCGCTTACCCCGCGCCTGAAGCAGAATTACCTCAATCTGGGCGCAAGGAGAGCCATCTACGCGCCGAGCCGTCTGAACGTGGAAAAGTTCGCCGCTGCTGCATTTCGGACGTCGGAATACGAGACCAGTCTCCTGTTTACCGGTGAGATGGACTCCGACTGGAACAGCCCGTTGCGGGTGGCGCGGCATTTCAAGCGGTTGAGGGAGGTGGTTCCGGGCTTGAAACTGAAGTTGATATCGAGGAAGGACCCGGACCATGTCGGGCGGGTTTTGGACGCGGAGGGTATTGACCGAGACGACTGGTCGTTGCGGGGATCGAGTCCTGAAGACATGCCCCGGAGGATGGCTGGATCAGGAATCGGTCTGGCCATGGCGTTCCGTCCCGCTGGAAACTGGCCCATGAAGTACGGGGAATACCTTGCCTGCGGCGTACCGGTGGCGGTCGAACGCGGGATCGGTGAGCATATTACACGCCCGGTGCAGCGTTGGAAACTGGGTGTTGTGCTCGATGAGAACGACCCCGACAGCTATTCGGCGGCTCTGGAGGTTCTGAAAAACCGCCCGGAGTACAGTGAACGTTGCATCCGTTACGCGCGATTGAAACTGAAGATATCTCATACATCCATCCAGTACGTGAGATTGTACCGGGAGCTGTTGAAGAGCTGAAATGAAACAACGCCTGACGCTGGTAATCGTAACTTATAATTCTTCTGAAGTTATCGCCGAGTGTCTCGATTCGCTGATTGACTCCTTCAAATCCGGCCTGTTCAAAGTGGTTCTGGTCGACAACGCATCGTCCGACGCCACAGCCGACCTGGTGAAGGAGAACTATCCCTGGGTTGAGGTGATTCGGAGCGATTACAACGGCGGATTCGGCGCCGGTAACAATCTTGCCCTTGAGCATCTGGAAGGAGACTATTGTTTTTTCGTCAACCCTGATGTCCGCGTCGGCGACGAATGCTGCCAGAAACTCGTTCGATTCCTCGACGATCATCCGGAGGCGGGGTGCGTCGGTCCTGCGGTGACAGATGAGAGGGGGCACAGAATTTTATCTTATCATGCTTATACAAACCTGCTTACGTCAATATGGTCTGCTGCCGGGTTGCAGAGGATCCTGCCGTTGAACAGAACCGGAGACAGGTGGGAGATACGTCGCCGGCCGCCGTTCGAGCCGGTTGAAGTCGACAGGCTGCTGGGCGCGGCGATGATGATGAGGCGCCGGGCGCTGGAGGATACCGGCGGGTTCGACGAACGCTTTTTTCTCTTCTCGGAGGAGGAGGACATCTGCCTTCGTTTGAAGCAGGCTGGTTGGAGGATATATTACCATCCCGGCCCACAAATAGTTCACCGCGGGGCGGCAAGCACCGATCAGAATCTCCCCATGGCGGTCGCGGCGGCTGACTGGAGCAGGTACCTGTTTATGAAGAAGCATCATTCGCGACTCAGCGCGGAAGTGTCCAGGTTTATCTGGATCGCGGCTGTTTTTCTCCGCCTTTTACTGGTGCACCTGATGTCACCGCTCAAGGGAATGCCGCGCGCGGAGGGCTATCTGTTGTCCCTCAGGTCCTTGTTGAAGCCCGGTTATTTCGAACGCGCCGTCCGTCCACAGCGACGGAATGATCTCCAGACCCGGGTTGTCGATTGAAGGTTCTGGTCGTAAAACTCCACGCCCTCGGTGACCTGGTGATTGCCACGCCGGCTTTGCGCAGGTTGCGCGATGGACTGCCGGACGCCCGCATCGACCTGCTGACGACGTCCTGGTGTGCTCCGGTTCTGATGAACAACCCGCTCATTGACAGGACTGTCGTCATCGAGAATGACATCTTCTTCAAACCGAGACCGAACACTGTTGTACCTTTCCTTCGCCTCGTTCACCGTCTTAGGCGCGAGGACTACGATTCCGCAGTGATCTTTCACAGGCACAGGCTGGTCGAACTTTTTATCAGGCTGGCGGGGATACCAAGGCGGTTTTATTTCGACGGCGACAATACGCATAATTCGGTGCATCTTGACGAGAGGAGACACAGCGCCCTGACTGCGTGGGAACTTGCCGACCTCGCCGTGCGTGAATTGGGTGGGGATCGGGCGGCGGTTCCCTCTCTTGAAGATCTGAAGTATGAATGGCGTATTTCGCCCGATGAGATGGAATCGGCCGATGCAATTCTGACCTCGTTTGGATTGACTGCGGGCGGTTTTGCGGTTCTGCTCCCGGGTGGCGGGGTTAATCCAAATATCAGTAACACGGAGAGACGCTGGCCGGTCGATCGCTTCGTTGAACTGGCGGGGAGGATCGAAGGGGAATTGGGACTGAGAATCGTCCTTGCAGGGGCTGAAAACGACCGCGAAGTCGCCGATTGGATGGAGAGCAGTTCGAATCGACCGCTGATCAACCTGTGCGGGATGTACGATCTGCGTATCACTGCAGCCATCTTTAAGAGAAGTGGGTTGATCGTGTGCAACGATTCAGGTCCCCTCCATATCGCCGCGGGAGTGGGCGCTCCGGTGGTGGGGATCTTTGGACCCACCAGTCAGAAACAGAAACTTCCGCCCGGTGGCACGTCCGTTGCCGCCTGTCGGGATATTCCCTGCAGACCGTGTTATTTCAGTGTTTTTAAGGGCTGTATCTTTGACAGTATCCGCTGCATGGAGGAACTGACCGCCGAAGAGGTCATGTCCGCAGTGCTGACCGTGCATAAAAATGTAAAAAAGAGCGCGTGATATGGCGCTTTTAGTGAGCCTGCTGCTCCTGACCGTTGACATTGTCGGAACCGTGTCAGCCTGGATTATCACGTTCCTGTTGCGTGTCGAGAGTGGTTTATTCATCAATAAGCTCGAGATAGAGATGCTCCAGCCGCTCCTGTGGCTGACCATCTTCTGGCTGTTGCTCTTTTTATTACGCGGCATGTATCGAACCCCGCTGGCTCTCTCCCGCTTCAACGAGGTGGTGAGTGTCTTTAAATCGGTGCTGTTTGGTATCCTGATTATTTTCATCCTGACCTTCGATGCTGATAAACCGTTTACTGCGTCACGTCTTTTCTTATTAACTTATGGTGTGCTGGCATTCCTGCTTGTCAGCGCGGGGCGTGTCGGTGTCAGAAATCTCCAGAGGATGCTCAGGCAGCGCGGCGTCGGTCTATGGAATGCCGTTATAGTCGGCTTCAACGACGTCGGCAGGAAGCTGCACCACCAGTTGCACTACTATCCGGTGTGGGGATTTCGCGTGGTCGGCTTCATTGACAAGGATACCTCCGCGGGTGAGCACCTGGGGAAGAAGGTGCTTGGCGGGCTGTCGGATCTTCCGGCGATCATTGAGACGCGGCGCGTTCATTTTGTGCTGGTCGCACCGTTGAACAGTGCGTACGATGCGTTGATCGAAGTGTTCGGCAGCTGCGGTTTCCTGCGCGTCAGGTTCATGATCGTGGCGGATTTCTACCAGATGGTCGTCGGGCTGGTCAGGACGGTCGAAATCCACGGCTTACCGCTGGTGGAGGTGATGCCCAGGCTGGTGGGCGTATCCGTCCTGATTTTCAAACGCAGCATGGATATCCTGGTCGGTCTGCTGGTGTCGGTGATCCTTTTGATAATTACGCCGTTGATAGCGATTCTCATCAAGCTTGATTCACCCGGGCCGGTCTTTTACGTGCAGAAGCGGATTGGTAAATGGGGTCGCGAGTTCAATCTGATCAAGTTTCGCACGATGCATGTGGATGCAGAGGCGGAGGACGGCGCCGTCTGGGCTGAAAAGAATGATCCGCGGGTGACCAGGGTTGGACGTTTCCTCAGGCGCAGCCATCTGGATGAACTGCCCCAGTTCTTCAACGTGCTGCTGGGACAGATGTCCATTGTGGGACCGAGACCCGAACGACGTGAATTCGTCGAACATTTCAAGGACAATATTCCCCTCTACGAGAGGAGACTGCGGATCAGGCCGGGCATCACCGGCTGGGCTCAGGTTCGTCATAAATATGACGAGAATGTGGCGGATGTGGTGGAAAAAACCGGCTACGACCTCTTCTACATAGATCATATCTCGCCGGCGTTGGATCTGAAAATCATTCTTGCCACAATGTTGAAGATGATCAAAGGTGGAGGGCATTAGAGGACCGAATGCACGATATAAGATATATCAGGAATCATCCCGACGAGTTCGCCCGGAAGCTTGCCCGGCGCGGTCTTGAGGTGGATATTGATCTTCTGCTCAACCTCGATGGAGTCAGGCGGGAGGCAGTGCTGAAACTCGACCGGATGCGGGAGAAGCGCAACACCATCTCCCAGGAGATCGGCAGGCGGAAAAAGAGCGGTGACGAAGCGTCAGAACTGCGTGAAGAGATGATCGCTCTTGGTGGTCGGATCAAGGGGACCGAAGCCGAGATAAGGACAACCGAGGATCGCATCCGGAGCGAGCTGTTGTCCCTGGCGAACCTTCCTGCCGACGAAACGCCCGACGGAGTCAACGAAGACGACAATGTGTTCGTGAGGGATTGGGGGCAACCCCCGCAGTTCGACTTCGAGCCCGGCGATCACCTGGATGTCGCTGAGAGGCTGGGCATACTTGATTTCAAGCGCGGCGGTAAAGTGACCGGCTCGGGGTTCCCCGTCTGGTCGGGCGCCGGCGCGGAGTTGGAGCGGGCGCTTATCAACTTCATGCTTGATCTTCACATCCGGGAACACGGATACAGGGAGATGATGACGCCGTTTATCGCCAACCGGAACAGCATGATCGGCAGCGGGCAGATACCGAAACTTGAAGACGACATGTACCACATCGACAGGGATGATATCTTCCTCCTGCCCACCTCTGAAGTCACCCTGGTGAACCTTCATCGCGGCGAGATAATCCCGGAGACTGATCTGCCGATCAAGTATGTGGCATACTCGCCCTGTTTCAGGCGTGAAGCCGGCGCCTATGGCCGTGCGACGCGCGGCTTCATGCGGGTTCACCAGTTCAACAAGGTGGAGATGGTCAGGTTTGTAAAGCCGGAGGATTCCTTCGCTGCCATGGAGGAGATGGTTTCGGAAGCGGAGGAAGTGCTGAAACGGCTTGATCTGCACTATCGGGTGGTTAAACTGTGCGCCGGGGAGCTGTCGTTCGCGGCTTCTGCATGTTACGACCTCGAGGTCTGGGGACCGGCGGACGGTGGTCGCTGGCTGGAGGTCTCTTCATGCAGCAACTGCGAGGATTTCCAGGCCCGCCGTGCAGACATTCGTTTCCGACCGGCGGGGGGCGGAAAACCTGAATTCGTACATACGTTGAACGGATCCGGTCTGGCGACGTCGAGGCTCGTCGTGGCTCTGTTGGAGATCTATCAGACGGAAGAAGGGTCTCTTGCCGTTCCCCCCGTGTTGCGTTCTTATATGAACGGCGCGACCGTTGTCACTTCATCCAAGGAGTAAGACATTGAAAGTTGTGGTTATCGGAGCCGGCGCGGTAGGCTCCCATCTGGCGAGGACACTGTCATGGGAGGGACATGAGGTTGTTCTCATAGATAACAAGCAGGAGCTCATCGATCGGATTGCGGGCAGTATGGACGTAATGGCGCTCAGGGGCAACGGCACATCCGTGTCACTGCTGGTTAAGGCCGGTATTGAGCAAGCTGATCTTCTGGTGGCGGTCACTTCGGTCGATGAAGTCAACATCGTCTCCTGCATGTTTGCCAGGCAGTTGGGAGCGAAGATGAGGATTGCCCGCGTTCGCAATCAGGAGTACACCAATCCGGAGACGCCGGTTTCCCTGACCGAGCTGGGGATTGACCAGGTCATACACCCGGAGCAGGAGACCGCCAGGGAGGTGGTGCGGATGATTCAGCATCCTCATGCGATCGATGTGGTTGAGTGTGCGGGCGGCAAGCTGCATCTGGTCGGGATGCGTGTCGAGTTCAAGGCGGAAATCATCGGACCCAAGCTGGAGGAGCTCACACCGAAGATGCCGGATCTTCCCTTCAGGTTGGTTGCCATAATTCGCGACGGCAGAACGATAATTCCGGGAGGCAAGGACGTAATTCTGCCTGAAGATATCATTTACGTGATCAGTAGAGGCAAGGATCTGCAGGATGTATTTACACTCGCCGGTAAATCCAGGGAGATTTCAAACGACATCATGATCCTCGGCGGTGGAATGATCGGTCGTATGGTTGCCGAGATGCTGGAAGCTCAGAAACGATATAACATCAAGCTTGTTGAGAGCGACGAGGAACGCGCCCAGCTTGCAGTACAGAGGCTGTCCAGCACGATGGTTGTTAAAGCCAGTGAAAGGATTGACTTCGATCTGTTGACGATTGAGGGAATCGATGAAATGGGTGTGTTTGCCGCGCTGACCGATGATGACGAGAACAATATCGTAACCAGCCTTTTCTCCAAGCATCTCGGCGTTGGAAGGACTGTTACGCGCATCAGCAAGCCTGAATATATGCCGATCGTGCGCGCGATCGGGCTTGATGCGGCTGTCAACGAACGCATCCTGACCTCCGATGCCATCGTCAGGTATCTGCTTGGCGGCAGGATTATGGCCATGTCCTCACTGCAGGGTACCGACGCCGAGATAATTGAATTCATCGTCAGTGAAAAGTCGAAGATATCCGGTAAGAAACTGCGGGCGGTTTCCTTTCCCGAGGGTGCCCTCGTGGGTGCAATCGATCATCAGGGCGATGTAAAGATGGCTGTTGGGGATTCCCTGGTCAGTGCGGGTGACAGGTTGGTTGTCTTTTGCCAACCTCGAGCTGTACCGAAGCTTGAAAAGCTGTTCATGTAGTATTAAGGGATTTGACGGGAATTGGAACAACCGAATTTGGAACTGGAACATGCCTGATTTCAGGAATATCGTCTTCGTGGTCGGCGTACTGTTGTTGTTTCTCGCGGCTATGATGGTACTCCCGCTCGCGGTCAGTCTCTATTACGGCGACGGTGATACTCCGGCTTTCGTCTGGTCGCTTCTTATCACCGCTGCAGTTGGCGGCGGTTTGACTCTCATGCGCAGGAAAAGCAAGGATATCGGTCTGCGGGAGGGATTTGCGGTAGTGGCTCTCAGCTGGGCAAGCGCGGCGCTGGCCGGCGCATTACCCTTCTGCATCTCCGGGGCAATACCGTCATTTACCGATTCCCTGTTTGAATCGATGTCTGGTTTTACCACGACCGGCGCCTCGATCCTCGGCGCTCACAATCCGGTTGAAACCATGCCTCATGGCATATTGTTCTGGCGCAGCATGACGCATTGGCTGGGCGGCATGGGAATCATTCTGTTATCACTTGCGGTACTGCCGATGTTGGGTGTTGGTGGAATGCAGCTTTTTCGCGCTGAAGTCCCGGGTCCGACAAAGGACAAGCTGACTCCGCGCATCAAGAATACCGCTGAAATCCTCTGGCTGGTCTATCTCGGTATCAGCGTTCTGGAAGCAGTGCTGCTCTGGCTTGGCGGCATGAGCGTGTTCGATTCCGCCTGTCATACCTTCGGCACCATGGCGACCGGCGGATTCTCCACCCACTCCGAGAGCATCGCGGCTTTTCACAGCCGATACATTGAATATGTTATCATACTGTTTATGTTCATCGCCGGCACCAACTTTGCGCTTCATTATCGTTTCATGTTCAAGGGGCAGGTCGACACATACTGGAAAAGCCGCGAGTTCAGGTTCTATCTTTTCCTTATCGTGATTTCCACTGTCCTGATGCTCGGTTATAACCTGTCAACAAGACCGGGGATCGGCTGTGAGACCGCCTTTCGCGAATCGATGTTCCAGGTTGTCTCGATCATGACGACCACCGGATACGGGACCGCCGACTGGGAGATTTGGGGGTCTTTTCCCCAGGTTCTGTTGGTGCTCCTGATGATAGTCGGGGGTATGGCGGGATCCACGGGTGGAGGTGTCAAGGTTGTACGGATTCAATTGCTGTTATCACAGGTCAGGATAGAGTTGAGGCGGTTGATACATCCACAGGTTATCATACCGATGAAAATCGGACAACAGGTGATTGATGACAGTATTGTGAGCATTGTGCTGGCATTCCTGCTGGCATTCGGTCTGCTTCTGGGCGGCGCGACGACCCTGCTCGCCTTGATGGGAATAGACATGACGACCGCGTTCGGCGCCTCGATTGCTTGTCTGTCCAATATCGGCCCAGGCTTGGGTGGTGTCGGACCCGCTGACAATTACGGCTGGCTGCCGGCGGCCGCGAAGTGGCTGCTGCTGTTCCTGATGATGTTGGGACGGCTTGAGATATTCACTGTACTTGTGCTGTTCAGCGGATCCTTCTGGCGGAGGTAGTTACGGATTGATAATGCTTGATACAGATAATAATAATGTCCTTCTGAAGGTAACGGGATTAAAGAAATATTTCCCGATACAAGCCGGTCTGTTCGGAAGAGTCGTCGGACAGGTCAGGGCGGTTGACAACGTATCGCTTTCACTGGATGCCGGGAAAACGCTCGGTCTGGTCGGCGAATCGGGTTGCGGAAAGACCACGACCGGCAGATCGATCATCAGGTTGATTGAACCGACGGCCGGCTCGGTTATCTTCAAGGGACAGGATGTCCTTGGTTTGGAGGGCGCGCAGCTAAGGTTGATGCGCCAGCGGATGCAGATCGTCTTCCAGGATCCTTACAGTTCGCTCAATCCGCGTATCACCATTGGTGGGATGTTAAGTGAAATAATCAGGTTTCATGGGATAACCAAGCGGGGGCGTCAGCGTGACAGGGTGGTCGAGATATTGGAAGAGGTCGGATTGTCGCCTGATTATGCCGGTCGTTATCCACATGAGTTTTCAGGCGGGCAGCGGCAGCGTATCGGTATTGCGCGGGCATTGTCGGTTAAACCTGAATTCATTGTCCTTGATGAACCGGTTTCAGCTCTGGATGTATCGATCCAGGCGCAGATATTAAATCTGCTCATGGATCTGCAGGAGAAGTATAGTCTTGCCTACCTGTTCGTTGCTCACGACCTTTCGGTCGTTGAACATGTTGCGGATGAGGTCGCGGTAATGTATCTCGGACGCATAGTTGAGATCGGTGCGAAGGAGGATGTCATCGCCAACCCGCTTCATCCATACACTCAGGCGCTGATGGAAGCGGTGCCCGTGCCGGATCCCGACCAGCGGCGTGAGCGCGAATTACTCACAGGTGATGTGCCGTCTCCCGCCAATCCACCGTCCGGATGCCACTTTCACCCGCGCTGCAACAAGGCCAGGCCGTTCTGCAGCGAATGGCAATTCGAGTTGAAGGATGTGGGAAACGGCAGAAAAGTCGCCTGCGTGTTATTTTGATGACTGGGTAAATTATGGATTTTTTACCACGCTGGTTGCGGGACAACTTCCGGGTTAAACTGGGCTTGTTCATACTGGCTTGCCTTTTGTGGCTGCTGGTGGTGACACAGCACAGCTATGAGTATTCCTTTGAGATTCCGATAAAAACTGTGGGGCTCAAACCGGGGAAGGTGATCTCCAACAAACTTCCCGAGTTCGCCCGGGTCAAGTTTCAGGCTCAGGGGCGTGAGTTGTTTCGCATGCAGTTTTTCAACCATCCGCACCTTCTTCTGAACCTGTCCACGATCAGCCATTTTTACACTTTCAAGCCGAGACCGGACATGGTCGTTGTGACCGGTGGATTTGACGCACAGCCGGTCGATGTAATCACTCCTGATTCCATCACTGTAATATTAAGCGACAAGCTCGAGTTGAAGTTGCCGGTTTCACCTCAAGTTTCAGCTCAACCTGCGGCAGGTTATACCTTCGCCGGTGAATTCGAGATAATTCCATCCCAGGTCATGTTGACGGGGCCCCGCGAGAAGATAGTGCGATTGACATCGGTTAAAACCACCGCGGTGGAATTAGAGGACGTCAAGCGCAACACTGAACTCCAATTGGACCTTGACCTGCCCGATATTTATGGGCTAAGCGCATTTCCCTCGCAGGTCAGGGTATTGGTTCGGGTCGAGCGTCTCGGTGAACGAAAGATCGGACGTGTTCCCGTTAAAGTGATCAATGTTCAACGGGGAAGGGAGATTATCGTTGATCCGTTGACGGTTGATGTCGTCGTCAGTGGTGGCGTCTCCAGGATCTCCGCGCTGGAAGCCGATTCGATAAAAGCCTGGGTGGATTTTCGGAAATATGACAGGATGAAGGGTAACAGGGCTGCGGTTCTGGTGGAGACGCCGGATCGGGTCGATTTGGTGAAGGTTGCACCCGCTGACGTCAGATTGATCGTCAGGCGCAAGTGAAGCCCAGGGTTATATTGGGAATTGAGACATCGTGCGACGAAACCGCCGCCGCCCTGCTCGTGGATGGAAAGACAGCCGCCGATCGAACCACCACCCAGTTGCTGCACGAGAAGTATGGCGGCGTGGTTCCGGAGCTTGCCTCGCGTGCTCATGAACAGTTGCTGATGCCCGCTGTCGAGGCTGTTCTTAAGGACACCGATAGGGAGGTTGCTGACATTGAAGCGGTTGCAGCCACTTGCGGGCCCGGTCTGGTCGGCGCCCTTCTGGTGGGGGTGTCATTCGCCAAGGGGCTGGCAAAGTCGTTGAACGTCCCGTTCTTGGGTGTCAATCACCTGGAGGGTCATCTTTGGAGTGCTGAGTTGATACACGGCCGGTTGCCGTTGCCGTTTCTGGGAATGATCGTTTCCGGTGGTCATACGCTGACCGTCGGTGTGAACGGTCTCGGTCAATATGTAAAGCTGGGGACGACGCATGATGACGCCGCCGGCGAGCTGTTTGACAAGGTCGGCAGGATGCTGGGTTACGCCTTTCCTGCTGGAGCGGCTCTGGACAGGGATGCGCTGAGCTTCTCCGGCAAACCTGTTCAATTTCCGCGCGCCAGAGTCAGGGACGATCCGCTCGGTTTCAGTTTCAGCGGTCTTAAGACGGCGGTGTTGTATTACCTGCGAAAGCGGTATGAGGTTGGAGCGAATGGATTCGTTATCTCACATGCTGAACGAACCGCCGTCTCCGCGGGGATACTGGCGGCCGTTTCGGATATGCTTGTCTCCGGTCTCACCGCGGCATATGATACTGACAAATACCGGGCAATGGTGCTGTCCGGGGGGGTGGCTTCAAGCGCGTTTCTAAGGAGAAGCTTCGCGCGGTTCGCGGAGGACCGGGGAATTCCGCTGATAATTCCTCCACCGGAATTCTGCACGGACAACGGCGCAATGATCGCCTACATCGGTTACCTTCGAATACAATCGGGTGATGTCAGTCCTTTTGACCTGACTGTCGATCCCGCGGCAGGACTTCCAACCCTTTCCCCGGTTGCCCGTCATATCAGCCCCGGCGGGACAGGAGAGGGGAGTTGATGCTTCCCGACACATCGATCCGGCTCAGCGCGGCTTATCCACTTTGGCTGGTTATCCTTTTTATCGCCATCGCCGCCGTATTCTCGCTCTGGAGTTACCGAAGAACGGTTCCGCCGATCCGCAACCGGTTGCGCCTCGTCCTGATTGTGTTGCGCTGGGGCGCGATCAGCGGCGGTGTCCTGCTGTTGGCACAACCGGTCATGGAGACGCGACATACTGTCTACAACCCGGCGGAAGTTATTGTGCTGGTTGATGAGTCGGCAAGTATGGGACTGGCGGATGGAGAATCAGATCGAGACTCGCGGGTTGATCGGCTCTTGCGGGATAAAGCCTTCGAGCGGCTGCGAGATACATTTCGCCTGCGTCTTTACAGCTTTGCCGACAGTCTCGGCTCAGAGAATGAGAACGTAGAATCCATTGTAAACAAGCGTCCGACGGGCGTGGGGACGGACTTGGGGCGAGCCTGGATGCAGGCGCTGGAGCAGAGCGATTCGGACGCCATGGCGGCGATCCTGATGATCTCGGACGGGGTTCATAACATGGGCGCCGATCCGGCTCGTTTGGCAGCGCTTGTTCATACACCGATCTGGACCGTCGGAGTGGGATCGCCTGAAGCGGTCAGGGACCTGATGATCCGCAAAATAACCGTTAACCAGGTGGTTTACCAGGGCAGCAAAGTGCCGGTGGAAGTCGGCTATCGAGCGGTCGGAGCCGCGGGGGAGTCGGTTGACGTAATCCTCAGAGACGGCGGCGGCAGGAGGGTGGCAAGCAGGCGGGTTAAGATAAGCGGTGGTTTTTCCGAGGAGACGCTGAATTTCGAGATTGCCGTCGAAAATCCCGGCAAACAGAAATATACCGTTGAAATAGAACGACTTGCCGATGAACTGACCACTGACAACAATCGTCGCGGTTTTTACCTGAATGTGCTGGCGAATCGGATGCGGGTTCTGCTGATGGCGGGTCCGCCCGACCCGGGATTGGGTGATCTCGTGCGCAGGCTTAAGCGCGATGAAAACATCGAGCTGACCATGCGCACGACACGCGGCGGACGCTTCTATGAGGGTGACTGGCCCGATGCAGGGTTGCTGGAGCGAACCGATGTGCTTATCCTGCATCACTTTCCCGTTCAATCCAACGACAGGAGGAAACTGGAGGCGTTTGCCGCCGAAGTTGTCGATAAGAACATCCCGATAGGATTCTTCGATGGCGGGAGAATCAGTGGACAGGGTCTGAAGTTGTTTGAGCCAATCCTTCCGGTCAACATCCGGCGAAGCGGTGCAAGATTGTTGAAAGGGCGGATATTACCGGTTAAAAGGCACAGCGTAATTGCGGATCCTGATGCGGTGGATATCGCCACCGGCTGGGATGACTTACCGCCGGTGCTTTTTTCAGCCGGGAAGTATCAGGTTAATCCCGGCGCAGAGATCCTTGCCGAGTTCATTAACAGGGGAACGGGCAGGAACTATCCGGCTTTGGTGGTCAGTGAGATCGGCGGAACCAAGTCGATCGCCGTGTTGGTGCGCGACCTGTGGCGTTTGGGGTTGGCTGACCCCGGTGATGAGGGGGTCATTGAACCGCTGCTGCGGCGATTGGTGCGTTGGCTTGCCGTGCGTAAAATCAACAAGCGGGTCGCAATCACCCTCGATCGTCAGATATTCAACAATCAGGAGGAGATCGGTTTTACAGTTACGGTCCTGGATGAAAACTACATGCCGCTGGATGGTGTCGACGTGTCCGGGGAAGTGGCAAAGGACGGCAAGGTGGGGGGGAGAGCGACAATGGAGGGGGTTGGCAATGGTCTGTATCGAGGCTCCTTCAGGTCATGGGGCGAGGGGGAATACCGGCTCGCGGTGGAGGCGCGGATCGACGGGCAGTCAATTGGTGAGGATCACGGTAAGGTGTCAGTGGAGCCGTTCTCCATCGAGCTGTTGGACACCAGGCTGAACGAAGGACTGTTGCGGGCGATCGGTGCGGCGTCGGGCGGCGGATATGTTCACATAGATTCAGCCGATTCCCTGTTTAATACGTTCAACTTTCCCCGGGTGAAGAGTGAGAATGTGCGAAAACTCCAGATATGGGGCTGGGGCTGGTTGCTTGCCGCCATTATCATGTTGCTGGTGATTGAGTGGTTCATCCGCATCAGGTCGGGAATGTTGTGAGCGGCGGTGATGTGATCGTCGTCGGCGGAGGCTGGGCGGGGTTGACAGCAGCGACCAGGCTGGTTGAAGCAGGCGCGACGGTTACACTTCTTGAACGCTCCGGAAACCTGGGTGGAAGGGCTTCCTCCTTTCGTGACGCCGACTTCGGTGAATGGCTTGACAATGGACCTCATGTTTTTATCGGCGCTTACACTGCCGCCATGGCTTTGCTGGAAACCTGGGGCGCTGTTGATGGTTTGAATTTCTCTGACGGGGATTCGATTCCGTTCATCTATCGCGGCGGCAGAGAGGTTCGGCTCAAGCTTACCGGTGGAATCGGCAGGATTGGAGCCGTTGCCGGGTTGATGAGCTTCCGCGGGATGTCGGTCGGCGACCTGTTGAAGACGGTTCGTATAGTTAAAAATTTATTGGGGATGGGTGATATTACTCCGCAGCATGAACCGACCGTTGCGGATTTTCTGTCTCAGTATGGTGTCCGGCAGGGCGATTGTGGCGGCTTCTGGGATGCTGTGACGGTCGCGGTCATGAACGCCCCAACCGGCAAAGCGGGTTTAAAGCCGTTGCTACGTGCAATTAAAGAGGGATTGTTGATCGGCGGCAGGGCTGCACGGATCGGAACACCGGTTGAACCTTTCAAGCAGTTCTATATCGATCCGGCGTCCGAATATCTGACGGCGAGGACAGCCGCGATCAGAACCGGCGTGCAGGCCAAGGGCTTGGTTGTAAACGGGAGGGATCAGATTGTCGGTGTTGAAACATCCGGCGGCAGGATTACTTCGGACAAGGTTATACTGACTGTTCCACCTGCAGGCGTCCTTAGATTATTGCCGGAGCGTCATCGCCAGGGCGAATTCTTCAAGAGGTTCGAAAACTTCGAATTCTCTCCGATCACCGCGGTTCACATTTCGTTCGACAGACCGGTATTGAAGAGGCGTTTTGGCTTCTTTCCGGACTCGTTTACGCACTGGGTATTCGGCAGGGGGGAGGCTGACGGCCGCGGCTGGTCGAGGGTTTCCACTGTGACGAGCCACGCGCCGACAAGGGTGGAAGCCAGCAATGATGACCTGGTTCGCTGGACGCTGACCGACCTGAAGGAGCGGCTTCCTGCCGCGGAAGGTGCAGTTGTTGAACATCTGCGCGTCGTTCGAACCCCTACGGCGACGGTGTTGCTGAAGCCGGGTTCGGAGCTGATCAGGCCGCCGGCGTCGACGCCGGTTAAGGGGCTTTTTCTTGCCGGTGACTGGTGCGGAACGGGATTACCGGCGACGATCGAGAGCGCGGTGCGGTCAGCCGAAGAGGCAGTAATACGAATATTCGATAAATGATGCAGGCAAGTATATTCAAACAGATTTATTATATATTGACAATACTGATACGAATAGCTATATTTGACAATCAAGTTATTGTCTAAATAAGGGGTACTTAATGATTGATGTCAAGGAAGCGGCACGGATCGCTATTCACTATTTTCAAGATCTTTATGGTGATAAATACCCAATTGTAACATTAGAGGAGATCGAGTTATTGGAGGATGAACCTTTCTGGTTGATTACATTGGGTTATGCTAAATCGGAGTTATACGACCTTAAGTATAAGGAGTTAAAAATCCACAACCAGAGCGGCGAGGTTATTTCCATGAAGATAAGGACTGTTGCGTGATAGACGAATATTTTTCGAGTATTTTCCTGAAATACAAGCGCAAAGGTGTCCTGATAGATTCAAATTTACTCCTTCTATATTTCATTGGGAAATACTCGCCTGAAATGATTTCGAAGTTTAAGCGTACTATGAAATACACAAAGGATGATTTCTATCTAATGACTACAATCCTTGAGTATTTCAATAAGATTGTTACCATGCCGAATATTCTTACGGAGGTCAGCAATTTATCAAACCAGCTTCCCAAAGCAAGACGAATCGATTTTTATGAGGAATTCCGTGAACAGATTACAGTTCTGTTTGAACAATATGTTACAAGCAAAGAGGCTTCTGATGTCAACCATTTCACAACTTTGGGACTTACTGATTCAGTAATTCTGAAGGCTGCTAAAGGTAAGTATCTTGTGCTTACTGACGAAATTCAACTATACAACATACTCTTGCGTCAAGATATAGACGTCATAAATATCAATCACTTACGAGCAGCACGATGGTTCAGTAAATAACGATTTATAATCATAACACATAATTCTCAGCCCGCAGTATGACCTTAACGGTAATTTAATCATATCCAGATTTCACTAACCGAATCTATCATTCACAAAACTTCAAACCTCGTATCTCATGCCAGCGGCGCGGGTCTTCAATATAATCAGTTACCGAATGAAATTGTTCCGATGTGAGCAGGTCGTTCTTCACCGCTACTTCGAGCGTCACCTTCAGATCAGTCAGGGCGTGCAGTTGAATTCCTTCATTCTCCAAAGCCCGCTTGCCGCCCTGCAGGCGGTCGAACAACACCAGGACATCCTCAATATCACCGCCGGCGCCGCGTATGGCTTCGATAAAATGCAGCTTGCTTCCAGCGTCGGTAATCAGATCCTCGACAAGCAGAACCAGCTTGTCCTTAATTTCACCCCCTTCTATCAGGTTGGCGATGCCGTGACCCTTCGCGGCCTTTCGCACATAGACGAACGGCAGCGATAAGGATTGAGCCAGATATGCTCCAAACGGTATTCCCGCCGTTTCACCGCCCGCGATGACATCGGATAGAACCCTGGTGCGGTTGCAGATCAGGCGCGCCGATGCCGTGAACAGGTTCATGAAGGCTGGATTTGAAATTACCTGCCGGCAATTGATGTAGATCGGACTGAAGTTGCCGGAGGCCAGCTTGAACGGTTGGTCGTGTTCGATCTTGACTGCTTCGCTTTCCCAGAGCAACAATGCAATTGCATCACTGAGGCTGCCCTGGATCATTCCAGTAATGTTGTCAGCCATAATATTTAACTTTCGTAAGGTTCGAAATCAAGCTTTCTGTTTCCTCTTTCTATCCATTGACCGCGTAAACGCAATCAATCACCGTCCCGTCGACCCACTTGATTGCCGCTATAATCTTATCGTCTGTCTTGGGCGGCGTCGCTTTTCCGCCGCAGATATCCTCGACCTCGGATTTCAGGTCGTGGATGTCCACGATGGGAAGGCTTGATCCAGCCATCTTTTTCAACAGATCTTTTCGCCTTGGATTGATGGCGATCCCCCGTTCAGTTACCACAACATCGATCAACTCACCCGGTCCGCACAGGGTGGTTACTTCATCGACGATGACCGGAATGCGATTCCTGAAGGATGGTATCGGCAGTATCGTGCACTTGGAGAAGAGACAGTTTTGCCAGCCTCCGATGCCGTGCAGCAATCTTCCGTCTGAATGGGTAACCACGTTGGCGTTGAAGTTGACATCGACTTCGGTTGCGCCCAGGACGACCGCATCGACCATCGACGCGAAGTTCCCCTTGCCGTGATAGTTGTAACTGGTGAAGGGGGATGTGTTGACGTGTCCCGGGTTCTCGCGCATCGACCTGACGCCTTCGAGGTCGAACGTCTGACCGTCGAGGATATAGTCTGTCAAACCCTCTTCGAGCATCCTGACCAGGTATTGTGTTGAGCCGCCGCGTATAAAACGTGCCTTGACACCGCTTTCGCGCATCATCTCCGCCAGGAATATGGCGAACGACAGGGCTGTTCCTCCGGCGCCCGCCTGGAATGAGAAGCCGTCCCGCATGATGCCGGCCTCGGCGACGAACCCGGCGGCGTATTCGGCGATCAGTAACCGATCGGGGCTTTTCGTTATCTGTGTCGTACCGGAGACGATCTTTTCCGGTTCGCCGACCTTGTCCATGACGACGACGCAGTCCACGTAGTTGCCGTGGATCTGCCAGGGGATGCAGGGGAACGGAATCAGGTTGTCGGTGACGATGATGACCTTGTCGGCATACTGTGAATCGGCGAGGGCGAAACCGAGCAGTCCGCATGCGGAAGGTCCCCGGTCGCCGGTGGCGTTGCCGAACGGATCGGCGGCCGGCGCGGCGATGACGGCGATGTCGATGTGGACTTCACCGTCCTGCACCGCCTGGTAGCGTCCGCCGTGTGAGCGGAGAATGGCGGTGCCGCGCATCCTGCCTTCCGAACAGTAGTCGCCCAGAGGACCGTTCATCGAACCTTCGATGTGATGCACGACGCCCGATTCGAGATGTTCGATTATCGGCGCGTGGCAGGGGAACGACGCCGACGGGAACCAGCGCAGATCCTTGACGCCCATTTCGGCGGCGGCGTCGAAGATCCGGTTGGCAACCAGGTCGCCGTTGCGGAAATGGTGATGGGTACTGATGGTCATCCCGTCGCGCAATCCGCACTTCTTGAGCGCGCTCTTGATGTCCTTAACCACCTTGTTGCCGTCCGATGGATAATCAGCGCAACTGGCGACGGGCGGCGCGGCTTTGCGACCCCTGGGTTTATACTTGCCGACCCCCTGGTAGGGAGGGTGTTTCTCGCCGTTGATTACCGTCGGAACGAGGCGACCGGCGGCGTTTTTGACCATTTCAGGGATCATGTACTATCTCTATGATGTGGTTTCCGTGATAATTTGTCATCGTGAAATTTGTAATGTTCAACTGATTTAGTGGAGCGGGATTCCGCGCCCGCCCTGATCATGTCAGGTGTTCGATATCATCCAGGTCCTTATATCGTCCAACTGCTTGTTTATTCTTAATCAAGTTCTGCAGATCAATAACAGTCACCCTGATTTCATCGACGAGCTTAATCTCACGCCGGCGGTAGCATTCATCAAACTGTAGTCCCGTTATTGACATGAACAGTTCGATCCTCAATGGAGGCAATCCCATTCGGACAATGGCGTCGGCTTTAAGAAATAGTTCGGGCTTGACATCAGGCAGTTCGAAGCCGAATTGACAGATGGCTTTCACCAGTCGATGGGCGTTATCCGCGTCGTTTGCAACCCAGATATCCATATCGCCGGTAGCGCGCGGATATCCGTATATTCCGACTGCGTAGCCACCGATGAGAAGGTATCTAACCTGATGTTTGTTCAGCGACTTCAAGAACTCTCTGAAGTCGTCCGGCAGCTTCATCACCATAGTTCACCCGTCTGAGGTATTCAATGTGCTCAAGCCGCTCTTCCAGGGAGCGGGACAGCCAATAATCCCGGTCGCTCCTGTCGTCGAATTTAACTACGCTTAGATGAGCGCGAGATACTTTACGAGATTCAATAGTTTTATGCAAATCCTTACCTTCACAGTTTAATCTGCTTCCTGCCGATGATGATGATGGT
>JALGVR010000015.1 GCA_025774605.1 bacterium | reverse complement strand
CCGATCCGTGGGACATCCGCATCGACACGAACGCCGAGGAAGCCGCCCAGGACAACCAGTTGAACGGCCTGGTCGTCGTTGACGGGATGTTCTACGTCTCCGGCGGCAACAACGGCGATGATGCCAACAAGATTTACGTCTTCAACGGCGACGGCCAGTTGCAGCGGGAGTTCGACCAGTTTCACGAATCCCGCTACGGGATGCGCGACCTGACCTGGGACGGCAGCCTGATCTGGGGCGCCGACGGCACGACCCTGTACGGCTTCAACACGGACGGCGAACTGGTCGAGACCGTCGAGGGCCAGGCGCGCTCCTACCGTTCGCTGACCTGGGACCCCGACCACGAACTGTTCTGGTCGGCTGACGTGACGACCGACATCTTTTCGACCGACCCTGAGGGAAATGAAGGTGACAGGATCGAAGTGCCCGACGAAATACGCATCTACGGGTTGTCCTACTGGGCGGACGATCCGGACGGTTACAACCTTTACATTTTTACCCGCGGCGAAGCCGACAGCGTTGACATCC
This sequence comes from bacterium, assembly GCA_025774605.1. Taxonomy (GTDB): domain Bacteria; phylum Electryoneota; class AABM5-125-24; order Hatepunaeales; family Hatepunaeaceae; genus JALGVR01. The sequence goes on along the minus strand of JALGVR010000015.1, from coordinate 30,540 downwards.
AGGTGAACAAGGTCAACGTCGACGACGGCGACATGGTTCTGGTCCGCGAGCTGGGCGTAAGTGGTCGCCCGGGCGGGATCAACATTACCAACCAGTACGACGTTTACAGCCAGGTGTTGGCTGGAATCGTCCAGGGACCTGACCGGGTGGTGGTATGGCAGCTCGAGGCAAGACGCGACTGGTTCTTGCTTGAACCGGAGGCAGGAGAGATTGCAGCCGGCGAAAGCCAGGAATTCCAGTTGCATATGAATGCAGCCGGTATACCGGCTGATAACGAACTTGAGGGTGAAATCGTATTCACGCACAACGGTGTGGGCGGTGAAACCGTCATCCCCGTTACGCTTAACGTGGTTCAGGGGGAGGTTCACACCTTTCGCATACTCAACATGCCGATGGGATGGAACGCTGTCTCCGTGAATCTTCGGCCGGACGACGAGGATGTTGAGGTTATCATGTCTGACCTGGTCGATGCGGGGCTGTTGATCATGATGAAGGACGGCGCGGGACATTTTTATCGACCGGACTACGAGTTCAACAACATCCCGGGCTGGTACGTCGACCAAGGCTACATGGTTAAAATGCGTGATCCGGCAAGGCTGCGTCTGGATGGTATTTCCGTGCTGCCCGACCGCCCGATCGACCTCGAGGAGGGCTGGCAGCTCGTCTCTTACTATCCGCGCATACCGGTCGAAGCGACGCTCGCGTTGTCAGGAATCGTCGATCAATTGGATATTGCCAAGGATGGTTTCGGGAATTTCTGGGTGCCGGCGTGGGACTTCAGCAACATGGGTGAGATGCGCGAGGGACAAGGTTACTACCTGAAGGTCAACCAGGATGTCGAACTGGTTTACGTGACTGAAGCGGATGACGAGGCGGCTCTGGCCGGTCATCGTTCGGTATATGACGATCCGGGCCAGTTACCGTTGCATCTGGTGACGGGTGAGAACATGAGCCTGCTGGTTATGACGGATGTTCCCCCACGTAGAAGTATGGAGGGAATTAATGGGGGGATCGACATCGGCGTCTATGTCGCCGGCGAGCTGGTCGGTTCCGGCGTGTTGCGCGACGGCGTTTGCGGGATAGCGGTCTGGGGCGACGATCCTTCGACCGGTGTGATCGACGGAGCGCTTGACGGTCAACCGCTTGAGATCAGGATACTTGACGAAGGCGGCTTGCGGAGTGTCGGCTTTGACGTCCTTGCAGGCGATGTGGTTTACTCGACGGACGCGCTGGCGGTGATCAGCCTGGACGCTTCAGCGTTGCTTCCGGACGAATTCGCGATCACGGCTGCGTATCCGAACCCATTCAATTCGAACCTGAGAGTGGATTACTCTCTGCCTGAGGCGGCGGATGTCGAGCTGAGCATGTATGATCTTACGGGTCGTCTGGCGGCGGAGCTTGTTTCCGGACGTGTTCGGGCGGGCGTTCACACGGCGTTGTTAGATGGATCGGATCTGGCGAGCGGTGTGTATATGCTGCGCCTGACAGCGGCGGGTCGCACGTCGCAGGTTAAGGTTGCGCTGGTGAAGTAGACACACCCCCCTACCGGCTGCGTGGCCCGGACGGCTCGCCGACGGGTTTATTATATCCTTTACGACCCCCCCTTTGTCCCCCCCTACTGGCGTAGGGGGGGAATGTTCTGTTCTTACTCCCCCCACTGGCGCAGGGGGGATGATATATGAGTATCCCGATTTACCGACTGCGTGGCCCGGACGGCTCGCCGACGGGTTTATTATCTCCTTTACGACCCCCCCTTTGTCCCCCCCTACTGGCGTAGGGGGGGAATGTTCTGTTCTTACTCCCCCCACTGGCGTAGGGGGGGATGATATATGAGTATCCCGATTTACCGACTGCGTGGCCCGGACGGCTCGCCGGACGGGTTTATTATATCCTTTACGACCCCCCCTTTGTCCCCCCCTACTGGCGTAGGGGGGGAATGTTCTGTTCTTACTCCCCCTACTGGCGCAGGGGGGAATGTTCTCAGGTTTTATTGCGGTTCTCTTTCCTTCCACATATAAGTTGTGTCTATTATAAACCCCTCCAGTCCTTCGATCCTGCCGCCCCTTTTTATCGGTGAGGCGGACAACAGATGGTGAGCGACAGAGCCGTCCTTACAAAGCCTCGTAAATTCGAGCGAGGCAATCGGTTCACCCTGGAGTAGTTTTTCGATTATTTCACCAGCTTTGGCCCGGTCTTCATCAACCTGTGTCAATGAGTAATGCTGTCCGATAACTTCATCCACCGCGGTAAAGCCATGCATTCTCAGCCAGGCAACGTTCACGTGATCGTAAAGACCGTTTTTATCTATACGGAAATAACCTGCCTGGGCGTTTTCGATTATTCCACGAAGCCTTGCTTCACTCTCCCATATGTTTTTTTCAGTCTTTTTGCGCTCAGTGATGTCCGTTACACTGGCTATTGCGCCGGTATAGTGGCCGTCTTGATCCATGATCGGTGCGATCTTCAAGATAGCCTGGACGTTTCGACCATCCTTATGATGAAATTCAATGTCATGATGTTCAACTATTCCCCGCTTATGCCGCTCCATGTTGTACCTGCATGTCTCAGCGCCCGCCTCATCCATGTAGGAAAACAGGCTTTTCCCCAACACCTCATCAATGGAATATCCCAGCATGTCCGCCATAATCGCGTTTACGAACGTGATGTTCGAATCCGCATCGATTACAAAGATGCCCTCCTGAATATTCTCAACCAGATGTCGGTATTTACTTTCGCTTTCCTTGAATGCCTTCTGAGCCATTTTACGTTCAGTAACATCCTTTATCACCAGTTGGATCGCCTCCATCTCCTCAAAGATTATCTCCTTGGCAAGCAGGCTGATATCAATCATTCGGCCGTCCTTGCGCCTGGCTTTGATCTCATAACGATAGGGAACACTCCTGCCCGATAACCAGTCCTTGGAACCCCGGGTGATTTTCAAGATGTCTTCTTCATTCCAGATAAGCCCAATGTGATTCCCGATAAGCTCTTCCTTCGAGTATCCGAACATATCCATGCTGGCACGGTTGATCCAGTAAAATTTCCCGTCTACGATCACCGCTACCACGTCGGCGGTTTCATCGGCGAGATACCTGTATTTTCTCTCACTTTCACGCAGCTTCCTCTCCAGCTTGTGCTTGTAGATTGCTATCTCGATGGTTGTGTGTAAGTTTAGCTCCTCGAACGGCTTGACGATAAAACCGAACGGTTCGGACATCTTGGCGCGTTTCAGAGTTTCGTCGTCCGAATAGGCGGTGAGGTAAACGACCGGAACGTCGAAAAGTGTGCGAATCTGAACGGCCGTCTCTATTCCATCGATGTCGCCTTTTAAGCCGATATCCATCAAAACAAGATCAGGACGCGTCTTTGCGGTCGCGTCAATCGCCTGCTGACCGGTAAAGGCAATCTCCGGGACAGCGTAACCCAGACTCTCAAGCCTGGTCTTTATTTCGGCGGCGACAAGCCCCTCATCCTCAACAACCAGTATCTTAGTTTTGGACATTATCTCACTCCCTGCTTGAGTGCGATTGTTTGGTAAACCTGATCCTGAACTCGGTACCGTGAGACCGGTTCAACTCTATTGTGCCGTTAAGTTGTTCGGTCAAGGTTATTACTATGCGCATGCCCAGCGATTCCGTGCTCCTGAAGTCCAGTTCATCCGGGAAGCCGATCCCGTTGTCACCCATTGTCATTATAATTTTGTCGTTATCCGCGTTGATATTTATACTGATCTTCCGCCTGAAACCGTTGCCCTGATCTGACAAAAAATCATCCGGAAAGGCATGTTTCAGTGAATTCGAAACGAGTTCGTTCAGTATTAATCCGCACGGAATGGCTGTATCCAGGTCAAGCAAAACATCACCGACATCGAGCTTGAAATCCACCGCATCCGAAACTTTACCGTAGGAATGAAGCAGATGAGTCGCCAGGCTGCGAATGTACTCGTAAAAGTCGATCTTCACCAGGTCGCTTGATTGATAGAGTTTCTCATGTATAAGCGCCATTGACTTCACGCGATTCTGGCTCTCCTTCAGAATATCGAGCGTCTGTTTGTCCTTGACATACCTTGACTGAAGATACAACATGCTGGATATTACCTGCAGATTGTTCTTCACCCGGTGATGAATCTCCTTCAACAGCACTTCCTTCTCTTCAAGCGATCTTTTTATCTGATCCTCGGTAAGCCGTCGCTGAGTAATGTCGCTGAACACTAAAACCGCACCAAGCAGGTTTCCACTCTCGTCCATGATCGGGGCCGCGTTCTCATCGATCGGATAATTCCTGCCATCGCGGGCAATCAGTATCGGATGATCAGTATGGTCGCGGACAAGACCGTTTCCAACCATCCTGCGCAGCGGGCTCTTGACCGGCTCTCCGGAAATCTCGCTCACCACGTGATAGACCTTCTCCAGCGACTGCCCGACAGCGTCAGCGTGCTTCCAGCCCGTTAACTTCTCAGCCACCGGATTGATAAATGTGACCATGCCCTGGATATCGGTGGCGATCACCGCGTCGGCGATGCTGTTCAGCGTTGTGGAGAACCATTTTCGACTCTCGCGCAACGCCTCAACAGCCTCCCTGCGTTCCGTATCGTCGCGACCTATGACAAGAAGCCTTGCCTTCACGCCGCGTTCCCTGAGCAGAGATACACTTGCCTCCAGGGATCTCACGGCGCCGGCCTTGTTGATAAATTCCGTATTAATCAGAAAAACACCCGCTTCCGTAACCGTACGCTTGATGAAACGTCTCCTCAACCTTTCACGCTCTGTGTCGGTTAAAAGATCCAGGATGTTCATCTTCAGCAGTTCGTCTTCGCTGTAACCGCTGAGCTCACGCGCGGCATTGTTTACGTACTCTATGTGCCCCTTAAGATCAACGATAAGTATAAAATCCTTGGCTGTTTCAGCGAGTTTGCGATACTTCTTCTCGCTTTCCCTCAGCGCCGCTTCCGCCTGCCTGCGCTCAGTTACGTCTTCACCGGAGCTGAGTATATGGGTTATCCTTCCCTTCTCGTCACGCAGAACCGTGTTACGCCAGGCGATCATCCGTTCTTCACCGCTTTTGGTCACCACCGGGTTTTCTATGTCCTTCACTGTCAGCACATCTCCGGAAAATAGTTGAACGGCCATACTCTTTATGCTCTTCAAGTATTTTCTGGGCAGGAAATTATCGAACCAGTTCTTGCCGATTATCTCTTCTTCCTTGTATCCCAGGACTTCACAACCGGTTCTGTTAATCAAGACAACACGCTGGTCCGCGGAAATTACCACAATGATTACTCGAGCTATATCAAGAAAGTTCTGTACCTTATCCCTCTCCCTGCGCAATTCCTCCTCGGTCCGCTTTCGCGATGTGATATCGCGGTTTATGGCAATATGAGCGTAGATCTGACCCTTTTTGTCATACAGAGGTGACACCTTTGATTCAATATGGAATGTGCTCCCGTCTTTTTTCCTGTTAATCAACTCTCCGGTCCATGTTTTTCCGGCTGAAACGGTTTTGAAAATATCCTTCTGTATCTCTTCCGCCAGTGGAACTGCATTCAGTATTATCGGGTCCCGCCCTTCCAATTCCCTCCGCTCATAACCGTACAGATCAACAACAGCCTGGTTTATGTATGTGATCTTATAATCTCTGTTTGTAACAATAATGGCATCCGAGACCTGGTGAGCGATCGAACCGAGAAACATCAGCTCTTCCTCGTTACGCTTCAGCTCTGTGATGTCACGCGTTATTGCGCCAACCAGCAGCACTTCGCCCATCTCTATCGGGAACATCAGTGATTGTATCAGACGGCGTTTACCGTCCGGTCGTTGAATCTCATGCTCCGCCATCCGCTTTATCCATGGCGATCCATCCTGTTTGAAAAGCTCGAGCAACATTGAACGTACCTGTTGATACTGCTCAGGCGATCTCCTCTTGTCCGGATCAGCCTGGTATTGAACATCCCAGATCAATTTACCCAGCACTTCCTTGCGAGTGAGCCCTGTAATCCTCTCCTGGGCGTTGTTCCATTCAATTATAACGCCTCTTTCGTTGGTCAGAATGATGCCTTCATACGACTGTTCGACGATGCTGCGATACTTCTCCTCGCTCCTGCGCAATGCTTCAGTCGCCTGTTTAAGCTTGGTGACATCGTGCCCGATGGCGATCAAGCCCACAACATCGCCGTCATTATTCTTGAGCGATTTGTAGCTCCAGTCGATCTCCGCCTCAGCCCCTTTCCTGGTGATAATCGGAGCAAATCCGTTGAAAGTCCGCTCCTCCTCCAGCGCGCTGCTGATTAAATCATTCGATCGCTTGCGGTGACTCGACACAATAAAGGTCGTCAACCATTCTTCACCGGAGACTTCGGAGAGCCTGAAGCCGGTAATCTCCTCCAGGTATGGATTGAACCAGACGATTCGACCCTCCGTGTTAAGAACAAGAACAATGACTTGAGCCGTCTCCACCAGCCTCTCTGCAAATTCCTTTTCCTGCCGCAAAGTATCCTTAACGACTCTCAGTTCGGATATCTCACGGTGCAGCTTTTCATTTGCTCTTTCGAGCTCATTGATTCGCTCGATATATTCGGTCTCAGGTTTTTCCCGGGACGTCGACGAGGCTTCAGGCATTCAAACGATCCCTTGATGTTTTGATTTTGACGATATTTATCAGGCGAAGCGCCTTACAATGAGGACACTTGAGATTGTCCTCACGAACCAGCTGAAATTCGGATTAACAAGTGAGAGCGGGATTTCAGGGCGTGCTGAGAGACCCGGTCATCAGCCGGGAGGGTTTCAGAAGGGCCGGAGTGGTACGAACCCCTTCTTGGGCAATCGCTTAACAGGTGAAATACGCTGACGGTCAATACAGAACCACCGGGCTTTACGAATATCTCCGTTATCACACCCTTGAACTACCACCCCTTCTTTCTGACAATTTCCGAGATCGACTTCTCCACGCGTTTTTCAAACAGAAAGACCTTCTTCGCCTGCGCTTCCCGGATTTTTTCCACCAGAGTTTCGATGTCAGCCGGCTTTTGCAGAAACTCGACAGCGCCATGCTTGACTGCCTCTACCCCCTTTTCCACCGTGGCGCGACCGGTGAGCAGAATGACCTGTAAGTCCGGATTCTGGGCTAAAAGGTGCTTTAGTGTTTCGATCCCATCCATCTCAGGCATGGCAAGGTCCAGCACGATCGCGTCATATGACCTGCCTTTCACCCGCTCCATGGCTTCCATGCCGCTGCCAGCGATATCAACCTGTAAACCCCTTGTTTCCATTCGCTCGGCAAGGACACTGGTGAAGTCCTGCTCATCATCAACTAACAGTACTTTGGTTTTTATCAATTCATTACTCCTTTCTGTAACATCAAACGGTCAAGGATTGTCCGGGTCTCTCCAGTGGGGAACCATTAGCTCAAAGACGACCGCCCCGGATCCATCGCGCAGCTCGATTGTTCCCCCGATGTAGCCTGTCAGCAGTTCCAGATAATGAAGGTCGAGGTCATCCGTTTTCAATCTGGAAGGCTCAGCCTTGATCAGAAGTCGCACCCCTGACCGGTCATCTTCGACCGAAACAGTTATTGTATCTTCCCGTTCGGCTGAAGCAAGCAACTGTTTAATGCATAAAAATACAGCCTGTTGTACGAGAAAAGAATTGTTCTGTAAGGTGACCGGAGTATCGAAGGGTTGAGTTTCCAGGTGAACCCTTTTCAAGGATGCAAAGCGCCGGGTGAGTTCGGTTATATTTCCTACGAGTTGATTGATTTCGAACTCCTGCACCTGATGATCCACGCTGTGAGCAAATGTGTTAAGGTGTCCAATCACCCCCTCTCCTCTCTTGACCTGACAGGCAATGCTCTCCGCAATCCGCTGTAATCGTTCGTTCTCAACAGGCCTACCGTGCCGGGCACCAGCCAGTAGATCGTCAAGTAGACCTCCCGTTTGATCAATGATGGAAATAATATTGTTCAATTCGTGGGAAACGGAGGCGGTTATTGCTCCGAAAAAAGCCAGACCGTTCTCTCTTAACAACCGCTCTCGATCGCCTTCTTTATCGATGTTCATCCGCTCTTAACCGCCTCCCGTAGTTTAATAATGAGGTCTTCAAGGTTGATTGGTTTGGCAAGATAATCATAAGCCTTTTCAGGGATCTCGTCCAACTCGTCGGTTGGAGAACCATGACCGGTAATCAATAGAACCGGCACGTCAGGGAACTTTGCTTTGAGTATCTCCATTAACTCAAATCCGGACATCCCCGGCATTTTCAAGTCAAGGACGACAACGTCGAACGACCCATCGCACATTTTACGGAGTGCATCGGCTCCATTCAGGGCATAATCCGCTTTAATCCCCCGATATCCAAGTCTCTCGACAAGCGTGGAAACCAACTCCTCCTCATCATCGACAAGCAGAGCCCGGAATTTGTGCATGGTTCACTCCAGATAATCGTATTTTCTTGTAGGCAGAGTCACAAAAAACCTGGTGCCTTTCCCAAGTTCACTCTCAACGTCGATATGGCCCCCTAATTTAGTAATAATGTCATGAGTAATCGAAAGTCCCAATCCGGTTCCAAATTCTCCCTTGGTCGAGTAAAAGGGTTCGAAGATGTGTTTGAGGTTTTCCTCGGAGATGCCCGAACCATTGTCACTGATGACCACCGTAACCATGTCGTTGCTCTGTTCGGTGACGGATATATCGATTCTACCACCATCCTCCACCGCCGCGAAAGCGTTGTTTATAATGTTCAGGAAAATCTGCTGCAAAAGTCCGCGATCGCTCTCGATGTGGGGTATGGTTTCAGGGATATCGTAATTGACGCTGATATTCCTGTTGATGGCGTCATTTCCCATGAAGCCGACAACTTCTCTCATTAGTCGTTCCAGGTCGATTAATTCACTGCGGATATCCATCCGCTTGGCGAACCCCAACAGACGGTGGGTGACCTGACTGCATCTGTTCACAGAATTCAGAATTGAATCGACTAACGTCAGCACCTTCTCCTTCTGTGTAAAATCCTCGGTAAAATCAACCATGTCCTTCAACAACCCGGCCTTCTCGTTGATTATGGCGAGGGGATTATTTATTTCATGAGCGACGCTGCCCGCCATCCTGCCTATGGTGGCCATCTTGTTCGTATATTCAATATTGTGAAAAGCCTTGGCGCGACGTTGATCAGCGTTGCGAAGCTGGTTAACCATATAGGTTGACCTGTAGACAATAACAATGAGGATCAGGATAGTGATAATCCCCAGAAACCACAACAGGCTTGAACGATGTGAAATCCAGTGCCTGAGGGGATTCTGTTGTTGTTTGATGGTCATAAGAATGAAGGGGGTTCCTTGAATCTCGGTATAGCCGCGGGTTATCCATTTCTCCGTGTGTTCAGGTGCTTCAATCACCACTCTATTCTGCGACGGGAACGGTAAATCGATGTCGCATTTATCCAGTACATCGCCGTAGAACTTTGAGGATGTCTGCAGAATGCCGTCCCGATTAATAATGAAAGCATCTGTTGACTGGTCGAGGTCCAGCGAATAGATCTGACGGTTGATCAGATCCATATCGATTGTAGCTCTCAGGACAAAAAAGTCTCCATTCTCCTTCTCGTGTTTAATGGCGATTATAAAGTGTGGAAAGCCGCGATAACCCATAAACACGTCACTCGTATAGACCCGGTGAAGATTGACTTCATGAAACCAGGACTGATCCTTGTACTTCCTGCCTTTCAGATCGTAAGGGCCGCTGTAAAATGACTGGTTGCCTTCAGAGTCTATCAAACCCAGGTCCACAAAATCTCCGAATGAATTCTTTAGATTGCTGAGGATCCCAGCCAGTCTGTTGTCGCTGATTAAATCTTCATAGGTGTGTTCGATTACTATCAGAGACAAAGCCGAGCGTCGTTCTTCTATTACGAGTTCAAGGGTGCGTTTGGTGTTGGAGAGAATTTGGGACAGGGCGAAATTGATCTCGGCGCAATAGGCTCTCTGATCCTGGTAATAGTTGATGACGGTCATCGTCGCCAGCGGAATCAAGGCGACCAGGGATGTGATCAGAATGGAGAAGAACCACAATCGCTGATAACGCCGAGAAGGAACAAGACTAAGCTCGGAGGTTGACTTATCGCGGTTTGAAGCGGATACCAATTTACTTAATAGCGCCATATCATATACCGGATTAGTCTATTCGATTGACCGATAAATCTCCGTTAAACCGGAATATCATCAATATCATCATCTCCATATCTCGGCGCTCCCTTACTCTGTTCTCTTTCTCCCACACTCTTATTGACCTTGTTATAAGCTTCCTGCATCGCCTTGGAGAGGACATCAATATCCACCGGTTTACGCAAATACGCGAACGCCCCGAGCTCAGCCGCCAGTGTTTCTTCCCGCTCTGAGCCGTGACCGGTCAAGATGATTACTTCCACATTAGGGTACTGACGCTTGACACGGCGCAGTACTTCGATTCCGTCGATACCGGGCATCTTCAGGTCCAGAACCATCACGTCCGGTTCGTCCCTCTCTATAAATTCAAGGGCTTGCTCACCGTCATAAACGACCGAAGACGCGAGATCGCGGGTTTGCAACCGCTCGGAAAGGGTATGAACGAACTCCTTTTCATCATCAACCAAGAGAATCTTGGAGGGCATCTGGAAATCTCCCATCGGTAAAATGGATGGTGGAGTGTACTTCGGACCGATCCGGGTGTCAACCTGCTTGACGCCGTCGACCTCAGCCGCGATCCGCATCAGCTTTTTCCGATACTGTTCAAGCCGTACAACATAGTTATTGATCGTAATTGTGACATTGCCACTCTCGGAATAGACCTCAACATCGTGACCGGCTTCCACCAGAGCAAGGTTCACCGCAGTCGCTAAAACGTGATCCTGCGCGGCGCGAAGGGATTGTGGTGTAGTTTTCACCGGTTCTCTGTGCGTATAATCGCAGATGGTCTTGACAGCGTCTTCAATCGAGATGTCCTGCATCGGCAATACCATATCGTAAAGGCTCTCATCGTAAGGTGACTTGTCGAAGAGGTATTGTGTCCACTGTAAACGGTCCTTGTCGTCCTTACGGATTATTCTGTCCGCCTCTTTTTCCGACTTCGTTGTGGTCTGGACAACCTGTTTCACACGGTAGTCATGATCAGCGATGATACAGACCTTCAGTACATGGGCAATACTGTTCGGCAGGAGATGCATGGCATAACCATGCAGCAGTTGATCGTCTCGAATAATCAGTCCGGCAAGAACCGCCTTCAGGTAAGCTACGTTCTTCTCCCGTTGGCGAGTGAGCCTGAAAAAGGGCGGAGAATCAGTCATCGCCCGAACGAGCTTCTCCTTTGGCACTGCGAAACGTCCGGATGTCTCGTCGAGCAGTTTCTCTTCAATGCGGTCGTAGTTTAGATGATTCGCCACTCCGTCGGCAACATCCTCTCCGTTGCAGTATGATCCGCTGAATATCGTAACGATTGCCATTATTTACTCCCCTTATCGAATAGTCAGTGATCCATCATTCTGACCTTAAGAAATCGAGCGACCGGGCGTTATCCAACTTATCCCTCTTTACGGAAGTCGGTTCATGGAATTAATATATATATTTGCCGAGCCTTAAACAACCTGCAGTAATAGCATCCAACCTTAATGCGACAAGATCGGCATACCCATCAACGGCCATATCACACTGACAAACAGTGACAGCACAACCATAAGCAAGATGCTTGCCGGGATGCCCGCCACGAAGAACTCCCCGGACGTGAACTGCCTGCTCTCGTAGGCAATGGCGTTGGGAGCTGCACCGACGAGCAGCAGGAAGGGCATTCCAGCCGTCGCCAGCGATGCGAACAGCACCACCTCAGGCGCCACACCCAGGTAAGGCGCAATGACCAGCGCCACCGGCAATGAAATAGCTATGGCGGCAACGTTCATTATAAGGTTGGTCATAACCAGCACAAAGAATGCTATCCCCATGACAAAGACAAACCAGCCGGCATTCTGCAACAGACCCAACCATTCGATGGCCATCCAGCTCGCTGCGCCGGTTTGCCAGAGACAAAATCCTATGCTCATCGCTCCACCGAACAGCAGCACGATGTTCCAGGGAATCTCTTCCAGGTCTTCAATTTTAAGGATTCTGAAGAGAAAAAACAGGATGGTGGACACAAGGATAATGGCGCTCTTATTCAACGGTTCGAACAGTGGGATAAAGGAGCGCAGACTTAAAACCACGATGGATAAAAACACGATCAAGAGTGTGAGAATTTCGGTCCTGGTAATCGGTCCCAACCCGATGTTGAGAGCCTTCGCCCTCTCCCGCAGGCCCGGGATTATTTTCTGCTCCGGCCGGAAGAAAATCATTAGATAACCCCACAGCAGCACCACCATTACCATGCCAAGGGGAAACATATAGTAGGAGAGCTCGAAGAAGGTGATCTCTCGACCGGTGATGTCCCTGAAAAAGCCGATTGCCACGGCTCCCCGCGCTGCGCCGAGCAGTGTGATTATACTGCCGGCTCCCGCCACAAAAGCCATGCCTATGAAGAGACCCTTACCGAATCTGGTTGGTTTATCATCCTGGCTATAGAGCCCATGGATCGCCATCAGGAGAGGAAAGATAGCTGCCGCCACAGCGGTATGAGCCATGATCAGGGTCATGGCTGCCGTCATGACGAAACTGCCGAGATAGATCATACTGGTGCGTTCGCCGACCAGTTGCAGCATCTTGTAGGCTATCCGCTTGGTCAATCCCGTCCTTGTGAAAGCCATTCCTATCACCACTGACCCGATGATAAACCATACGGATGGATCCATGAAGTCGTTGAAAGCCACCTTGGCGGAACGGATCAGGAACAAGGCCTGGACCACACCGATTGTAATGCTGGTTACACCGATCGGAACCACCTCGGAAACCCACCATACGGCAGCCAACAGGAACAATCCCAATGCAGCTTTTCCCTCTCGGGTAAGGACGAAATGCTCACCCTTGGGATCAATAGCATCATGCCAGGATGGGGAAAGGTAAACAAGACCGAAGAGAAATATGCCGAGAAAGATGAACAGAAGCCTTTTCCAGTCGATGTGTCGGGCAATCCGCTTCAGGTATACATCTTGAGATGTCGAATTTGTTCCCTCTTGATCTGAACCCTGGTTGCGCTTCTCCTTGAGCCTTCTTAACATATCAACACCCGTTTATAATAGTGCTGGAAGACGAATCATTACCCGGTGTGAAGTAAGATATTGGCGATTTCTTGGAACACATCCGCACTCCTGACTACACCGACGACCTTTTTATCCTTCAGAACCGGCAGCAACGCCATATCCATGTTGATCATTTTATAGATGACCTTGGCGAGGTGGTCGTCGTGGTTCACCGTCGTAGTAACCGGAAGCATCACCTCGCTGACTGGCTGCATGGATTGTTCCTGCATCGCCTTGGCAATTCCGCCAGTTGACAGATCAGTGAGGTTTGGATCTATCTCAATGTCGAATAACTTCTTACGATGCGGGACAGACATGGTACGAAGGAATTTCGGCTCCAGCCCGCGCAGAATATCACGGCGTCGAACGATTCCCAAAAGGAGATGGTGTTCGTCAAAAACCAGCAGCGCACGGGGCAACGATTTACGACCGCTGATGTTTAACTTTGAATTCTCAATCTCTTCAACCGCTTGACGCAGAGTGTACCAATGCGGGACGGAAGGATACTTATCGAGGGGAATCATTATCTCCCCGGCGCGTTTAGTTGCCACGGTTTACTCCTTTCAAAAATGCATTTGGAACCATTTGCCACCCTCCCAGTTGCCAGAATAGCATAATACAAAATTCGGGATTTATTACGGATCAAAAAGAAAGGCAACCGTTGTTCCAGTCACCTCGATCAGCGCCTCTAACCGAAAACATCAACTATTCTTAACTCTGTGGGCGATAATGGATTCGAACCATCGACCTCCTGCTTGTAAGGCAGGCGCTCTTGACCAGCTGAGCTAATCGCCCGTTTATCAAGGAGGGCAATTGAAACTTGGGGCGCATCCTGGGGGTGGAGGTTCCTCTCTGCCTGAAAACCAGCGCCGTACAGCAATCTGGGCGGATATTCCTGTCCGCCTTGGCCTGCCTCTATACAAATACTTGGGCGGACAGGAATGTCCGCCCTCCAGGCCCAGCTTTAAAGCACCCCACTTTATCAATTACCATCAGAGAAATAGATTATCTGGAGATCGGATCATCGTTTGTTGGGTCGAACAGGTCTACCCGATGGTCTTGACTTTCCGGATCTGCCGGGTTCCGAAGACCCGTTTGACTTGCGACGATAGAAAATAGCTGCGGGAAATACAATCAGGTAGCCGAACAGGAGCACCAGAGGCGCAACACTCCGCGACAGTGGATTGTCCCAGGGTCCTATAGACATCAATATGAACCCGATCGCCAAAACCAGCAGACCGATCAGAAACAGGATCAGGTTTCCCCGTCCAAGGTCAATGCGGGGCAGCAGCCCGTTGTTATGGGTGGTTTTTCCTTTCATAGTGGTATAATATAATGCAGGAAGCACAAAAAGAAAAGATATTTGCACTGCGATGTCATTTATTATAACTTGTACATGGATCAATTCATAGTTACTTTGGAATTAAAACAACTGTAGTACAAGGCGCATGAATCAGGGTTCTGACGTAAATCTCTTCTATTTGGCATTTACCGCCTATTTTGCAGGCTTTCTGGCTTTCAGTATCTTTGCGGCGTTTGGTTCGGCTGTTCTGCATCGTACCGGTGCGGCGCTGGTGTCAATCGGAGCCGTCTGCCACAGCGCGGCATTCATCGCCAGGTGGAAACTCTCCGGTCACATCCCGCTGTCCAACATGTATGAATACCTGTTGGTTATGAGCTGGATGGCTGCGATTATGCTGCTGTTTCTATATGCAAGATACAGGCGTCCGATCATCGGGTCTTTCATCGCTCCGATAGTTTTCATGCTGATGGTCACCGCCGCCCTGCTGCCGAAGGATATCAATCAATCACTGATGCCGGCGCTGCAGAGCGTCTGGCTGTACATACACGTTTCAATGGCGGCATTGGGCGCAGGATGTTTTGCGGTTTCATTCGCCGCGAGCGCGCTTTACCTTATCAAGCGGTACAACCCTGCAGACAACAGGGAAAATCACCACAACCGACTGCTCAGAAACGCCCTCGTCGGCTTGATTGGACTGCCTCTTCTTGTCACCGCAGCGGCATTCATCGCCGGTCTCGCGCCGCCGGCGCCTCAATCGAACCTCAATATCGCCGGCTTGCACGTCAACGCCGGCAGCATCTTTATTCTATTGGGCATCGGCTTTCTCCTCAGCCTGATTGTCACCCCGCTCATGCTTCAGCGAAGAGTAAACGGCGATTCAGCCAGTTTCAATGGGTGGCTCTTCATTGCCGTGACCCTATGTTTTCTGTGCGGAGGACTGGTGGAGGGGGTGCTGCTGAAATCCGGATGGCTCGAACTTACACATTCACTGTCCCAGGGAAACACTGGAGGCGAGTCAAAATCCGCCTGGTTGTTCTTCGAATTTATCGGATTTGCGTACAGCGTGACTTTTTTTCTGTCCATTCTGCTTTTCCCGATTATATTTAAATTCAGCAGGAGGTTCGCTGGAGCAAGGATATTAAACCTTGATTTCCTGGATGACGTCAGTTATAAATCGGTATCGCTGGGTTACCCTTTATACACCATCGGCGCACTGTTCGCGGGGGCGATCTGGGCTGAACAGGCCTGGGGATCGTTCTGGAGCTGGGATCCCAAGGAGGTTGGGGCTCTGATTATCTGGTTGTTTTACTCGGGCTATCTGCACGCCAGATTCCAAAAAGGCTGGCGCGGTTCGCGCGCCGCGATCATCGTGGTTACCGGCTTTCTCATGGTTCTGGTCTCGTTTCTGGGAAATTATTTCTTCGGTGGATTACATACATATGCATAATATCCGACAAAATACGGTCGAATCCATGAAGTATGGATTCATGAGTTCAAGGATCCGTTCCGGAACCATATCAATCGTTTCCCTGCTGGTAATTGTCTCGTTGTTGTCGGCTGGCGGAACACACGCGATCGGTTTCGGTAAAAACACGGTTCAGTACAAGCATTTCAAATGGAGATATCTGACAACCGAGCATTTTAACGTGTATTACAACCAGGGTGGTCGCGAGGTTGCCGACTTTGCTGCGGAAACAGCAGAACATGCCTATCAGGATATCGCCAAGACTTTCCTGTACAGCTCGAAGAACGACGCACCGATAACCATAGTCACCTACCAGTCTCATAATGACTTTCAGCAGACAAATGTTACAAGCCAACCCGATGAGAGCACCGGCGGTGTTACCGAGTTCCTTAAAACCAGAATAGTCGTACCTTTTGAGGGCAACCACGAGAAGTTTCGCCACGTAATTCATCATGAGCTGACCCACGCCATGATGCTGAACATGATGTACGGGAAAGGATTGGGAGCCATTACGGCGGGATTGACCCAGGACAGGATGCCGCTGTGGTTCATCGAGGGATTGCCGGAATACATGTCCCACTATGGCTTGGACGTCGAGACAGAGATGTTTCTGCGCGACGCGCTGGTAAATGACATCCTGCCGGAGATCGACTACCTTGAATCCTTCGGATATCTCGGTGTATACAAGTGCGGGCAGTCTATTCTATATTGGATCGCCTGGAGGTACGGCGACGAGAAAATCGGTGAAATTCTTCACCAGATCAGCAGATTGAGAGATTTCGACCGGGCGCTAAAGGCATCCATAGGAATTGACAGCAAGGAGTTGTCCAAACGGTGGCGAAGGTTCATCAAGGAGAGGTACTGGGCACAGATGGCGAAGATGGATCCGCCCGACGCATTCTCACGCCAATTGACCGATCACCAGAAGGAATACTGCTATGTGAATAACAGCCCGGCGCTCTCTCCCAATGGAGAATGGCTGGCGTTCCTGTCCAACCGTTCCGACTACTTTGATATATATCTGATGAACACTCTGGACGCAAAGATCGAGAAGCGGCTGGTGCGGGGACAACGTTCGGGAAAGTTCGAGGAGTTGCACTGGCTGAGACCGGGTATCACCTGGTCGCCCGACGGCGATCGGATCGCACTATGCGCCAAAGCAGGAGAGAATGACGCATTATATCTTATCAGTGTTCCAGGGGGAAAGGTGGTCAGACAGTTCAAGTTCAGGTCCGATGGGTTGTTCAGTCCAGCATGGTCGCCTGACGGCAGGCAGATCGCCCTGGTGATGGTCCATGAAAACAGGAGTGACATAGTTTCAGTTGACGTGGAAACAGGCGAAATGAAATATATCACCGACGATATCTTCGACGTTGCGGATCCGTCATGGTCACCGGACGGCGGGCGACTGCTTTTCACGTCCAATCGCGGAGACGCCGGGTTGAACGAGGTTGTCCCGGAGAACAAGTCCATCGCTGACTATAAGTACGCCGAGTTTGACGTCTATGAGCTGGACCGGCGGGACGGAACCCTGAGACGCATCACCAACGATCCTTTCATGGAAAGATCACCGATCTGGACTCCGCTTGACAACACCATACTCTATGTCAGCGATAAAAGCGGTGTTTTCAACATGTATCTTCACAACATCGAGAGCGGTGAAATCAACGCCATCTCCAACACGGTAACCGGTGTTTTTCAACCTACCCTGGCGCGCGATGCCGGAACACTGGCGTTTGCCAGTTATTTCAACAACGGTTACGACATCTTCATGATCAACGATCCCTTTGGAAAAGATGCCCGCGCTGAACCGCTCGTTGTCAGCCGGGCCGAGAGGATCTCTTCCAGTGAAAACGGTGATTTCGGCTACGGTTCGGGGTCCGCCGATTACCAGCACTATGTGTTTGACCGTCTCTTTCACGAAGACAGCGATGAAGAAGACGAGTCAAAGGACAGTCTAAGGATCGCACGTCGAACAAGGGCGGCGAACGGCAGGTATCCCAGTCGGGACTATCACATGCACCTCGAACCGGACATGGTTTTTGTCAGCGCCGGATACAGTCCCTACTACCTGTTGCAGGGATCGGGTCTCTTGATGTTTACCGACATTCTGGGTGACCACGAGTTGTACCTGAGCGCTGACCTCAACCGCTCCACAAAGTACAGCAACCTGTTCACAATGTACAACTATCTGGCGCGTCGTGTGGATATCGGCGCAGGCGCTTACCATTTCGCCTATCCGTTTTACAGCCAGGGTGTAACATGGTTGGACCGTGACTACGGCCTGTTCCTGAACAGCTCCTACCCTATTGACAGGTTTAACCGCGTCGAATTCGGTATCGATCTTTCAACCGTCGACAGGTCGGAACTCTCCGATTACAATCTTGGAGGACGAAAACTCAGCACATTGATCCCCCATGTAGGTTACGTGCATGATACGTCGGTCTGGCGCTGGTCGACGGCGCCTGCGAACGGTGGAAGATGGCGAGTCGATCTCAGTTGGAGCCCGGATCTCTACCGGGAAAATGAAAACAGTTGGGACGACAAGGGTGTTGATTTCAAGACCTTCACGCTTGATTGGAGAAGATACTTCGCCTACCACAAGGATTATACGTTCTCCCTTCGCCTGAATGGTTCGGTTTCTGAAGGGAGAGATCCTCAGCGGTTTTTCCTTGGTGGCCTGATGAACTGGTTTAACTCACGCTTTGACAACAGCAGCGGAAGGGTGGTAATCGATATGCGGGACATATATTTCTCACGGTTCGTAACGCCGCTGCGCGGCGTCGGATATTACAACCGGGTTGGTACGAGATACCTGCTGAGCAATTTCGAGTTCCGTTATCCGTTCATAAAGCACCTCGTGTTCGGTTGGCCTCTGCCCATCTATCTCAGGGATATACGCGGCGTCTTCTTCACGGATGCCGGCACCGCCTGGTATACGCTCGGTCAGGGGATCACGAAAGAGGAAAACAACGCCCGGGATGAAGTTGACCGGGTTACACTCCTCAGCGATGGTCAACTTATTCCGGATTACAATGATTGGACGCTGGGATTCGGTTTCGGTATCAGGCTCGATCTCGGTATATTCCCGGTGGAATGGGATGTAGCCTGGTCTCCCGAGACGGGTATGTACCCACAGTACTATTTTTCCTTGAATCTGGGCTTCTGACATATATTTCCGACTTGGTTCGTCTTATCCTCAAACCCTTCATATCATCATGCATGACACTGTATTAAATAAACAGCAGAAAACCCGTCGTTCGAAGACGATTGATGCGATTATAATTATCGCGGATATTGAGAACTCCTCGCAGATCGCCGAGACAACCTCAGCGAGCACCTATAACAGCATGATCCGTGAGTATCACCGGATCGCTTCGCGGGCGGTGGACGAATACAGCCGAACCAGCAAGGCTCTCGACGATGCCATCATCTACAAGCGAGCCATAGGTGATGAAATCATCATCCTGCTCAGCTCCAGGGATCGCAGGCAACTGATAAACTTCGCCCTGAATCTGGCGGTGCTGCTGGAGGTTGAATGGTCCCGGTCGCGCTTCAACGGACGACGGATCAGGGAAGATGAATCGCCGTGCCGCCTCAGGGTTGGAATCGGTCATGGCAGAGTGACACTTGCCGAGAGCGTCTGGGATCAAGGCTACACTCCTGAAGGCTACGCTATTGCCAAGACCAAGCGAATTGAAACCAACGCCGGCGCCGATCTTAGTGAACCCCATATACTTATCGCAGGCTCCCTCAAGTCATTAGTGCAGGACATCAAAGGAATAGAGACCGGTGCAAGCGAAGTCATTCACCCCATCAAGTCAATCGGCACCAAGTCGTTTGAAGCCGTCAGGATTAAGAGTTATGAGGGACTTTATAACGAGTTCAAGCAGAGGATCAGGATGACAGACAGGTATTCCCGATGGTTCACCCTCGGCTATCAGGCTTATTCGGCCGGCGATTACAAGGAGGCTTACCGGTGCTTTAAGCTGGCAGTCAAATACAGACCTGAAGGTGTGCTGACGTTGACCAACCTCGCGGGCATATTACTCTATCTGAACAAACTCGATGAAGCTGAGGCGACCCTGCGCAAAGTTTTACGTTTGAAGAAAAACTGCTACCAGGCTCTTAACACCCTGGGATCAGTGCTGGTGAAGCAGGGCAGGCATGAAGAGGCAGAACAGGTGTTCAGAAGAGCGTTGAAATCAAACCCTGAATATTCAATATCGTTTTACAACCTGGGGAATACACTCTTCGAACTGAACCGAACCGAGGAAGCTGAGGAGGCTTACAAAAGAGCGATTAAACTGCAGCCGGACTATGTCCAGGCCTACTGCAACCTGGCTGCATTAAGGCTGAATCAAGAACGCATCGATGATGCGCTCAGGTTGACCAATAAGGCGCTGGAAATCAACCCGCACAATGAAGTAACCATCAGACAGGTGAACTACCTGGAGACACTGAAAACGGGCATTGAATTCGTCAGGCGAAACAAACTTGACAAAGCCGTATCGCTGTTTCGCGAGATGTCCAGATCTTACCCCGATTATCCTCTGGTCTTTTATCACCTGGGAGATACGCTTTTCAAGTACGGCAGGCTGGATGAGGCTGAAGACGCGTTCAAGAGAGCCATCGAGTTGAATCCGACCTATCGAATGGCGTTATGCAATTATGCCGTTCTGAAAAAAGAACAGGGACTTATCGATGATGCGCTGAAGCTGACTGGCAAAGCGCTGGAGATCAATCCGAAACATAAGGTTACCATAAAGTTAATTAAAGAGTTGAAAAAGCTGAAGAGCGGTTGTTAAGCGGTGTCCTTATAGCTGATCCTGGAGGGCGGACATTCCTGTCCGCCCCAAGACCGCCGCCATACAACTGACTGGATGGCAGGAATATCCGCCCTCCAGGTTGCAGCCCAAGTGTTAACTGCACTCCTTCATAGTCGGATCGTCATTCATTTCACCGTACACCCGCCGGAAATGCAAGTCCCCTTTCCTTCGTTACATACGCTTCTTCAGAACATGCAGGCAGAAGGGGTCGCCGGCTGGAACGCTAAGCTCGATCTCGTAGTCAAGATCAGGGTTAAGTCCCTGCACGAGGGCGCGCTCCATTGACGTGTGAGCCTGGCATATTTCGACCTTGTCGAACGGATAGGGACACAGAGGAACCAATATAGCGACCCTTTTATCGGTGAATTCGGTAACTTCACCTTCAGAACGCATGTTGTTGAAAACCTTGACCAGATATAAGCCGACGTCCTTGATCGGCAGGGGGTCTCCGTCGCCGCGCACTCTCCGGGCGATATCGCGGCCATATGAAGAACTCACTTCACGGATGAGATCCAGCCCATCATCCCCGTACCGTTTGTAGATGGCGTCGTACAGGCCTTTAATCCGGGTCAGGAGACCGCGCAGGACACCCTTGTATCTGGCATCTAACGGCCTGTCCGGTATTTCAATATCCGGAGGAAGCTTGATCATCTATTGAAAATCCTCTAAAATACTGATGGTAATTCTGAGCATTCATTATAATCGTAATATGGACGACTGAAGTCGTCCCTCCCCATAAAACGGGAGCGCTAAATTGACAGGGAACGCTGATTTGACGGGGAACGCTGAATTGACGGGGAGCGCCGACTTCAGTCGGCGATCCTATACAAATATTACGTTTATAAAATCTTCTTCAGTTCCGCCAGCAACTTCAGCGCATCCAACGGCGCCATTGTATCGGTATCAACGCCCTCCAACAGTTCACGCAGTTTCCTCTCCATCGGATCGAACAGGCTAAGCTGGGCGATGTGTGGTCTGGGCAGTGCGCTTTTCGATCCCTTGCGAACCTTTGTCTTTGTTTCACCCGGTTTCTTCGCCTTGTCACCGGACGCATCGCCTGTCGGGTTGATGTCATTGGCTTCGAGATTTATCAGCACCTCCCTCGCCCGATCGATCACTTCCGGCGGCAGTCCAGCCATCTGCGCCACGTGGATGCCGAAACTGCGGTCGCAACCCCCGGGGACAATTCGGCGCAGAAAAACCACCCTGTCGTCGTATTCCCGCACCGCGACATTACGATTCTCCACGCCCGGCAGATACTTCTCCAGATCGACCAACTCATGGAAATGCGTGGCGAAAAGGGTGCGCGGTTTGAGACGGGGGGCATGGTGCAGAAATTCGACAATCGCCCAGGCGAGGCTGAGCCCGTCAAAGGTGGATGTTCCCCGTCCTATTTCGTCAAACAGAACGAGCGACCTGTTGGTGGCGTTGTTCAGTATGGAAGCGGTCTCGTGCATTTCAACCAGGAAGGTCGATTCACCGCCCGCCAGGTTGTCCAGGGCGCCGATGCGGGTGAACAACTTGTCCACCAGGCCGATCCTCGCCTCGCGCGCCGGAACGAATGATCCCATCTGCGCCAGAATAATGATCAAGGCGATCTGCCTGAGATAGGTGGACTTCCCCGCCATGTTGGGACCGGTCAGGATCAGGATGAAAAAATCCTCTCCGCCCAGCTCAAGATCATTGGGAATGAAGCGCTCTCCGGGCGGCAGAAGCTTTTCCACCACCGGATGACGGCTGTCACGGAGTACAATCCGCTCGTCGTTCTCGATCACGGGCCGGCAGTAGTCTTCTTCTTCTGCCAATTCCGCCAGCGCACAGGCTGCATCCAACTCAGCCAGGACCTGCGCGTTCTCCTGCAACTCCCGAGAACATTCGAGGGTCTGACCCAACAAGCGTTGGTAAATCTCACTTTCCAGACGGTTTATTTCGTCCTCGGCACCCAGCAGCTTCTCCTCGTATTCATTCAGTTCGGGTGTTGTGTATCTTTCCGCTGAAACAAGGGTCTGGCGGCGCTGATAATCATCGGGAACCTTGTCCAGCTGTGACTTGGTCACCTCTATGAAGTATCCGAAGACGCGGTTGAATGAAACCTTCAGATTGTTGATGCCGGTGCGTTTCCTCTCGCGACGCTCGTATTCCTCAATCCACGACCTTCCGCTGTCCTGGATTTGCCTCAACTCGTCCACGCGGACATCGTAACCTTCAGCTATCATCCCGCCCTCGGTGGTTGAGAGCGGCGGATTTTCGACAAGTGCCTCATCCAGGGATTTTCGCAGCGCATGAATCGGTTCGATACGTCCCGCAAGCGCTTTGAGGAGCCGGCAGTCTGCATCCTGCAAAGCCTCGCCAAAATATGGCATAACCGCCAGAGTCTCGCGAATTGCGACCAGATCGCGCGCTGATCCCCGGTGAGTGGCGAGTCGTGCCAGACAGCGTTGCAGGTCGCCTGCCTGCTTGAGCAATCCTCTTATCCGCTCCCGCAGATCCAGCTTTCTTTTCAACTCATCGATACTGTCCAGTCGTTCATCGATGCGATCCTTATCGGCAAGCGGCTCCAGCAGTCGGTTGTAGAGTAATCTCCTCCCGGGATTGGTGACGGTGCGGTCGATGACGGCGAAGAGCGTGGCGCGTGGGTTGCTGGAGAGCGATTCGGTGAGCTCGAGGTTGCGTCGCGTCGAGGGCTCCATGTAAAGCCTGCCGGATATTTCTGCATGTGAAAGGCTGGTCAGATGATTGGCTTCACTCTTCAGGTTACCCTTGAGATAGTAAAGCAGTGCTCCGGCTGCAGACACGGCCATGTTCAGATGTTCAATGCCAAAGCCCTTCAGCCCCACAGTTCCAAAGTGATCTACGAGGGTCTTGCGGGCGAAACTGGTCTCCCAGACCCAATCGACCAGTTTGCTGATCATTGGCGGGCTCGTTCTGCCGCCCGGCTTGGGTCCGACCCGGGCGTCGGCTTCCGGAACCACCAACTCGACCGGATCCACCTGACCGGAAAGGAAGGTCAGTTCGTCATCGTTGAACTCACCGGCGGAGAACTCACCCGTCGCCACGTTCGCCCAGGCGTACCCCCAGTTGTCCTCGCCGCGGATCAACGAGGCGATGCGCTCCGAGGTCGGATCGTCCCGGTCGACGGCGGCGGGATTCGTGCCTGCGGTTGCGATCCGGACTACATCCCTCTTAACCAGTCCCTTGGCGAGCTTGGGATCTTCGACCTGTTCAACGATCACCACGCGGTGGCCGGCGTCGACCATCTTGGTCAGGTAGTTGTCCAGTTGATGGTAGGGAAATCCAGCCAACGGAACCTTCGCCGATTTACCGTGAGCGCGGGAGGTCAGCCTAAGTCCGAGTACCTCGCTGGCGACCTGGGCGTCTTCGTAGAACATCTCGTAAAAATCGCCCATGCGATAGAACAGTATCGCGTCCTTGTACCGGCGCTTGATCCCCATGTACTGCTCCAGCATCGGCGTTCGTTCACCCTTGGGCAGCCTCACGCGGTCTCCTCCCGCAAGCTTTCGTGACGCTGCAGATCCCACAACCACAGCCAGCGCACCGCCTGATTCCAGGCGTCGAAATATGCGGTTACAAGTCCCGGCACCCCGTCCAGAAAGCCTCCCTTGAGCACGTAACGGCGAACGAATCTTAACGCTGGAAATATTCGGGCTTTAACAATCAATCCCACGGACGATATCGTCACCCCTTTGTTAAAAAGGTATCTCGCTTCAAACTCCGCGTAAAATCTTCCCTTACGGGTCATGTCATCCACGGTTCGATAAGGATAATGATGGAAATAATGTTTCAGCCTGCCGACGCGGCCATCGACCTTGATCCTTTCATGAATATGTTCCTCAGGGAAACGAGCGCAGCCTCGTCGGAAGAGCCGGAGCTGCCAGTCGGGATATTGTCCGCCGTGCCTTAAACCGCGTCCGAGTACGTTGTTTCGTCTTGGAACCAGGTACCCATCGTGTTTTCCCTCATTGACGACAACGCGAATCTCACCGGCAAGATCATCTGGAACGGTCTCGTCGGCATCGAGCACCATTACCCAGTCACCGTTGCAGTGATTGACAGCAATGTTCTTGTTTATATTGAGATTATCACGGTTGGGTTCATGATATACATCCGCTCCGGCATCCCGTGCGATTTCAGCGGTCGCATCATTGGAATCGCAATCCACCACCACGATCTGGTCAGCCCACTCGACGCTGGCGAGGGTTTGACCGATACCGGTTGCTTCGTTGTGGGCGATGATGGCTATGGAAATACGGTTCAACCGTTCAGCCTCCGGTTCTCATGCCGCATCCACCCCACCGTCAACCCTAAAAGACACCAGAAACTGATGTTAATATGCGGGGAATTAAATGTATTGTCAAATATACTGATTATCAGGAAGCCTGACAGTAAAGCGATTCCTCCTATGGCTGCATTCCTGGCGTCAGGATTCGCTGACTCCTTCAACAGATCCAGACAGCCCATGAAGAGCGCAACTGTTAACCAGATGAATGATAGCAAACCCACCAGACCGTTCTCCATGAAAATCTGCAGATACTGGTTATGCCAATCCCCCACTCCCGTATCAGGCAGTTCGCTCCTGATATCAGGCGTTACAATGGATTCGAACGACCCCAAGCCGTAACCGAAGATAAAATGATCGTCTGAATGTTCGAATGCAACCCGCCACAGTTCCACTCTACCGCTTGACCATTCATCCGGTGACACGCTCTGCACAATGCGATCTCTTCCGTATGGAATGGCCAAAAACAGGGCAAGTAATATTACAATCATCGCAGTGACAAGTAGAGGACGATGTCTGATTAGCATCGAGGACAGCACCAGAACCACCGCCAACCAGCATGAACGGCTGAATGTCAACAGCAGGCCGATCCCAAGAACAGCCAAGCCGATTAAATTGGGATAGACTGATTTCAACCTTGTCTGTATCAGCCACCCCATGCCAAAATATAGTATCGTAATCGCTAAATACTTGGAGAATGTAGCGTAGTTTCCTTCAATTAAACCATCAGGTTGAATGATCTGCGGACCGAATGGAGGACCGATCCTCGCCTCAAGTCCGTAAAAATATTTCACAACACCGATAATGACAGCCACAACAGCTGCGATAAACCACACGGAACTGAAATACCTGACATCCTTGACCTTCAAAAAACTTCGCCAATCTGCCAATGCAATGAAAACAAGCGACATCAGGGGAAATTGCAGGTCGTTAACGGCGTTTTTACCGTCTGGACTATAGAAAACACTGGTTATGCGCAGAATCGTGAACAGAAGGAAAGCAATGCCTATCTGTCTCACAAGCCTGCTCTCGTTACGTATAAAAAACCGTAATCCGTGAAGGATCCCCAGAATTATAATCAATACTGCCAGAATCTGTTGCAGGGCAAGGCTGTATATCTGGATCGCAGCGAAAAGAAGAATAGTACCCAGCATCAGGCATGCCGTGATCGACCTGTCTTTACATGCAAAATTAACTTGTTGTTTCACGTTTCTGACATAATTGCTTGAACTTATCTGCAATTTGATCTTTAAGTTTTCCTTCATCTTGAGAATCGTGCAGATCTGTGAAGGGATACCTTGAATCCTCCGGTGGGTTCCATACTTTCGGCTCGGAACCGATGTACACAGTAAGCGCGGGCAGTCCGGCGGCGACTGCGATATGCTTCAAGCCGTTGTCAGCGCAGAGCATGGCTCGGCAGCGTTTCATCAGCGCCGCGGCTTGAAGCAAATGCTTCGAGCCAGCCCAGCGTATGTCGACATCGCCGGCATTCTCCAACTTGTTCATCTCCGCTCGCTCACCCTCTGCAGCGAACAACAGCCACCTTGCATCGTTGTCGAGGGATATCCGCCGTATAACCTCCAGCCAGGCGCCGATCTCCCACCGGCGCCAGGCTCGCTTCGACCAGGGTGCCAATGCGTAAACCGTGGTTGATTCATCAAAACCGAAATTACTCCACGCCGTTTCAGCGAAGCTCTCCGCCTCCCCGTCCGTGAAGATGTCCAGTTTGAGGCTGTCCGGTTTTATATCCAACGCTCTGACGAGATCAAACTTGGTCAATGGGTTGTAGATCGGTTCAATACGGCGGTCAACCGGATGTGTATACGCCCAACTGCGGCCTCGAAGACGGTAACCGATGCGATTTTCCGCACCGGTAAGTCTCGTCAACAATGCCGAACCGGGAGTGCTGAGGAAATCTATCGCCAAGGCGAATTCCTGATTTCGAAGCATCCGCAGCAGTGAGAAATATTTCCGGAGACCTGAACCCCTTCGGGGCGCCGAATGGACTTTTTGAATATTCGGGTTGTTCTCCAGAACCTGCGCCGGCAGTGGTTCAACGAGGATATCGATATGGACTTCAGGATAATACTGCTTGAGTGATCTGATCAGGGGAGTCAACAACAGGGTATCCCCCATGGCGCGAAGCTGGACGAAAAGAACTTTATCATCGGCTTGAAGATCAATTCGGTACGCGGAACTCATTATTGTTTCATCGAGTAAACATGTAATCTTTAGGATGATCGATTGATTATTGGATCCAGAGCGACCTTCAGCTCACATCTTTTACCAGATTTCTCAAAACATCCAGATTTCTGATATAATCATCCATCTCGCCCGGTGTTTCAAGTAAAGCCGGTATATCCTTGAACCGTTCATCATTCAGCAGGTAATCGAACGGTTCCAGTCCAAGTCTACCCTCGCCGATATGTTCATGCCGGTCGACCCGGCTCGCCAGCTCCTTCTTGGAATCGTTCAAGTGAAAAACGTAAAGTCTGTCCAGACCCACGATTTTATCGAACTTCTCAAACACGTTATCGTACGCCGGGCGCGTCCGAATGTCATAACCCGCGGCGAAGATATGACAGGTGTCAACACATACGCCGATCCTCTCGTCGCAGTCGACGAGCCGGATCAGCTCCGCCAACTGCTCGAATGTATA
Source organism: bacterium (assembly GCA_025774605.1). Lineage (GTDB taxonomy): Bacteria > Electryoneota > AABM5-125-24 > Hatepunaeales > Hatepunaeaceae > JALGVR01. Next base: position 2,806 of record JALGVR010000015.1, on the reverse strand, counting down.
CCCCAAGTTTGTTCCCTGTCCGGCTGTTGTTTCGAGCAGTACTCTCACCCTGCCGTCAGGCTGCTGGTCAAAAAGTACGCGCAGCGATTCGGCAATACCCCCAAGACCGGCATCCTCACCGGAGCCCTTGTGAGATCCCGGGTGCATCACCAGAAAAGGTATCCGCAACTGGTCGGCGCGCTGCATCTCGTCGAGAAACGCGGCGCGTGATTTCCGCAGGTTATCCTCGTCGGTCGCGCAGAGATTTATCAGGTAGGCGTCATGCGCGACCGCACACTCGATCCCACACTCATCGCAGTTCCGCAAGTACTTATCGATCTCTTCCGCTTCCAGTGGTTTCTGAACCCAGCGGTTCTGGTTCTTCGTGAATATCTGAAAAGCCGTAATACCCAACTTTCTGGCATTCAACGGCGCATTCGAGACACCGCCGGCGGTGGAGACGTGAGCGCCAAGGATCATGTATGCAAGCCATTCAGGGAATCGGATATCTCCCTGATGATCGATCCCCCGTTGCGTTCGATCGCCGTGCCGACCACGACTGCGGCGGCGCCACTTTTCACGGCGTTCACCGCTTGTTCAGCACCGGTTATCCCTCCCCCGACAATGACGGGGATCGAAACCGATTTGGTCACAACCTCGATCATTTCAACAGGAACAGGCAGTTGCGCACCGCTGCCCGCTTCAAGATATATGGACGCGAACCCGAACAGTTCCGCCGCCTGGGCATGCGTCGCCGCTATGAAAGGCTTGTTCCGAGGAATCGGTCTGGTATTGGAGATGAACTCGGCCGAGGTCATACTCCCCGATTCTATCAACATGTACCCGGCGGAAACCGACGGCAGACCAATCTGTCGGATCATCGGTGCTGCGTGAACCTGTTCGCCGATCAGGTACTGGGGATTTCGACCTGAGAGCAGGGACATGAAGAGTATGCCGTCTGCGTTTGGCGAGAGTTGATGACAGTTGCCGGGAAAGATGACCACCGGCAGTCCTGTAACCTCTTTTACACTCCGGATAACGCGATCGAAAGCGTCGTTGATCAGCATGCTGCCGCCCACCAGAATGACGGCCGCGCCACCCGCTTCAGCCGTCCTCGCTGTCTCCGAAAGTTCGCTCACAGGGGCGTTGTCAGGATCGATCAACACCCAGAGTCGACTCCTTCGATCAGCAGGAAAGAGTTGTTCGTAAAGGTTCAATCCTCCCTCAATGCTCTTACGACGATTCCGGCGAATCGGTCAACCGCCAGTGAAAGTTTATCCGGATCTTTCGTGCCCGCCGTTGCCATGTGCGATCGTCCGCCGCCGCCGCCGCCGGCCAGCCGCGCCGCCTTGCCGACCAGATCGCCGGCTTTCAACCTGCCCTCCCTGAGAACCGCATCCCCGACCACACAGCATAATTGACCTGCACCAGACGCGACGGGACTGGTCAACAGCGCAACGGCTCGGTTGTCATGCGCCCTGATCCGGTCGCCGATAAGTTTCATCCGATCCATCTCCAAGCCATCAAACAACTCGGCGATAATCTTCACGTCGTCGATTATCTCCGCCGATGAGATCAGGTCGACAGCGGTATTGTCCGCCCACTTCTCCAGCAGTCTGTCGAACTCCTTCTCGAGAGTATGTTTTTCGTCAAGTGTCTTGGTGAGTTTTTCGACCGGATCGCTGCCGTGCGAGCCGAGCAGATCGACGATCTTTTCAAGGTTGTGCCTGTCTGACATCGCCATGTTGACCGCGACTTCGCCGGTAACAGCTTCTATCCTGCGTACGCCGGCTGATACCGCGCCCTCGGAAAGGATGCGGAAGTAGCCCAACTGCCCCGTCCGCTCCACGTGAGTTCCGCCGCAGAGCTCCCGCGAGTAGGGATTTTCATCCGATCCAACCTGTATAACCCGCACCTCCGCACCGTATTTTTCACCGAACAGGGCGGTAATGCCGCTGTCAACAGCTTCCCTGTAAGGCTTTATGTACCATTTTACCGGATAATCGTCACGGATCGCCTGGTTCACCGTAAGTTCAATCTGTTTCAGTACATCCGGCGAGAGCTTCTCGAAGTGGGTGAAGTCAAAGCGCAGCCTGTCCGGCGCAACCAGCGATCCCGCCTGGTTGGCATGTTGTCCCAGATGTTTGCGCAAAGCAGTATGCAGCAGATGCGTGGCGGTGTGATTACATTGAACAGGCAAACGACGCTTCCAGTCAATCTCAGCCGTGACTGAACTTCCCGGCCCGGGAACGTCTCCACCTTTCCAACGGCAATGATGCAGGATGACATCACCGCCCCGCCTAACCTCCATAACCTCAAACGACAATTCTCCCCACTTGATCCACCCGTAATCGGAGACCTGTCCACCTGCTTCAGCATAAAATGGAGTCCTGTCAAGGACAATCACAAGCGAATCCTCGCGCTCCGCTGTAGCAAGCACACTTGCCTCGACACGCCGGCGTGTATATCCTACAAATTCACTTTTCAGCCCGATGGCGAATTCTGTAGAGGATTCCTGAAACCTGCCCTCCCCCCTAGCCTTGTTTCGCTGTTCCGTCATCAGTTGATCGAAACGTTGCAGATCAACGGCCAGACCCCGCTCGCGAGCCATCAACTGCGTGAGGTCCAGCGGAAATCCATATGTATCATACAATTTAAAAGCATCTTCGCCGGCAATGACCGGGCTCTTCTGTTTCTTAACCTTCTCAATGATGCCGCCGAACTGCTCCAAGCCTCTTCCAAGCGTCCGGGCAAAGCCCTCCTCTTCCGCTTTGATCACATCAGTGATATGGCTGCAACGCATTTTTAATTCAGGATATGCCTCACC
>JALGVR010000112.1 GCA_025774605.1 bacterium | reverse complement strand
TTTCACCTGTTGGGTGATGAAGCTGTTTCCCCTAAAGATAAGCGCCCGCCCTTGATAGTCAAGGGTTTCAAGAATTTTCAAAGAGCTTAATACACAGTTATCGCTGGATTAGGGTTGAAACTTGTTATTTATCTGTCATTCCCGTGAAACAGCCTGTCTGAGAATAGCAGGTTGTCTCGGGATTCATCATTCCAACGGAAGCATGCCCTCGCGGACACGGGGGTTGGAATCCAGTGAAGTTGCTGATATTACGTGCGTTACTGGATTCCATCTTTCGATGGAATGATGAGGTTCGGCGCGTTTTTCTCATTCTCGGACACACTGGAAAACGGGAATACAGACTGTAATTTTTCCTTTGCTTAGACTTTGACAGCTTTAAGGGTATCAATAGTCAAAGTTGGGTAACTTCGTACGACCTCTTCAGGCGTCAGCCCAGTGGTGAGATTGTCCGGAACGACGCTGATCGGGATGCGAGTTCCCTTCACGCAAACCTGCCCATGACATATGCGCGGGTTGGTGGTGATGTAGTTTTGTCGGGTAATGTCAGTGCTTTCTGAAATGCTCATTTTGTTTTCAGTCAGATTGATTTCTGACCGGACAATATAATAGGTTGAAGTTTCACCGATAGACCTCCCGCCGATGCGCAATTCGAAATACCCAAACAGTGCTGGCTGCGCGATCCACAGTGTACAAGGCACGGTAATCTCCCAGCCTAACCCTGAAGGAGTTGACGCTTCCTCTCAGCTTGGATGAGCCTCTCGGAAGCGGGTTCGTCACGAGTTTCTCCAACCGGGTTAGAATTCGCTCTTGCACACTTCGCGGCAGTTTGTCCAAATCCCGCTGCGCCGCATTCCGCAAACGCACAACGAAGCGATTACCCGGCATGGTATGTGCGCTTGCCGGCTCTGAACTCCTCCAGTGTGACCGAATCCTCCCCTTCCTTTTCGGCTTCCCGCATTAACGCCAGGTCAAACAGATCCTCCCGAATCCGCGGATCGTCAATTAAAAGGTTTATCAGTTCGTCCAGTTCATCTTCGTTGAATGACTTGGTTCTCTCATAGAACTCGAGGACTTTTAAGGTCATTTATATTCCTTTCTTTGTTGCCCTCAGCAGACGAGCGGGGCGCGGGTGATGAGGTTTTGTCGGGTTATTTGTATTCTATTCCTTCATTAGTAAGAATCCAAACACCGCGTCCATCACCAGGTTTTGGTTGTTTGATATATCCTTTTCTCTTTGCATGCTCTCTTGCCCATTCGATCATATTGCGCCATTTCACGGAACCATTCTTAACTCTTTGCTGGTAGTAGTTTTTTTGAAGTTCAGGAGCATACTTTTTAAATATCCGATTCTCTACGTCTTTTTTATGAGCAGAGCCTCCTAATTGCTGGAGTGTTATCACAATTTCTCTTATCAATAAATCATTTGTGATCTTTTTTGTAATTGGATATGGAGTAAATGTTGGTTCTTTTTCTTCCCCTGGAGTTGATGGTGGTGGAACATTATCTCTCGAGCGAATATAAGCCACAGCCTCCTCCCGCGAAATATTGAATCCCATACGATTCATTACTGTAATCAGCGCATCCGGTAAATTGGGAAACGGCTCTCCTTTGGTTAGCCGGTCTGCTTCCGGATAAGCGTTTGCCATCGCTTCCTGCTTCTGAGTGACATTGAGCTTTTTCTTCGCCTCTTCCTCAGCGTTTCCATTTTTAATTTCATCCTTTAAAAGATAAGACTCCAGCTTCTTAGCTGTTTTAAATGTATTGGATTCCGTCAAGTCCAGCTTGTCAAACAACTTCTGACTAAAGGTCCCCTCACCCTTTACATAGTAGAACCGCCAGATCCGACCGTCGGTAATGATTGAAAAAGGCGCGGTGATATCTCGATTGTAATTTCGAACCTGCGTTTCAATAACTTCCAGATTACCTTCCATTTTACCAACTGCCTTGATCTCAATAAGAACGGCAGGATAACCGTCGCGGGCGAATAATGCCATATCCACCTTTGTCCTATCTTCATCTGGTGCAACAGCATATTCAGTACAAACCTCCCGTGGATTCCAAATATCCCACCCCAACGCCTGCACAATCCTCGCCACCAGCGACAACCGGACATGCTCCTCGTTCTGATAGGCGCCGGCGTTGAGTTTACGGCGGATGTCATCGAGCGCTGATCGTAAAGCTTCGTCCATTGTCTATCCTATTTAGTAATCCTGCTATCTGGAAAGTAGTTCCTTGAATTCATCAACTGAAAGTCCAGCCTGCCGGACAATTGCTCTCAGTGTGCCTGGAGAAATCTCCCGGTGTTTGGGAATCGTCAGCCGTCGGAATGGATAGTGATTCTGTCTTAAGATCATGTGACTCCCGGTCTGGTGATCCAGCTCATAGTTCAGCAATCGCAGGATTTTACTTAATCTATCACCAGATAAAATGGGTAATTTGCTCAACGGGAAACCTCAATCAACTCCTCTTCAATCGGCGGTGGAATTGGCTCGCCATGTTTCTCCAGACTGGCAATATAGCCGTTAATAGCGTCCTGTATGTTTTTCAGTGCCTCGTAGCGGTTTTTCCCTTGTGAGATGCAACCCGGCAGTGAGGGACATTCGACCACATAACCCCCGGTATCATCCTGCTCAATAAAAACACGATATTTCATTATTCACTCCCTGATTGATGGTGACAAAATAGTTCTGCATTCGCCTCCGACGGATCCCAAATATCCCACCCCAATGCCTTCACAATCCTGGCTACCAGCGACAGCCGGACATGCTCCTCGTTCTGATAGGCGCCGGCGTTGAGTTTGCGGCGGATGTCTTCTAGGATTGGTCGCAGCATCTCGTCCATTTTCAAACTCCATCTGTGCTTGTTGGATAACAGACAGGAATGTCAGTTCCACCGATTATAGTCAAAGTCCCTGTCAATAAATGGCTTTCAAAACCCTTCCACTGCCGGGCGCGTACCGCCCCGCCAACTGCCCGCAAGCCGCGCCTATCTCCAGGCCGCGGCTCTTCCGCAGGGTCGCCGTCAACCCGGCAGATCGTAAGATTTCCTGGAAATCCTCGGTTACTATATCGTCAGATCGGCGGAATTCTCCACCGATTTCGTTATATTCCATCAGATTAATCTTACTTGGAATGCGGCTGACCAGTTTGATCAACCGGCGGGCGTCCACCGGCGAATCGTTGATTCCGGCGAGTAGAAGATATGTAAAAGTAAGCCGTTGCCTCGTATGACTCGCATATTCCTTGGCGGCATGCAGAACGTCCGCGAGCGGGAACCTGGCGGCAAGCGGCATCAACTTCCGTCGCTGGCCGTCGGTCGTGCCGTTAAGCGAAACGGTCAGTTTCAGCCGCAGCCCCGAAGCCCGCATCGCTTCGATACCGGGAACCCAACCGACCGTCGAAACGCTGAACCGGCGCCGTGAGATCCCCAGACCATCGGGATCCGTTATCAGCCCGGCCGCCTTGAACAGCTCCCTGCGGTTCAGCAGAGGTTCACCCATGCCCATCATGACAACGTTGCTGATTTTCATCCTGACGGCCTTATTCATGGCAATGAACTGCCCGACGATTTCCGCGGCTGAAAGGTTGCGAATAAAGCCCATTCTGCCCGTGGCGCAGAACCTGCAACCGATCACGCAGCCGACCTGTGAAGAGAGGCAGGCGGTCAATCGTTCGCCGTCAGGGATCAGCACGCCCTCGACGCGATTGCCATCCGGAAGCGCAAAGAGCAGCTTGACGCTTCCGCCGGCGCTGCGAGACACATCATCAACACGTACCGGAGAGATCATGACCTTTTCAGACAGCCGCTTCCTGAATCCCTTCGCCAAATCGTTCATCTCAGCGAAACCGTCAGCCTCTTTAACGTACAGCCAGCGATAAAGTTGCCTGCCTCGAAATGCCCGCTCGCCAAGACTCGAAGCCAATTCTTCCAATTCAGCGGCGTCTTTGCCCAACAGATACACGCGTTATCTCATCCATCGTCTGACAAAGCTGTTTCATCAAAGATAAGCATCTTCCCCTGATAGTCAAGTGGTAAAAAGATTTTCAAATGGTATAATGAATGTTATCGCAGAATTGGGAACGTGTGAACCGGACGGCTTGCCGGACGGATTTATCCTGTAAAATAAAACCCCGCCGACATTTACGACCGGCGGGGTTTTCCATCTGCGAATATCTGACAGATCAATCTATCAATACATACCACCCATACCACCACCCGGAGGCATCGGCGGTGTCTTTTCCTCTTCAGGTATGTCGTTGATCGTCGCGTCGGTCATCAGCAACAGTCCGGCGACTGAAGCGGCATTCTCCAGCGCACAGCGCGCAACCTTTGCCGGATCAATAACGCCCGCCTTCATCAGGTCTTCGAAGACCTCGGTGCGGGCATTGAAGCCGAAGTTTTCATCTCCTTCGCGCACCTTTTCAACCACCACTGAACCGTCCATACCGGTGTTGGCGGCAATCTGACGTATCGGCTCCTCCAGCGCCCGGCGAACGATCTTGACGCCCAACGCCATATCGCCCTCAAGCGCCAGCTTTTCCAGCTCGGATTGACAGCGCAGCAAGGCTATGCCGCCGCCGCAGATGATGCCTTCTTCGACGGCTGAACGGGTTGCGTTCAGCGCATCTTCGACGCGCGCCTTGGTCTCCTTCATCTCGATCTCAGTCGCCGCGCCGATGTTCAGCACCGCCACGCCGCCGGACAGCTTCGCCAGCCGTTCCTGCAGCTTCTCGCGGTCATAATCGGAGGTGGTCGTTTCGATCTGCTTGCGGATCTGCTCGCAACGACCCTTGATGTCCTCCGTCTTGCCCGCACCTTCGACGATTGTCGTGTTGTCCTTGTCGATGGTAACGCGCTTGGCGCTGCCCAGGTCATTGACGACGGCGTTCTCAAGCTTGAAACCGACTTCCTCGGAAATCACCCGGCCGCCGGTCAAAACCGCGATGTCCTCGAGCATCGCCTTGCGACGGTCGCCAAAGCCGGGAGCCTTGACCGCGCAGACCTTCAGCGTGCCGCGCAGCTTGTTGACGACCAGCGTCGCCAACGCTTCACCCTCGACATCCTCGGCGATGACAAGCAGTCCCTTGCCCATCTGGGCGGTTTTTTCGAGTATCGGCAGCAGATCCTTCATCACCGAGATCTTCTTGTCATGAATGAGGATCAGCGGGTCTTCGAGACTTGCCTCCATGTTGTCGGGATCGGTGATGAAGTAGGGCGACAGGTAACCGCGGTCAAACTGCATACCCTCGACCAGCTCGACGGTGGTCTCGGTTCCCTTTGCCTCCTCGACGGTGATTACCCCGTCCTTGCCGACCTTCTCCATCGCTTCGGCGATAAGTTTGCCGATGGTCTCATCGTTGTTGGCGCTGATCGCACCGACCTGGGCGATTTCATCCCAGTTTGCGCCGACAGGCTTGGCGAGCTTCTGCAGATGAGCGATAGTCGCCTTCACCGCCGCATCGATACCGCGCTTCAGTTCCATCGGATTGGCGCCGGCAACGACGTTGCGCAGACCTTCGGCAAGTATCGACTGCGCCAGAACCGTTGCGGTCGTGGTCCCGTCGCCTGCGACGTCTGAGGTTTTGGATGCGACCTCGCGCACCATCTGCGCGCCCATGTTCTCGACGGGATCCTCAAGCTCGACTTCCTTGGCTACCGTAACACCGTCCTTGGTCGATGTCGGGGCGCCGAATTTCTTGTCGATCAGAACGTTGCGTCCCTTTGGACCCAGCGTAACCTTGACCGCTTCAGTCAGTTTATCGACGCCGCGCTTCAAAGCCTGGCGCGCATCGATATCGAATTTTATCTCTTTAGCTGGCATAGTTTATTCTCCTGTAACTGATGGTTTACTTCTGGATCGCCAGAATATCGTTGCGTGAAACGATCAGATAATCCTCGTCATCGATCTTGATCTCGGTACCGCCGTACTTGGCGTAAACGATCTTGTCGCCGACCTTGATCAACTCGGAAAGTTTCTTGCGTTTCTCGTTCTCCCTGACGACATCGTCTCCGATGGCGATAACCTCGCCCATCTGGGGTCTCTCCTTGGAAGCGGTATCGGGGATGATGATCGAGCCGACCTTGCGTTCTTCCTCTTCCTCGACCGGCTTAACGAGCACGCGTTCATCAACTGGTTTAAGTTGCATTTTTCCTCCAATTATTTGTTAATTAATTACTAATGATTTATTAGCACTCAATTAAATAGAGTGCTAATATTGACCGGACATAATATATACCGTCATTCCCGTCTTGTCAAGAGGAGAATATCCATCTGAAGTTCAGGTTGTGAAGTTTTGGGAAATTTCGCGACGGTTTCGCTTCAGAAAAGAAATACGATTGAAACGGCGGAAAGTTGTGGGGAGCACGGTCGCTTTTCCCGGGGGGAGTGCGGACACTCTTGTCTGCACGAAATTGTATGGTCAGACAGGAGCAGCCTGTCCGAGAATGCCAAGTTGTCAAGCATGCCCTCGCGGACGCGGGGGTTGGAATCCAGTGAAGTTGCTGATACTACGTGTGTTACTGGATTCCATCTTTCGATGGAATGATGAGGTTTGGCGCGTTTTTCTCATTCTCGGACACACTGGGAGTGTCTAAGCTCCCCTGTTTATGCAGGGGTCAGGCAGGAGTGTCCGACCTCCCCGTGGAGTCAAATGAGTCTGGGGGAGACATTCTGCGCAATTCTATATCTTCAGCTCTCCGGGAAAACTATCTTCAAACCGGTTGGTGATTAAACGTATTAAACCGCGGAGATATATGCCGCGGGCATTCATGTCGATGATGGAGAATAACAGGGTGTTCTTCCATTCGTAGCACGCCCCGCCGTTCTCGCCGTATATCCGGCCGTTTCGGGGAAGTTCACCGGCGGCGTTAAGGACGGCGTTCATTACCGCATCCCGTCTAATGCAACCCGCCTGTTCCACGGCGGCTCTTCACCGAAGCTTTCGCCAGCCAGGGCAAATATCGCACTGCCGATCCTCTCCGATGCGCGTCCGTCGTTCGGCCCTGTCAAGCGCGGTCCAAGCAGCCTCCTCAACCGCGATCGATCGGCAGGATTTTCAAGTGCGCTACGGATCGCCTCCGGTATGTCCGCCGCGCTGTCAACCTCCATACCCACCCGGCGCCATGAATACTCAATGTCGCGCGGATCAAAGCCGATGAACTGCGTGCGCAACGGATTGTTGACCAGCACGACCGGTTTATCGAGAGCCATGAACTCCATGAACGCGCTCGATACGTCCGACACCATCACATCCGCCGCCGCCAGGCAGGGCGTGATGTCAAGGTCGTCGATCAGCGTTATGCGGGGATCATTTTCGGCGATGAGGCTGTACAATTCCACCCATTCGGGCGGCGACATGCCGTGCAGCTTGATCAGCAGATGTGTTCCGTCATCAACCCAGTTCCTTACACCGTCGGTCACCATCGGCACCGCGCTCAACTCCCGGTTGAACGTGGGCGCAAACAGGATCACTTTCTTTCTCCCGTCGATACCGAGCCGTTGAAGGACGTTCCCGCGTGTCAAGCCACCGTTGAATATGCGGTCGAACTTGACCAGACCGCTGACCAGGATCGGCTTGTAAACGGTTCTCTTCAAGGCGTCGCGGTGGAAGGGCCCCGGAACGCAGATGAGATCCGCAATGTTCTCCCGATGGGTGAGTGGGCTGTCGCTGTAGAAGCAACCCTTGGAAATAAGGCCGTGATTGACGTTGACCATCCTGGCGCCGCTGCGGTACAAACCACCGCTGTAATCGGCGTCGGCCATCACGATCACATCCGGCTTCCAGTCATTAATCCAGTCCTGAGAAACCCACTTTACTCCATCTGTTTCCAGAGAATGCTGAATTTCCGGCGCCAAACCATAACCGGGCATTTCAGCACGTGACGGAACAAATGATGGACCGGAAAACGCCATGGCATATCGGGAATGGTCACGCTCCGCCATCCACTGGTAGATCGGCAGCAGGTGCGGCAGATGCAGGTTTCGCAGTACGTAAAAGAGGATTTTCATCTCCTGTCAGAGCCTCGCTGTTTCCTTTTGAACGCGTATAGTTGACCGCTCTAAATCAAGTCTCCTTATCCCTGGCATTATGATTTCCCTCGCCCGGCGCAGATCCTCCGGGAAATCGATCTCAATCGCCGGCAGGTCCGTAACGTCAACCACGCTGACGAAGTGATCGTCAAGGGTCATCTCAAGTCCCTTTTCAAAGTAAGCCTGTCGATCCTGGATCCGAGCCGCCAGCCGCTCGAGGTGCCGGTGCATATCCTCAGCCAGTTCAGCGCTGAACTTGGCGACACCGATAAACTCGCCCACCGCCGACTCCGGTGCGATCTGCTTGCTTACCTTTACAGCACGGTATCCTTCCAGTTCAACCTTGACCTCCTCGTCGCCGCACTCCTTGAGCTCCAACGCCAGCACGGAAGGAAACGGCGAAGCGGACAGCCGTTCCATGACCTCGCGGTGAAAAAGCACATCGCCGTTAAGGTAGAAGAAGCTGTCCCTCATTTCATTCAGAGCCAGCCAGAGCGAGTAGGACGTATTCGTCTCGTCAAAGATCGGATTGAAAACGAAACGAACCCTGTCGCCGACGAACCGTTTCGCCTCATCGATAACCTCGCCGGCGCGGTAACCGACCACGACGGTGTATTGATCCACACCGCATCCCTCCAGTGCGCTTAACTGGTGACCAAGAATCGTCCGTCCGCCGATCATGACCAGACACTTCGGCCTGCCGTCGGCGGCTTTTCCCAACCTTCTACCCCTGCCCGCGGCAAGAATGACAGCATTCATACGACACTCTCCAGTGAATATGAGTAATCCGGCATTTTAACGTTGTAATGCATCACCGTATCGATCATCAGGCTGCGGATAACGTCCTGCGGTGCGGGGCAAGCAGCGTCGCCAGCGTGGTTCCCCGGCTGCCTGCTCCAACCACGATCACCTCACCGGATATGCCCTTGTTCGGGCTCAACGCACCGTCCACAGACTACCTCGCGGATGCTGTCTGCGCCGCCGGCGACTGCACCTGTCCGATGATGTATCGTGCCGCCGTGCAGCGCGGGTATATCCTGAGTGCGGCCTCCGCCGCGCGGACAGCCTGATCACGCTTGCCGCGTCCCATGTAATGCCTCGCCAGGGCGAGATGGTCTTCCGCCGACAATCGCTCCTCCCTTTCCGGCGCGGTTTCCGAGGGCATGTCGGAACCGATCCGGTATGCCAGTTCAGCTATCCGTTTCTCCAGATCAGCAATCCCGGACACGGGCCGCCCATCAGACATAACGGCTGCTCCAGGCGCTGATTTCAGGCGAGACGGCGACGCGGGTCTCTCCACGACAACATCCAGAGCCAGCCTGGCTGAAGAGAACGGGTTCACGTTCGATCCACCCAGCCACTCGAACACCCTCTCCGCCGCAGGTGTTCCGAGCCTGACCAATCCCGTGTCCGGCGCGGGGATGCCGTCCAGGGGGATGTTCTGCGCGACCAGCGATGACTTGAACAGCATGTCCGTCATCCTGGTGGTGTAGTCATTCCCCTCAAGCGCCTGAATGTACCTGTCGGGTCGTTGCACCATTTCACCCCGGGATGACAGCGGCACCACCGCATCCAGCGAGGAATCGCGCCTGAGGTGATTCACCAGCCGGAAAAGCCAGCGATCCCAGCCCCTGGCGCCGAGTGGTAACAAACCGAGAAAGTCTGAACCTTCGAGGACCTTCGGTAAATCAGGAAGGGAGATAATCCTCAGCAATCCATCGGTTGATGCAGCGGCTTCACGTTCGTTATCATCGGCAATCCCACCATCAAGCGCGATAAACGAGGCTTCGATCCCGCAGTCTTGCGACAGCTCCTCCACCCTGTTGACGTTGATCGCCGGATCACCACCTGTATCGATCAGAACGATGGTAACCTTTTGAACCGGCTGAAGCCGCCTTTTACTTATTCTCCCATCCAACAGTTCCCACGTCAGGTCGCGAACGCGGCGCGCTGCGTTGCCGTCGAGATTAACGCCCAACTTCCCGATATAATAGTTGCGCCTCTCAGACAGCTCCTCCGGCCTCTCCAGGCTTCGAACGACGGCTCTCTTCATTCCTTCCAGCGACGTAACCTGTATCCCGACATCGCGCCAGGCATATTCGATATCGCGCCGATCGTAATTGATGTATTCTTTGCAGTTGGGATTATTGAACAGCACGACGGGCTTGTCGAGGAGGATAAATTCCATCCACGCGCTCGAAACATCCGAGACCATCACGTCGGCGATCTGCAGGTAGGGCGTGATGTCAGGATCATCTATCAGGTAGATGTTGGGATTCTCCCGGGGCAACGTCATGTGAGCGCTTACGAACTCCGGGAGGGTGCTGCCGTGAAACTTGATCAACAGGCAGGTGTCAGGCGTTGCCAACTCCTTGATGCGCGTCCAGACAACAGGAATGGTACTGAGTGCCACGTTGAAGGTGGGGGCGTAGAGGATTATCTTTTTCGCCGGATCAAGACCGAGTCTGCCGCAGAGTTCATCGCGTGACGGGGCTTCGGGCTGAAAGAGCATATCCATTTTCGGGTATCCGACCGCCTCGACCGGAATGAACACCCTGCCGCTGTCTCTGATCGCCTGTTTATGATACTCGCCGGGAACGAGCAGCAGATGTTCAAGGTTCTCGCGATGGATGTAGTCCGTATCGGTGAAGTACTGCCCCTTGCTCAACAGTCCGTGCCCGACGTTGATTATCCTGCCGCACCCCTGCACCAGGTGGGTGACCGAATCGGCGATGAACACCACGTCCGACCGCCACTCCTGCGGTTTCTCCACAACGGGGACTTCACCGCGGGGCAGTATCGCCTCCTCACCCTCCTTGAAACCGGCGCGCAGCTCGCGAACGTACTGGTCGAACGGCGAACAGATGGCGATCTCAAAGCGCGGATCCCTGCTCAGCTCACGGTAAATCGGCAACATCACCGGCGCGTGAACGTTCTTGAAGAAGTAAAAGAGTACTCTCGGCATACTGTAGGGCTCTCGGTTTTCGGTTATTCATGCCCGCGGGATGGAAAGATTTTCCTCTCCGTTGTCACTACAGAGCAATCTTCATTCCGCAGTGCGGACAACAGTTCCAGCTTTTATATCGGATTATTTAAGCCATAACTTTAGTATTGGTTAAACCGACCGGAGCGTTATCAACAATATCCTTTAGTTACAGCATGTTATAAAATCATATGGGCAGGCGAGAAACGCCGTATTCACATGTAATTACCAGTTTTCACCCATTCTACTTGAATTTGGGGATGACTTCATATTATATTTGTACTTTACATGAGGAGCCTGATATGAGGATGTTGACACTATTTGTATCATTATCGCTGATACTGGTGATAAACAGTTGCTCAGATAATGAAACCGGACCGACGCAACCGGTTCCCGCGACTCCGATCGATCTCTCCGCGGTTCCATTGACAGACAGCTCGATTCGGTTGACCTGGGTTGACAGCAGTCCGTTTGAATCCGGGTATCAAATTGAGAGAAATCAAGATATTGCACAAGACTGGGCTGTCATTGCACTGCTCTTAAGAAACAGCGAAACCTACACCGATGACGAGCTTGACGAAGGAACGATATACAATTACCGGGTCGCAGCCTTCCACGGCGAGCAGTTTTCGGAACCCTCGCCGGTTGTCACGGTTGCCACGCTGCCCAGTGCGCCATCCAATCTCGAATTGACGGCTGTTTCAGGCTCCACGGTCGATATATCCTGGGAGGACGCCTCAGAAGTTGAAACAGGTTTTGAAGTCCAACGGAGACGCGGTATCAACAGCCTATTCGAAAGTATTGCCGTAATCCCGGAAAATATTACCGATTTCCACGACGGTTCCCTGAGCGCGAACCAGCGTTACTTCTACCGCCTCAGGGCGCTCTACGACACCCTCGGTTCGCTCTGGTCGAGCGAGCTGACCGCCCCCGCAATACCCGCCCCGACGGAACTGAATTCGAAGGCGCTGTCCGACAGCGCGATATGGCTGGGCTGGCGCGACAACAGCCATGAAGAGACCGCCTTCGTCATCGAGCGCGAAGTTGTCGAATCCGGACAATGGCTGCCGCTGACCTCGCTCGATGCCAACACGGAAGCCTACACCGACCTGGACGTTCACGAAGGCCGCCTCTATCGACATCGCGTGCGCGCCGTGTACGATGAGGCGCCCACGCCATCATCGGAAGCGGTCGAAACGCTTACGCCACCATGCGCACCGACCGATCTGACCGCCGAACAGGACCAGGACGCCGACACCGTCATTCACCTGAGTTGGCTGGACAATTCAAGCCTGGAAACCGCCTACGACCTGCAACGTAAGATACGATACGACAGCAACTTCGAATCCATCATGGAGCTTGGGCCGAATTCAACGCATTTCGATGACATCGGCCTGCTGCCCAACCGCGTGTATATTTACCGGATAAGGGCACTGCAGGACACCAACGGTTCGAGCTGGTCGAACGAAGCCTCAGCAACCACCCTTGTGCTGACGCCGCTGCAACCGACCGACCTCGCCGCCGATGCGCTCAGCCCGGTTCAGGTGCGGCTTACCTGGTCCGACAACAGCGGCAATGAACGCGGTCACGTTATCGAGCGCAGCCAACCGCCCGGCGGGGACTGGACCTTTCTCGATTCCCTGAATGCCGATATAGTCAGGTACTACGACAGCGCCCTGTCCAGCCAGACGACCTACTACTACCGTGTCTTCGCCTGGAACAACCATGGCGATTCACCCTACTCCAATATCGCCGAGGTTACGACGCTGCAGGATGTTCCGCTGCCGCCGACCGACCTGAGAGCCGTGGAAGTCACGTTCGAAATGGTGTCATTGGAATGGATCGACAATTCCGATGATGAGCTCGGCTTCAGGATCGCCAGGCGGCTGTTGCCCTGGACCCGCTGGGATCCCGTCGGTGAAGTGACCGAGGACACGGTTACCTTCATCGACACGAGCGTCCAGTACACCAGCCAGTACGGTTACCGGGTCAGCGCCTTCAACGCGGCGGGGGAATCGGACTGGTCACGCGAGGTGATCGTCACCACGCCCGAGGGTCCGCCCGGGACGCCGCGTGATCTGCACACCCTGGCGGTAAATTGGGACGCCGTTGATCTCACCTGGACAAGGACATCGAACAACGAGACCGGATTCGGCGTTGAACGACGGTCTGAAGCACAGGGAAATTTCTCCAGGATCGCGGAAACCGCTCGGGAAGTGGTCGCTTATCACGACGCGGACCTCGAACCGGAAACATGGTACTGGTACAGAGTTCAAGCCTTCAACGAGATCGGTGCTTCCGATTATTCCAGGGTGGACAGCGTTCGAACACCCATTCGTGCCGTCTTTCAGGATTATTTCGAGGACTATGCCGCCGGCTCGCCGCCGGTGGGAAACGGGTGGAGTACACAGAGAGGGGGAACTTCGTTCCTGGCAGTGACCGACAGGGACGCCTACAACGGCGCTCAATCAGTCCTGTTTAACGACACAGCAGGTGGAGACAGCAGCTATTGCATACTTAGACTGAACCATGATCCGGTTCCAACCGGCAGAATTGACTGCTGGCTGAAGATTGCACCAGACGGTTTTTACGGGATTATGGGCGCTGACAGCAGGAGTTATATCACATTTCAGCTCCAGTTCAGCATAAAGAGCACTCTTGGTCTTCGCAACGGCGGCGATTTTATGCAATTCCGTGATGTGTATCCTTATGACGAATGGTTCCACCTGCAGATCGCCTTCGACACAGACAATCGATTATACAGCGTCAGCGTCAACGATGAAACAATCGCTGATAACCTGAACCTGCAGCGCCAGGATCACCAGGCGAACAGTCAGTTATTATTCCTGACCTACATTAACGCAGACATCAATTATGTTTACCTCGACGATGTTATTATAAGGGATAATGAAGTCGCCCCGCCCGACGGAGAAATCCCGAGGAGTGAAAAAGGGACAGATGAAGGCGTGAAAAAAATATTTGACGTTGAATTATACTTGCCTTGACGCTGCTTTGCAGGTTATATTAAACTGTTTGAATGTATAATAAATAGATTTCACCGATTTTTGACAGACGAAAAGAGTTGACTGGTGTCCGGTCAACGTTTTGCGGTCTGTATCATGAAGCGGAAACGTCTCTTGTCGCTTGAAAACATTTTAGCTGATATGTCATGACGAGCGAGACGAAGTAATCTCATAAGTATTTACAAGTAAGGGGATTGCCTTATCGCTATCTCCTCGCAGTGCAGAACTGTAACCGCTTCCTGCAATATTCAAATTTCGCATTTTCCCTGATTTCAGAATTATTGTGCAAAGAATTACAGGTTTAAAATGGAGTGTAACATGAAGAGGATCTCATTCTTACTTGTTATTTTTTTGGTGATTGGATTTTTCGGTTGCAGCGAGGACAATCAGCCCGCCGCTCCAACCGTTAATCCTCCATCCGACCTCACAGCGTCAGCGTTGTCCTTCAGTGAAATTCACCTTACCTGGACCCACAACACCGGCGAGGTCAGCTTTGTCGTTGAAAGGTCTCGGGATGGATCGAATTACAGCCCGCTGGCGGAGACGGAGGCTGAAGAATACACCGATTCGGGGTTGTTGGAAGGTTCGACCTTTTACTATCGGGTCCAGGCTGTCTCCGGAGGCGCCACATCCGATTATTCCACTCCCGTGAATGCGACCACCCCGCCGATCGAACCATCGGATCTAACGGTAACCGATGTCAAGAGTTCGGAGGTAACGCTGTCGTGGAGGGACAACTCTCACGTTGAGGACGGTTTCAGGCTCCAGCGCAGGCTCTCTTCAGCGCCGATCGAAGAATACGAGGAGATAGTTGTTCTCAGCGCTGATGTCACCTCCTATACGGACACGCTGGTCGAACCCGATCGCGGCTACAACTACCGTCTGCATGCCTTCAAGGGTGAGACGGCAACCGGCTGGTCTGAAGAGGTCAGCGCGATAACCGCGATTGTGCCCACGGATCTGGTTGCGTCCGTAATATCGGACAGCGAGATAGAGTTGTCATGGACGGACGTCAGCAGCCGCGAGGCGGGCTACAAGCTCGAGCGAAGAACCGCCGAAGTGGAAGAGTGGACAGTGGTGGAGGAGTTGGACGCTGATGTCACCGGTTATAATGACAGCGGTCTGGATGAGGCAACTACTTTCACATACCATGTTATTACGGTTCTTGAAGCCGGCGAATCCGATCCTTCCGATCCGGTTACTGCGACCACCATGCCCAAGGCGCCGACCGGTTTCACAGCGGCCCAGGATGAAAACAGTCCGACCACAATCATCTTAAGCTGGACGGACGTGTCATCGGCTGAAGACAGGTATGAGCTCCAGCGCAAGATCGAAGGTCCGGGGCAATTCCAGGCATTCGCCAATCCACCCGCCAACACCGAATCATACAGCGACGCCGGGCTCATGGTCAACACCACCTACATCTACCGGGTCCGTGCGGCTGTTGGAAGCAACGTCTCCTCCTGGTCGGATGAGGTCAGTATATCAACCACGATTCTGACACCCGCTCAGCCCAGCGGTCTTGCCGTCGATTCGATCGCTTATTCACTTGTCGTCCTCAGCTGGTCCGACAACTCCGACAACGAGGACGGCTTCATTCTTGAGCGCAGCCGCGAGCGCTTCCAGAATTACACGGTCGTGGACAGCATTCCCGCTGATCAAACTGTATACACGGATACAGGGCTCGAACCGCTGACCGATTATTTCTACCGCGTAAGCGCCTATAATGAATTCGGCGATTCGGATCTCTCCGACGTGTTGCGCATTACAACCCTGGAAGGTCCGCCTACAGCACCGGAGAACCTGACCGCTCCCGACTTCGGTTACGGTTATATCAGGTTGCGGTGGGACGACACATCGGACAACGAGGCGGGCTTCAAGGTCGACCGGCGGGATGCGCCCGATGGAGACTGGGTGGAGTTGTTATCAATCCCGGCCAACGTGGATTCGTGCGTCGATCACACGGTTTCGCCCGTCACCACCTACAACTATCGCGTCCATGCCTTCAACTACATCGGTGTATCGGACTATTCCA
>JALGVR010000111.1 GCA_025774605.1 bacterium | reverse complement strand
TTTTCGATCTACTATGAAGGGAGGGTAAAGATCACATGAAAAAATTTTTCCTTTCCCCCATGGGGGAAAGGAAAGCAGCCTAAGCCAAATTTACACAAAATTTCTGACAGTGCCTGCCTGTGCAAAGCTGGTCAGACAGGAGCGTCCGACCTCCAGCCCAAGTACCCCACTTAACAAGTCCTTTAACGCTCTCCGGACTCAATATCCAACTTCAAACCGCCCGTTATGACACCAACATCATACTTCATCATGTCAAGATAATTCCCGGCCGAAGCGCCTCTCACACGTTGCACGTCGGAGTACAGTTCTTTACCGATAATAACACTGCAGCCCTTCATCCCGGCTTCCGACCGAAGCGATTCGATGAAGTCACCTGGCACGGCTGCGTCAACAAATATCGACCTTATCCCGTTATCGGCAATAAAATCCGCCAGTTTTCCAGGGTCTTCCCGAGAACCCGACGCAGCGCCGGATATTTCCCGAAGGTCTATAACTTCGATGTTGTAAGCTCGTCCGAAATAGGCGAACGAATTGCCTGATGTGACAAGAAAGCGTCTATTCTTCGGTATGCCGACCACTTCCGATAACACATCCCAATACATCGAACGGACTTCCGATGCGTAGGATGCGGCGTTGTCCAGATACTCGTCATGCAACAGCAGGTCGGTTCGTGCGATCTTCCGTCCCAGTTTTTCAATCACGGTAGCCCACATGTCCGGATCGAACCAGATGTACGGATTATATGTCCCTTCCGCTCCATTCATCCTGATAAGGTCATCCTTGGGCAGCAGTTCTCCGGCGGCGATGACCGCCTTGGAGCGCGACATCTCAGAGAGGATTCCGGTCAGCCGCGCTTCGAGGCCCAGCCCGTTGTAGACGATTATGTCCGCTTGAGCCAACCTCGCGGAATCCTCCTCGTCCGCTTCATAAACACGGGGATCATCACCCTGGCTCATCAATGCTGTGACCTTGAAGTTTTCAGCGCCGATCCTGCGCACGGCATCGGCGAGCACACCGGTCGTGGTAACGACCCTCAGCACCCTGTTGCCCGCGGCGGTCTTCTTCTCGCCCTTTCTGCATGACAACAGAAGGAGACCGCAGACAAGTACGATCATTCCATGTCGGAAGGCTGTGTTCTGATTGTTCAACATCCCTTGTACCAGCTTAATTTCGAGAGAACTTCTTCTTCAGATCGATGACGAATTCCTTAAGTTCCCGCATATTCCTCACTTCCAGCGCCCGCAGCAAGTAAGAATACAGCCTGGTGAAAATCCCCGGGACGATCTTCACGCCCATGTATTCTCCCTTGAGCACCCCGGTCTGTCTGAACTTCTTGTAGGGTATACCCCTGTTCGTCGCCCAGTAACCGTATTTCACGGCTTCAAGCCTGTCCTTCGGCTCCAGATCCGACTTAAGCAGTTCGACCAGCTCCTCATGGCTTTCCGGTTTATAACAGCAATCAAGGGTGCGGTAGGCGGCTCCCGCCCCGGCAAGGATCGAGGGTCTCCCCCAGTAGGCTGCTTCAACGCCCATCGTGGAACCGAACACAACCACCACATCGGAATTGTCCAGCAGCGCATAGCTGTCGACAGGACTTGCCGGCGGAATAATCACGACATTATCGTACTCGCTCTCCATCTCCTTGATCATTCTCAACTGCGTGTTGTTCTCCCAGCTTATATGCCTGTATTTCTCAGCCAGATTCGGGTGCAGTCGAAGGTAAAATTGAATGCTCTTATCATCCTTAAAGGTCTCGAGGATACTTCGAATCCCATCTATTTCATCCTTGTAAATGCGATTCTGGAAGCCCTTCATCCCCTCCATTTCATACAACGTCGAATTATAGATGGCTATATTTTTCCTGCTTTTGTCGAACCCGTTCGGCAGAAGACCGCTCGCCTGGTTCCGGACCATTGAGAACCAGCGCTGTTCAACCCGGTTCCTCTTGTTGATAAAAAACTGTTTCCCCAACTGCTCCCTGTCGCCGTCACCCCTTGACCATGTTTCCATGATCTCCCTGCTGCTCGCTTCCACGTCATGCGGCAGGGTGTTTTCCCTCAAAATATACTTGGCGAATGTTCCGGCTCTCTCATGCGCGTAGAAGGTGATGCCGAGCTTTTCGCACGCCCTCAGCACCGGCCTGGTGGTCGAATGTCTGCCGTTGAAGAAATAGACCGCATCCGGTTTGATCGACCTCAGCTTCTCCAGCATCGTCCTGTACACGTACATGGACATGTTCAGCTCGTTCGCCACTTCACGGGCATGCTGCCGCGGGTTGAACCTGTGATCCTTGTTGAAATGGAATATCAGCGTGGTAGCCGCCGCCATACCCAGGTCCACATCATCGTATGTGAAATTCTTGAAATCCTCGATGTCGTCAAACGTCTCCGGCAGCTCGGGGTAGTTTCCGGCGGGAGGCGGCGGCAGTTCGGTGATGCACCCGGCTGGAACGCCGGCGACCTTGTATCCCCGCATGAACTTCGCCCGGCAATAAGTACAGATACTCTTTCTGTGCCTGATGTTAAGCAGGCAGGAGCGCAGCTGCCCGGTACATCGCACAATCACCACCTCGTCCCCCCTGTCCAGGTGATCGGTGATGATTTCAAGTTCGCGCTCCAGGACCGGCGTCAAAAAATATGTCGAATAGACGAGTATTTTCAAAAAGGGACTCCCTTTATCCTTGATTAATCAGACCCGCAAACAGTCGTTCATGTTATCATTTCAGCCTCAACCCCCATGGCATCCTGTACACCCTGGCGCTGATTATCCAGGTCGCCAGGAATATGACGAAAAACGTAATCGCCGCCGCATAGGCGGAGCCTATCGCGCCGAACCGACCGACAAAGTTGTAATTAAGGAATATGTTCAATACGGACGACAGCCCCGTAATTATGGCGATGATATAGGTCTTTCTCACGTAGAACAGGTAATTCGCCATCATCCAGTACATGCTGTTGAAGGCAAATCCCAGCGCAATCCAGAATACATAGCTCGATGACGCGGCAAACCTGTCGCCCAGGAAGAAGGCGATGAAACGCGGGGCGATCAATCCCAGCACCAGAGCCGCGCCAAGAACACAGGAAAAATAGATGTAGGTAAACCTGACAATCTTCAATTTACTTCGTTCGTCGTCCTCCTTCAACCTGCCGAACAGGTAAGGCACCCAGGCGTTGTTGAAGGACTGCGTCACCAGAAAGATTATCATTCCGACCTGGTAGCCCGCCGCGTACAACCCGGTGTCGCCGATCCCCACCATCTTCGTGATGAAAACCCTGTCAGCCATGGTAACGATCGTCCTGCCCCAGGAATGCAGTATCAGCGGTGCGCTGAACAGGAAGATGTCCCTGATGTAGGACAGGTTGAACGACAGCCTTATCAGGCCGGCGCGGTGGATAAAGTAGATCGCCAGTAGTCCGAACAGACCCATGGCAAACGCATCAGCCTTGATGGCGCCTTTCCACCCGAGCTTGAGGGCGACGACGAGCACAATCGCCATAACAAAGGCGGTCAGTGACTGTGAAATCTGAAAAGAACCGTAAGGCTTGGGCTTGACCTGGACCCGCCAAAGCACGAGGACACTCTGAACCAGCGATTTCCCCAGCGCGAACAGCAGAACCGCCCATAACCAGACGGCGGGAAAGCTGGTCAGATTGTAAATGGAACCGGACAGAAGGTACAGTATTATCCCGACCATACCGGCGTTGACGAATATAGTCAGCAGCACATTGGCGACATAGGCGGGGAAGTCAAGCCGCTCCCGGTCAAAGTATTCGCGCCCGACCGACTGAAAGAAACCGATCAGCGGAAAGGCGAACGAGACCAGGACCCGGAACATCGAAACCAGGCCATACTCCTCCGGTGACAAATACCTGGTTAAGATCGGCAACAGAAAGAAAATTACGGAACCGTTGATGATCCCGGTGAAAGTATATATACCCGTCGCATGAACTAAAGACGAATTCCTGAACTGGGAAAACAGTCTCCTAAACATGACAAAACCGATATGCCCCTGTCAATCTTCATTCCCATGTTTGTTCAACAGTTTCTTCATGTCATCAAAAGCATCCTTCAGCTCCCATTTCGGCTGCCACCCAAGGATAATACCGGCTTTGGTGATATTCATCAGGAATGTTGACTTATCCTCGGTCTTGTCAGGCGAAAAGGTTATACCACCGGGATTATCGAAAACCTCATTTATCAGCTCCGCCAGTTCTCTATGCGAAGTATTTTTACCCATGCCGATATTGAATGTTCCGCTCTCACCAGGCTTGTTCAATGCACAATCCATCGCATCCGCTACATCCTTGATATATATATATTCCCTCCTGCCTTTACCCTTTCCCCATAATGTAAGAGCCTGCTTGTTCATTGCCTTCTTCATAAACACTGACAGCATGTATCCCTCGCGCTCGCCCACGCCCACCACCTGAGCCAGTCGCAGATTCTTGACCTTCATGTTGTGATTGAAGTTATAATAGTGGGAAAGTTTCTCAATCGTAAGTTTCGAAATCCCGTAAAAGGACATCGGATTGACATCGCAGCTTTCCAGCCAGGGTATCGTCTGCTCGGTGCTGTAAACTGATATTGATGACATGTGGACGATATTCGTAACACTCAACATCCTGGCAGCTTCAAACAGGTTCGAAGAGATCTTGATGTTCTCAAGATAGTCGGACATCAATGAATTAGCTTCCGGTCTCTTCGCCGCCAGGTGGACGACCGCATCGACTGACTGCAGATGTTCAGTCAGATCGCCGATCGAGTAATCCGTTCTGATGAATGTAAAACTCTTGCCGTCGACAACCAGTTCATCGATGTCCGGCTCGATGCCCAGCACCAGGCAGTCGTACTGATCGCCGTACATCCTCAGGAACCACCTGCCGATAAAGCCGGTGCCGCCGGTTACAGCTATCCTCATCTACCTCTCCGGTTTAATCCTGTAACCTGTCTTCTCCATCTGTTCATTTATCGCCCTGACCTCGTCTCCCGGTCTGTAGTAGTGCTCCTCGTAGAAGGTCCGCCGCGTGAAGCGTTCATCGATCCTGAATCTCGAAAATGGTTCCTGGAGCAGGAACTCGAGCTGAAGTTCCTGTTCAGGGAGCAGATCCGTGTATTCCGGACACTGCGGGGACGGCAGGCTTCCTTCAAGCAGCAGCCGGAAGGTCAGGTCCAGCAGGTCGACGCCGTATTTCAGCTTGATCAACCGCCAGATATGGCATCCGTCCAGCCGGGGCGCCACCTCGATCACGAACGCGCCTGGGTCCGTGTACTTCAACTGGAAGTAAACCGGGCCGTTGTGGATTCCGAGGGCTCTTACCACCTCCTCAACCAGCCTGTCCACCCTCCCGCGCACCTCGTCGTCGATACCCGCGGGAATGCTGTGTCCGCTGACGATCCCGCCCGGGAGTCCTTCAACAACATGACGGTCCGTCGTAAAGCTATATATTATTTCGTCATTATATACGAACGCATTAACCGACAACTCCGGTCCATCGATGTAACGTTCGACAATCACCTGACCGGTACGGGAAAAGGATTGCGACGCGGTGAAATTCCTCTCGAGCTCACTCGTGTCACTCAGCTCGAAAACACCTCTCTGACCTTGAGAATCCAGCGGTTTGATAATGGCGGGAAAGATGTCCCAATCCGCGAGCTCTCCGAGTGATCCCGCCACCTGGAAGGGCACCGGGCTGAGATCGTTGTCCCGCAGAAAACCGCGCATCAGGCCCTTGTTCTGCATCAGTCCGGCAATTGCCTCGCTGACGAAGAACGGCTTGCCCAGCCTTTCTGAGACATATCCCGCCGTCGGCATGGCGAGATCGGAGCCGACCGAATAGATGACATCGGCGTCGATGCGACGCGCATGGTCGAGAACGGCGGGCTTGTCAACGATATTGATACGTTCAAAGTGATCGACCAGCGCCAGCCCGCGTCCCTCACTGCGGTAGCTGACTCCGAAGACCTCGCAGCCAAGTTCTTTACAATGCCTGATCGCGTCCACCTGAGCGTTGCCGACGCCGAGTATCAAAACACGTTTCTTCAACTCTATTATCCCCGTCCGGGTCGATCAGGTTTTGAGGATTGACCGGGGATCAACTCCGTCCGCACCGAGTACTGGGCGTGCATGAGCTGTTGTGAAATGATACGGCTCAGGTATTCGCCCACAAGTCCGAAAGAGAACATGATTACACCGCCTGTGAACAGGATCAGGAGTATGGTGGTCATGAAGCCGGAGACCTGCACGATTCCGCGGAAATACTGGACGAGAAAATAGAGAGCCAGCAGAATGCTCACCACCGAACTGGTTATTCCGATATAACTGACCGCGCGCAGCGGCAGTGGACTGTAGTTGATGATACCGTCGAGGGTGTTGCTGATCAGCCTGCGCAGCGTATAGCCGGATCGTCCCTGCGTGCGCGGTTCATGGAGTACGGGAATGTTCTTTATCCGGTGAGTCAGTGAGATGATGATGAATCCGATGCGGGGGTTGGCATGCCGGATTTTGCGGATTTCATCCAGCAGCGCCCGGTTCATGATGCGGAAACTGGAGAGGCTGAGGCTCGGATCGACTCTGAAGATGAGGCGATGCAGCAGGTTCTGCAGCCATGAACCGGCGTTTCGCAGCATTGAATGCTTTTTGCTGTCGTACCTGCCCATGACCACGTCCACTTCGGGATCGGACTCTATCGCCTCTATCAACTTGGGGATCTCCTCGGGCGGATGCTGCAGATCGTCGTCCATCGTTATCGCGTACCGCCCGGTGCAGTTGTCGAGCCCGCACTTGACCGCGAAATGCTGTCCGTGATTCCGCATGAATCGAAAACCCCTGATCGGCGCGCCCGCGGCGTGCAGCTCTTCAATTTTAGGCCACGAGCCGTCCCTGCTGCCGTCGTCGATCAGCACTATCTCGAACGATCTGCCCAGACGATCGAACACCCGCCCGATGCGTTCGACCAGCGGTTCAAGCGTCTGTTCGGAATTGTAGACCGGAATCACAACTGAGAACTCGACCCCGGCTGATCCGGTCGCCCCTGTCTCTGCAGCCAATTATGCCGCCTGATGGCTTTGTGCCGGATTCGTCTTCACTTCCGCTATTGAGGCAACAACCCAAGGATATTTTATCACTGCAATCCGTCTTTCCCTTAAAAAGTATGAAGTTAATCGTCAGACTGAACAATGTCAAGATTTACCTTGATTTATACTGATACAGACCGATTTCCGCAGGCGATCCGTTGAGATCATGGAGCTTGAAAAATCCGCCGCATCAACCGTACTCTGAGATCAAAATGTTCCGCTCGAATGCTCAAGTTGTGCTTGACATTGGTTGTCATTGTATATATAATAAAAAAACAGAGACCTCAAAGCCACCGTCCCAGTGAGTTTATTAAGCGCGACAGGCTCGAAAACCAACTTTCGGAGTAAATTATGTCCACCAGACCATTCATTCTGTTAATCTCTGCTGTTCTGGTGTTTTATACAGCCGCCAGAGGGAGCGACAATCACATCGTGAAGGGAGCGACGACGGAGGTTGCCCCCGTTTATCAATGTGTCGGCGAAGATCCTGCCACAATCGCGGGAACGGCCCGGAACATCACGGGAACGACCGCCCACAACGGCATTGGCTTGAGACCGCCGTCAACGATGGGAACCGACGAATGGGAGGAGTTGGACACCCGTCTGAATCGTGTCAGCATACCACCGGGCGACTGTTACGCGGTTTGTCTCAATCCCCGCCAGCGTTGCATAGAAGAGGATATGCCGGAGAACAGCCTGAGCGATCACTGCATGGAGGCTGTTGAACGTGCGCCCGTCTGGTTGAGAAACGACCTGATCAACAACCTGAACAGGATCGGCGGTGAATGGGCGGAATTCAGCCGGGACATGGTCGCTGACGTCATCCTTGATGCCGCTGAGCTGCAGGTGGACGAGGTTGCATTCACCCTCGCCCACGTTTCACCGATACTGCTGGAGAACGTCGTCCTGGAACTCGACCTGTTCATCGAGAACGCCGAAACGATATACGAATCAGATGAATACCTGGACTATGTCACCATCGTTGAACACGGCGATTTCGACGAGGGCGACTACTGGACGACGCTCGAATACGACATCCGTACGGAAGACGACGAAGTCATCCGGGTCGAGATCGACCGGGATATCTATTACTGGCATGTCGTGCATCCCCGCCTGTCGGACGAGGAACCGCTGTATATCGACCCCGCCACGGGGCGGCAGCGTCAACCGGATGTCGGCAAGTTCTGGCGCAACTTCCTGCTCAATGAACCGGACGACGGCTACACATCACTGCGCGATCAATTGGAGGATTGCGAAGTCCTGTGGAGTAACCTGGTCAACAACGGCACAGAGGAGAACGGCGCAATCGGCCTCATCACCATGTGGATTCGAGACGTCATGGAGTTCACTTCGAGGCAGGAGCGTCCGATTCAGCCGGTGCGCATCTACCGCATGCACATAGGTCGCTGCGGCGAGCATTCCGACCTGACCGCCGCCGCCGGGCGCGCGGCGCTGATCCCGACCGTGTGCACGTCAACTTTCTGCACCGACCACACCTGGAATGAATTCTGGGATGGTGACCGCTGGGTTGTCTGGGAACCGGTCAACAACTATGTCGATTCCGCTCCCTATGACAACTGGAACGAACTTCCCGCAGTGTTCGACTGGCGCAGCGACGCATCGGTCTGGACAGTCACCGACCGCTACACCGACCATGCCGATTTTAACGTAACGATTCGCGACTGGAACGGACGACCGGTCGACGGCGCCAAGATCATGCTGGCGAGCGAATATCTTCACGGCGGTCTGATGCCCTGCACCTGGGGATACACCGATTCCGACGGGCGGGTTTCATTCACGATCGGTGATAATCGTACCATCTACCTGCGCGTCGAGAGCGGTTTGGGGAATTTCCCACAGCAGGCAAACAGTGTTACGCGCGTGATCAGCAACAGCCAGGCGGACAGGGAGTACAACTGGTCGCACCAGTTTGACAGGAGGATGCCGCGGATTTCCGCGCGCGAAGCCGACGATGTTGCTGATCCGACCAATCATTTCCAGGGCAGCCTCGCCTATGAAATGCTTTCCGAGACCGCCGACGGCATTATCTTCACCGACGCCGAGTTCTTTATGGACGTCGCTGACGCCCGACTGGATTTCTTCATCTGCGACGAGGAAAACTACCGGAACTACCTGAATGAAGAGAATTTCGAGGCTTACAACATCGAAGAGTTGACTGAATCGGGGGAGATCGGGTTCGTGCTGCCGACCGACCACTCGTGGTATGCCGTGTTCAGCAATGCAAACAGCCTTGCCAATTACATGGAGGCGGAAGTCGCCACGACCTTCTCTGTCAGCTCGGAGTTTGCAGTTGACGAACGTGGTCCGGACGCCCCGTCTGTTTACCGGTTGTGCCGGAACTATCCCAATCCGTTTAATTCAGGTACGCGCATTCCGTTCCAGCTTGGGCGGTCGGGGAATACCGCCGTTTCGATATTCGACATGGCTGGACGCCGGCTGTTTACCGGATCGCTGGGAAACCTCAGTGCGGGATCGCATGTCCTGACGTTCGACGGCAGTGGGCTCAATTCCGGCGTATATATCTACGAAATGCGCTGCAACGGCTTTACCGACCGGAACACCATGATCATTATGAAGTAGAATACGGTGGAGGTTATTACGGGGGCGGCTTATAGCGGCATTTCCGCATGTCATTCTGAACGAAGTGAAGAATCTCATCCCCTTTCCACCAAGAAGATCCTTCACTGCCTTCAGGATGACAGTACGACTGTAAAACGCCCCCATTATCAATAGTTGCAAAAAGGGTTATTTTTTACTATCTTATCCATAAGCAGGATATCAGTCTGAAACGGGGACGATTGGTCTCGACGGGGACAGGCT
>JALGVR010000110.1 GCA_025774605.1 bacterium | reverse complement strand
TGACCGGGGAACTGATCGAGCATGCGAGGCAAAGGAGCTGAATTGACTGGATTCAAGGAGACTGACAACAGTATGAAAAGCGCCGTACAGATCTTTTTCATGGTTTCTCTCTATTAAGTTTTGTGTCGGTATAATGTTCTTGTTGACAGAACAGATATCAGGGAGGCTGCCGGAGGTTTCCCATCTTTGTCGTATTGACGATATAACCGATATGTCGCTGTGAATATAGTAAAGATCGAATTGTTATTCAAGGGCGGGCCGTTGGGATTACAGTGGAGGCGGCAACAATGGATTACCGACGGGCGGTTGTAATGAAAGGCGGAAAGGATGATTCTGGAGATCTTCGGATCAATCAGGGTAATCCACCCGGATCGTACAGGCTGCATGGAGGCAGAGCGGTACAGGAGGTCAATTGCGGTGATTAATATGGATCGAAAAATTATACCCCACCCACCAACCTTGCAACAGACGCTCTAATTATTTAACTTGTGACGTACCATTTTAACAGATATTCCATAAACTCTAATCAAATATTTAACAGGAACCTACTGATATGCCGATATACGATTTCATCTGCCGTAAATGCGGTGAGAAATTTGACAGACTGGTGTCGTTCGACTGGGAATCCGCAGGTCTCGCCTGTCCGAAATGCGGTTCCGAAGAGCTCGAAAAAGCGGTTTCCAGGGTGGGTTATTCCGGTGGAGACAAATTTGCGACCAGTGCTGCCTCCTCATGTCCGACATGCAGCACCGGTACTTGCAGCACCTGCAGCTGATGGTTGAAGACGGAAAAGTCTCAAGCAAACAAACCGATGTCGCTGCACCTCTCAAACCCATTATATCAGAGTTGCAGCTCCGCCACCGCACCGCTCAACTCGCGGAAAAGATCGGCAGGGAATACAGGGACAAGGAGCCTATCATCGTCGTAGTGCTCAAAGGCGCCTTTGTCTTCGCCGCGGATCTGGTCCGCAGACTGTATGAATACGATTTGAAACCGGATCTGGATTTCATTCGCGCCTTCAGTTACGGGTCCGACGATAAATCCAGCGGCCGCGTGGCCGTCGAACTTGATGTGACCATCGACCTGAAGGGCAGGCAGGTTCTCCTCATCGATGACATCGTTGACTCGGGAAGAACCCTTGCCCACCTGAAACAGCATCTGCTGTCAAAGGGAGCCGCTGAAGTAAAGTGTTGTGTGATGCTCGATAAACCGTCCAGGCGGGAGGTGCAGTTCAGCCCCGACTGGGTGGGTTTCGAAATAGCAGACGTATTCGTTGTTGGATACGGAATGGACTATGCGGAACGATATCGGTATCTGCCGTATATTACAGCGGTCGACCAGGCGGGCAGGATTTAGCCTCTTGACGATTTAATTATCCATGGTCGCGTGCCGAAAACCTTATTAGAAGCGTCCAGCATCACCAAGACCTACTATATCAATAGTAGAAGAGTTGATGTGTTGAAGGGGATCGATCTGTCGCTGGCACGCGGTGAGAGCGTCTCTGTTGTCGGACCGTCGGGGGCGGGTAAATCGACGCTCCTGTATCTCCTCGGGTTGATCGAGCGGCCCAGCGGCGGCAGCCTGCGGTTTGATGACAGGGATATGAACGCAAGCTCGGATCACGCGAAGTCGCGCATCAGGCTGGCGCGGATGGGGTTCGTCTTTCAGTTTCATCACCTCCTGCCCGAATTCACCGCCCTCGAAAACGTGATGCTGCCCGGGTTGATGCTGGGAGAATCCCGGCAGGACAGCGGCAGAAGGTCTCGTGAACTGCTTGAACAGGTTGGATTGGCTGAAAGACTGCATCACAAGCCGGGTGAACTGTCCGGCGGGGAGCAGCAGCGCGTGGCTTTCGCGCGGGCGCTCGTGAATTCACCCGATCTTATTCTGGCCGATGAGCCGACCGGCAACCTCGACCGCAAAGCGGCGAATGCGCTGGAAAACCTGATGTGGAAATTGTGCTCGGAGACAGGCGCCGCCCTCCTGATTGTAACGCATAATCTGGATCTGGCGAAGGAGGCGGATCGAACGCTGCAATTGGTCGACGGTCAACTCAGCTGATCGTCCCGACACTTGACACGTAAATAAGTCGGTCGTATATTGTTGATAGTCATGCCCGACCAAGATCATCTCCTCGTGTGAGGGTGTGAACCTGGCAGTATCTCAATAAACAGGGAGTCTGAGGTGGATATGCCGCATAAGTTCTCGTTTCGTGTTCAGCAGGTGATCCGTTACTCGCGCGAGGAAGCTCTGCGCCTGGGACACGACGCCATCGGTACGGAACACTTGTTATTGGGAATACTGCGGCTCGGCGAGGGAATGGCGATTCGCCTGATCTCCATTCTGGGATGCGATACGGATGATCTGCGCGAGACACTCGAAGAATCCATCGGATCGGGATCGACCACGCTGAAGATCGGCGAGATCCCCTTTACGAAAAGGGTCGAACGGGTGCTGCGGGGCGCCTATTACGAGAGCAAGCAGTATAACAGCGAGGTCATCGGAACCGAACATCTTCTGCTGGCTCTGGTCAAGGATGAGGATGGTCTTGCCAGCCAGGTTCTGGCGGGATTTAACGTAAATTACGGGAACATCAAGGCGGAGCTGGAGGGCATTCTCAGGGAGGGATTCGCGACGGGATACAAGGGCGAAGTCCGCGCCGGCGAGAAGAGCAAAACGCCGGTGCTCGATCATTACAGCCGTGATTTAACGGCACTTGCCAAGACAGACAAGCTTGATCCGATCATTGGCAGGGACAAGGAGATAGAGAGGGTTGCCCAGATACTCTCCCGTCGCAAGAAAAACAATCCGGTTCTGATCGGCGATCCGGGTGTCGGCAAGACCGCCATCGTTGAGGGACTGGCGCTGCGGATAACGCAGCAGCGCGTCTCGCCGATCCTGTTCAACAAACGTGTGGTAATGCTCGATCTTGGCGCGATGGTTGCCGGCACCAAGTACCGCGGGCAGTTCGAGGAGCGGGTCAAGACCATCATCGGCGAGCTGGAGAAGGATGCCGATACCATCATATTTCTCGATGAGCTGCACACCATAGTCGGCGCCGGTTCCGCGTCCGGTTCGCTGGATGCCTCGAACATGTTCAAGCCCGCGCTGGCAAGGGGCGAGTTGCAGTGCATCGGCGCCACCACCCTGAATGAATACCGGCAATACATCGAAAAGGACGGAGCGCTCGAGAGGCGCTTCCAGAAGGTGCTCGTTGAAGCCCCTTCAGTCAGTGAGACGATCGACATCTTAAACGGCTTGAAGGAGAAGTACGAGGAGCATCACAGCGTGGTGTATACACCGGAGGCAATCCGGACCGCCGTTTACCTCTCGGACCGCTACATCTCCGACAGATATCTTCCCGACAAGGCTTTGGACGTGATGGACGAGTCCGGCTCGCGCGCCCGACTCCGTAATATCAAGGTCCCCGGCCGCATCATGCAACTGGAAAAGGATTCTGAACAACTGGCGAGGTTGAAGGAGGATCTGGTCAAGAACCAGGAATACGAAAAAGCGGCTCAGGTTCGCGACCAGAAGAAAAAGCTCGATGAGCTGCTCGCCGTCGAGCGGGAGACTTGGGAACAATCGACACGTGAAAAGCCGATCATGCTTGACGCTGACCAGGTCGCCGAAGTTGTGGCGATGATGACCGGCATACCGGTCAGACGGGTGGTGGTCTCTGAATCGGAGCGACTGCTTAAAATAGAGGAGGAGTTGTCCAGGAAGATAATCGGGCAGAGTGCCGCCATCAGCGCCATTGCCAAATCGATCCGACGCAACCGCGCCGGGCTGTACCAGCGCAACCGTCCGATCGGGTCGTTTGTCTTCCTCGGACCGTCGGGCGTCGGCAAGACCGAGACCGCCAAGGTGCTGGCCGAATTCCTCTTCGAAGATCCCAACTCCCTGATCCGCGTGGACATGTCCGAGTACATGGAGAAGTTCAACGTTTCCAGGTTGATAGGCGCGCCGCCGGGATACGTCGGTTATGACGAGGGTGGTCAACTGTCCGAACGCGTGCGGCGCAAGCCTTACTCGATCGTGTTGCTTGACGAGATCGAAAAAGCGCACCAGGACACCTTCAACATCCTGCTGCAGGTGCTGGACGCAGGGGTGCTGACCGATGGAACCGGACGGATTGTCGATTTCAAGAATACCATCCTGATCATGACCTCCAACCTCGGCACGCGTGAGACCGCCGACTCGAGGGGGTTCGGATTTGGTGAGGCCGAAATCAAGGATGACGCCGACTACAGGCAGATGTCCAACAAAATGACCAGCATCATGAAGGAGATGTTCCCCCCTGAATTCATCAACCGTGTCGATGATATAATTGTCTTCCGCCATCTCGACCAGGAAAACGCCCGCGACATCCTGGAGATTTACCTGCGCGACGTTCAGGCGCGCCTCGATGAGAAAAACGTAACGTTGAAGGTGTCGAACGCGGTCAAGGAGGAGATTATTGACCGGGGCTTCAACCGTGAGACCGGCGCCCGGACTCTGCGCAGGAATGTGGAAAGAATGCTCGAGGATGCCCTGGCTGAACAGATGCTGAAGGGGAACATCGGCGCCGGATCAACCGTGCGCGCCAAGTTGGACAATGGTCATGTGGTCTTCGCGCGTGTCGGCAAGGTTGCATCGGATGAGCATGTAGGTTAAAGGTTTAACTGTCAATCGTTTTTTCCTGTCGTCATCATTTCGGAAATGATGGCGGCGACTCTTCCCGCCGCGCCTGGTTTCCCCAGCTTCCCGCCGACCGTTCGATACGACTCGCTGATCTCAGCGCGCCTTCCGGCGTCACCGATCAGGGTGAGCAACTCTCCCGCCAGCCTCTCTGGTTTCAGATCCTGTTGAATCAGCTCCGTTACGATCCGTTTGCCGGCAACGACGTTGACCAGGGCGATGTTGTCGAGACGGATGAAACTTCGGGCGATCCGGTAGTTCAACGGCGATGTCCGATAGACTACAACCTGGGGTATGCCCAACAGCGCGGTTTCAAGGGTGGCGGTTCCCGAACAGACCGCGGCGACGGCTGCGTCCGCCAGCAGTTCGTGACTGTCACTGTATAGCCTGATCCGGTCTCCTGACCCAAGATAAGCATGATATAACGATTCCTCGAGTCCCGGCGCCCTGCTCACGCCAACCTTGAGCTCCGGGAGCTCCCTGCGCATCAGTTCCGCGGCTCTTGTCATCACCGGCAGATGCCGGGATACTTCCTGAACCCGGCTGCCCGGCAGCAGCGCCAGGAGGGGTGTCATGGGCGGCTTCGGCGCGACTTCCTTCCGGAGAGATCCCTCCAGTTCGTCCAGGAGGGGATGACCGACGAAGTCGACTCGTATCCCCTCAGCCTGAAAGATATTGACCTCGAAGGGAAACACAACCGCCAGACGATCGATTGCCCCCCGCATCTTCCTGATTCGATTGGCGCGCCATGCCCAGACTTGCGGCGCGATGTACTGCAGCACCTGCGGTGGGGTGGCGAGTCGTTTCAATGCCCGAGCCAGATTGAGGTTGAAGCCCGGGTAATCGACCAGCACCGCCAGCAGTGTTTTCCGCGCCCTGATCTGCCTGATGATGGTTTTCCTGAGGCGGGCGAGAGTGGGCAGCAGGCGCGGAATGTCGCTGAAGCCCATGACCGCGAGGTCGTCAATATCCGCCAGAAGTTCAACGCCGGCGTCCCGCATGAGGCGACCGCCCGTCCCCCAGAATGAGACGCCCGGATTCAACCGTTTGAGTTGGTGAACAACCGGGGCGGCGTGGATGTCCCCGGAGGGCTCGCCGGCGACGATCAGGATGTTGTCACCCGTCATGATTTATCAGAAGAAGATGAAGCGAACCGCCAGCAGCAGCCAGACGGTGGTTAAACCCATCAGGGTGCTCTTTTCCTGTACCAGCGCTTCACGGATGGAGAGGTTCGGCGCGCCGGAGCCGGATGTTCTCGTGAGCTTCGGGATCAGCCGTGGCACCCGCTGACAGTAGTCTGAATACTGCTGATTGAAGATCCGCCGGAGGGTGCGTTCCTCGAGGCTGATGATCATACCGTACTGGAAGGCAAAATAGAGAACCGCGATAATTGGCAGATAGGGGAACAGAGCGCCTGCTGCCAGGGCGAATCCCGCGTATATCAGCATATTTGCGAGGTAGAGTGGATTCCTGACGCGGGCGAAGGGGCCGGATGTAATCAACGCCGGAGCACCCACATTTCGCGTGCGTGTCGAGCCACCGGCGTGACGGATCGAATCGAGTCGCAGCAGTTCGCCGGAAAAGACAAGCGCCAGGCCGATTACCATGTACGCCGGTCGAATCTGCGCCCAGATCAGGGCGATGATCACCAGCGGTATCGGCGTAAAACCCCGTATGCGGAACATCAGATCGGCGAGTTTCATTAGCCCTCTCATATCTGTGAAACTATTAGTTCAGCCAATCTTAGCGCCTTTAGTCCATCTTCGCCGGTCACGGGAGGATCGATGCTGTTCACGACTGCGTCTCTGAACGATTCGAGTTGCATTTTCAGCGCGTCGCCATCATCCGCCTCGAGGCGGCGGCGGTATATTATACGCTGCTTTTCGCCCTCACCGAGGGTGCCGAAGAGCTGTGATCCCACGGGGATTTCGGCTTTATCGTCGGTCGCGCCGATATATTCGCACGTGCCGTCTCCGAGGTCCAGCGCGATGTACTCGCTTCTGCCGAACATCCTTAACTTCCGCATGCGTTTCAGCGAAATCCTGCTTGCCGTGACGTTCGCCACCAGACCGTCCTCGAATTCGAGACGGACGTTGGCGATATCGACGGAATCGCTGACGACACCGACGCCGCTGGCGTGCAGTTGAGCCGGGAAATCCCCCGCCAGGGTCAGGATCAGATCGAGGTCGTGGATC
Source organism: bacterium (assembly GCA_025774605.1). Classification (GTDB taxonomy): domain Bacteria; phylum Electryoneota; class AABM5-125-24; order Hatepunaeales; family Hatepunaeaceae; genus JALGVR01. Next base: position 3,067 of record JALGVR010000110.1, on the reverse strand, counting down.
ATCAGGTCGTGCACGACCGCGACGTCGCCTCCGCGCGGGCTCCAGGGCGCCAGCCGGTGGGCTTCGATGAAGCCGGGCTTCACGTTCACACCGCTCAGGGCGCGGAATGCCCGGTTGAAACGCTCGATGTGCCCCACCTGTATCGGAACTGACGCCGATTTTGCCTTGTCCACCAGTTGCCTGCCTTCGGCGTACGTGGCGCAGATCGGCTTCTCGATGAAGAGAGGCAGTCCGGCGTCGACAACCAGGGAGCCGATCTCGAAATGGGTGGATGTCGGAGTGACCACGTCGAGCGCATCCGATTGACGGATGAGCTCTTCCAGCCCTGATGCAGCCCGGACGTTGAAATCATGGCATGCCCTCCCGAGCGCGTCAGGATCAACGTCCCACACGCCGGAAACCTCCAGTCCGTCGATGCCGCATAGATGCCCAAGATGCCGGCTGCCGAGATAACCACAGCCGACCAGGCCGATTTTTAAATTCTTATCCATTGATATGATTGTAAATCTTGATTCCCGTGTGCCGGTTTGACCCTGCAGGAATAGATGACTTGAAACACGGGCGACGATTTGCCTGTGCCGTCCTCCAGATCCCGCTGAAGAGGCTTTTCCAGGTTGTCCGCAATGTTTTTGCGCTACAAACCCGCATGATATCCGGATTCTTCGCCGCTGACCTTTCCGCTGAACAGCCTGTAAATCCATGACTGGTAGATCACTACGATCGGTATAAGAATCAGCGCCACCACCAGCATGATCCTGAGCGTGAGCGGGCTCGAAGCGCTGTTCGCGATGGTGCGGCTGAAGGAGGGATGAATACTCGAGGGCAGCAGGCTGGGGTACATCCCGACCACGCCGAACATCGTGACGCAGAAGATGAACAGGCTCGAGGCGAACCAGGCTCGCTTCCAGGCGGTCTTCTTGATGAATATCCCCGTCATTGCCAGCCCTGCCAACATCAGCAGCGGGATCACGAACAGGATGGGTCTGGCGATGTAATTACCGAAAAGACTGGTCTGGGTGGCTGTAGCCATGATGAAAATCAGCGACAGCGCGAGCAAAACTATCCAGAACTTTCCGGCCAGGCCTGCAACCCGGTCATGCAATTCCCCGCTCGTCTTGAACGCCAGCCAGATCAAGCCGTGCGTGGCGAAGAACACGAAGAACAGCAGCCCGCCGACAAGACCGTAATAGTTCAGCAGGGAGAACAGACTGCCGTGAAAAACCCCGTCGCCGTCGATCGGTATGCCTTTGAATATGTTGGCGAAAGCCACACCCAGCAGGAAGGCGGCGAGGAAACTGCCGATCGTGAAGCACCAGTCCCACAACGACCGATACGCCGGTTTTTCCGCCTCCTCGCGCATCGCCGCGCCGGCGCCGCGCAGGATCAGGGCGAACAGAACCAGCATCAATGCCGAGTAGAGCGCGCTGAACATGGTTGCGTACGTACCGGGGAAGGCCGCGAAAGTGACGCCTCCAGCAGTGATCAACCAGACCTCGTTGCCGTCCCAGAACGGCCCGACGGCATTGAACAGCTTCCTGCGGTCGCTTTCGTTCCTGGTTGTAAACGGCATCAGGGCGCCGGCGCCGAGGTCGAAGCCGTCCAGCAGGAAATAGACCCCCCACAGTATTCCCCAGATGACAAACCAGATCGTACCCATTATGCCGTCACCTCCTCTCCGGATGATGGTTCAGACGTCGGTTCAGGACCCTTGCGCGCCAGTTTCGCCAGGAGAACGAAATTGGTAACGCCGAGGAAGGAGTAGAGCAGGAGAAAGCCGATGAAGGTCGTGGCAACCTGGGAAACCGCCACCGGCGACACGGCGTCGGATGTCTTCATCAGACCATGGACAATCCACGGCTGACGTCCCACCTCCGCAACGATCCAGCCCAACTCGATAGCAATATAAGGCAAGGGGATCGAAAAGAGCATGATTTTCAGGTAGAATGGATATTCATCGAGTTTTTTTCTGATGAACCAGCCGATAATCGTCAGCAGCGCGAACAGAAATCCCAGTCCCACCATGCCGCGAAAGGCGGCGAAGACCAGGCTCACCGGAGGTCTTTCATCGGGAGGAAAATCCAGCAGTCCCTTGACTTCGGCGGCGGTTGAGTGGTAGGCGAGCAGGCTGAGCATGCCGGGTATTCTGCCGATTTCGATGGCGTTCCGTTCGTTTTTTTCATTCGGTATCAGAAGGATCGTCTGTGGAGCATTTGTCTTTGTCTCCCATAGAGATTCGCATGCGGCGAGCTTGGCGGGCTGGTTGCGGGCGATCAGCGCGCCGTTCAGATGCCCCTGCACGACTTCGAACAGGGAGAAGACCAGAGCGAACACCAGCGCGATGCGGAAGGAGCGCATGAAGAACCGGACCTCCCGCTTCTTCAACAGGTGATAGGCGCTGACGCCCATCACGAAGAAACCGGCGAGGATATAGGCGCCGGCGACCGTATGCAGGAACTGAATGACAGCCGCCTTCTGAAGGACGACCGCGGCGAAGTCCGTCAGTTCGGCGCGGCCGTTGCGGATCGTATAGCCGACCGGGTGCTGCATCCACGAGTTGGCCGCCAGGATCCAGTAGGCGGATACCGTCGAAGCGATCGCCACCAGCGTTATGCTCCAGGCGTGCATCTTCCTGGAAACCCGCTTCCAGCCGAAGATCCAGACGGCGAGAAAGGACGACTCGAGGAAGAACGCCAGGGTCGCTTCGATAGCCAGCAGTGAGCCGAAGATGTCGCCCACATATTCGGAATAGCGCGACCAGTTGGTTCCGAACTGGAATTCCAGGGTTATGCCGGTGACGACGCCGATGGCGAAGTTTACCACGAACAACCGCCCCCAGAACTTTGCCATCCGCTTGTACTCCTCGTCGCCGCTCTTGACATACCGCCACTCCATGAAGGCGACGAGAACCGACAAGCCCAAAGTCAGTGGAACGAACAGGAAGTGAAAGATGGTTGACACTGCGAACTGCAGCCGCGATAGTAACAGAACATCCATAAGCAGACCCCTCCAACTGAAAAACTTTCTGTAACCCTATTTGCTCCCGTTGAAAAAGCACTTCATTTCTGAT